>CAKTAA010000023.1 GCA_934526185.1 uncultured Eubacteriales bacterium | reverse complement strand
GCATTAAAGGAATAGACGGATTGCAGTTCGTTTTTAAAGCTGTAAAAAGTAACGATCCAGTATCCGTCGCTGTACAGTTCGTGCTGCAGGTCAATTTCCACATATCCGTTGTTTGGAATTTCCGTTTTGAAATAATCTTCGTCAGGACTAAGGCCGGTGTAGGAGATGTTGCCGCTGTATTGTGTATTTGTTTGCATCAGCTTGGCATTTGTAAAATCACCGTTGAAAAGAGTCTCCCAGTATTCCGTTGCGGTAAAATTGACCGACAGGGCATAGGTGACGCCTTCGAGATTATCGGAATATGAAGTTACTTTCACATAATAGGTTCCCGGCTCCACAGCCAGCCGGATGGAGCGGGAGGATGCCTCGTTTCCATAGGCATTAAAGGAATAGACGGATTGCAGTTCGTTTTTAAAGCTGTAAAAAGTAACGATCCAGTATCCGTCGCTGTACAGCTCGTGCTGCAGGTCAATTTCCACATATCCGTTGTTTAGAATTTCCATTTTGAAATAATCTTCGTCAGAACTAAGATCGGTGTCGGAAATGTTGCCGCTGATCTGCGTATTTACAGAAAGCACGTCCGCGGTATCTATGGAGTCATTGCTTTCGGATTCGTATCCCGTTGCAGCGCCGACATTCATGGGCAGCATAATCGGCAGAAGCATGAGCAGCGTAAGCAGCAGGGCTGATACGCGCCGGCTGATTGTCGCGTTTTTTCTTGTTTTCATTTGAAAATCCTCCTAAAACTGATATTGTTCTTTGCGCTTTACAGCTCATAAACTTTGACAAAGCAGCGAGGGAGAATTTTGCGCGATGGCTGCTCTCAAGTTCATTTGCTATGTTTTTCCGATTTTTTGACGAACCGTTTCCATGCGGTACGCTTTCGGTTGCGGCAGGTTTTAAACCTGCTTATCTATTATACATGAAAAAGACAATAATGTACATATATTTATTTAAAAAATAAAAAAAAATTATCTCTCGCCATCATAATTTTAATATATATAACATTGAAATATCAACAGCACTGACAAATCAAAAAATTATCATGAATTGAAAGTTAAATCGATTTTAAGTACAAAATCCCGGTCATCGGCTTTTGACCTTGTTTCCGGAATCTACAAGGCGCCGGCGGTACATATGGGAAGTGTCAGCGGCAGTATGGGGACGGGAGCCGGCAGATTCGCGCAGGAGAAACGAAATAAGCCTGTGAACATTTAACGAATGTTCACAGGCTTTTATGGACGGAGAGCCTTATGCTTTGGCGTCGGAGATGACAACATTGACCTTTCCCGTAATTTCCGGATAAAGCTTTATTTCGACAACGTGCGTGCCGAAGGTTTTCAGAGCGTCACCGATTTGCAGCTTGCGCTTGTCAACGGCAATGCCGTGCTGTGAAAGCAGTGCTTCCGCAATATCTTTGGCGGTGACGGAACCGTACAGCCGCCCGTCGGCTCCCGCTTGCTGGGGTATTTTGACGGCAATGCCTTCGAGCGCCGCGGCTGTTTGACGGGCCTGCTGCTTTTCCATCTCAATTTTGTGCAGCCGCGAGGCTTCCTGGGATTTGATTTCATTCATGGCCTTCTGATCAGCGACTGCCGCCAGGCGCTTCGGAAACAGAAAGTTGCGGGCATAACCGTCGGAAACATTTATAACGGCTCCCTTTTTGCCCTGGCCTCTGACATCCTCTAATAATACTACTTTCATAATGAACCGTGCCTTTCTCCCCGATAGAAAGCCTGCACCGGAGCCAACCGGGGGATAGCTCCGAGCGTTGGTTTTTACCTTAGATCAAATTGAAATATGCGGCTGCGCGCAAATTTTGAAGAATGCGCCGCACTTTGTTCAGATAAGCGTCTGGAGGTAATCGTCAATGGCTTTTTTCAGCCGGTTTAGCGTCTGTACCATGGAGCTGCCGCGGATCTGTGCGCCGGCGACATCGAAGTGTCCGCCGCCCTCCAGCTTTTCAAGTATTAGCTGTACGTTGATGTCTCCCTGTGACCGTGCGGATATATGTATCGTATCGTCCAGCTTTACCAGCGCAAAGGACGCCATGACGCCTCCCACGGACAGAAGCTTATCCGCGGCCTTTGCGGCAGCCACACGGTCGTTTGCCGAGGTTTCCTCTCCGTCACGCATTGCAATGGCGATGATATCCCGATAAATGACAACGTTGGATTCGAACTTTGCTTCGCGCATAAACTCATCCAGATTGGTGCGGAACAGCATGCGGACATCGGCAGGGTTCGCACCTTCGCCGCGCAGATAAAGCGCTGCGCTGAAGGTTCTGACGCCCGTATTCCGCGTGAACTGGTTGGTATCCAGCAGAATGCCCGCAAGCAGCAGATCCGCCTCCTCCTTCGGCAGTGCGCCGAGAGGCAGAGACTGCTCTAAAATTTCCGTTACCAGCTCGCTTGCCGAGGAGGCCGACGGTTCGATGTAGGCCACCTTTGTGGCGAATTTGAACTCCGCGGTCTTTCTGTGGTGATCGATGATAACGATGTTTTCTACGTTGTCCACCAGCTCCGGCGCTTCAAAGTGCGCGGGATTGCACACATCGCAGACAACAAGCAGCGTGTCGGAACGGATGAGATCCGCCGCCTCGGTGGAATCCACGAATACGTCGCTGTATTCGGGCTTCTTCATGATCAGCGCAAGCAGATTCTGTATATTGGAATCCGAACGGTTGACGGCGATGTGAGGGGGGACGCCGCAGAACATGGCAAGCTTTGCTATGCCGATGCAGGAGCCGAAAGCGTCGTGGTCGGCATAGCGGTGGCCCATAATCAGTACGTTCGAGGAGCGCGAAATCAGCATGGCCAGCTCGTTGGCAATCACGCGCGCACGCACCTTTGTGCGTTTCTGTACGGATTTTGTTTTGCCGCCGTAGAACTCTACCCCAGACTTTGTTTTATAGACTACCTGATCGCCTCCGCGCTGCAGCGCGAGATCCAAAGCGGCATGCGAGGCGGCTTCCTTCTCCGCAAGCGTGCCGCTGATGTTGGAGATGCCGATGGAGATGGTGACCGGCATGGCGCTTTCGCCGATGCGGATCTCGCGCACCTTATCGAGGATGGTAAAACGGTCCGCTACCATTTCGTCAAGGTACTTGGCTTCAAACAAAAGCATGTACCGGTCTTTTTCGTATTCCTTCAGCACACCTTTTACGCGCGCGGCCCAGGTACGAAGTATGGATTCGATGTTTGCGGAGGCAATGCGGTATTTTTCCTGCGCCACCTGCAGCATCTCCTCCAGATTGTCAATGATGATATACGCAACAATGAGGGATTCCTCTTCTATTTTGCGGTAAGCGAGCTTCAGCTCCGAGCGGTCGGACCAAAAGGTAATAACATAGCTTTTGCCCTGAGCGGGAAAGCGGTAGCCTTTGACTGCAAAAAAACGTTCCGGATGTTCGTCGTGCTCGCTCATGAAAATGCCGGCCTCTACACCGTCCGGGCGGTCGCTTGTCAGGATTTCTCCTACGTCTGCGGTGCAGAATTGATCCAGATACCTGCCGTACAGCGCTTCGCCCGTATAGTAAAGCTGACTGAAGGCCTTGTTGTACCAGATGATTTTTCCGGCGTCATCACAGATGAGCACCGGCATATAGAGCTTGGCAATGACGTCGAGCGTCATGCTGCGGAGTATGCCCTCGGCGCCTGCGGCGGCGGCACTTACCCGTCCCGCATGCCGGAGCAGAAGCAATACCGCTGCCGCCAGCAGACAGAGCGCAAGGTAAATCAGCAGCAGCGTCAGCGCTGAGAGGGAGCGTTTATCGGCCGGCGTCTGCTCCATATACCAAAAGCATCCGGCAAAATAGAGAGCGGACAGCAGGACAAAGATAAGCGGGCGAACCGTATGTCCGTCTATGCGGGGTCTTTTTGGTCTGAACATCTTAAACAATCCTTTCTCAGGTCAATCGGATTCTGCCATGGATCAGGCTCTGCTATTTCTTCAGCCTGTTTCTGTAAACGGAACGGAAACAGTCAAACACGCCGAGCAGGGAAACAAGATACAATGCCAGTCCGTTCCAGAACATAAGAAACAGAAAGAGTATGATGACGAAAAACGTCCGCCTCCTCAGAGGATTTTTTGCAAGGCGGAGCAAAGCCTTGCACCCCATCAGCAGCATGGCGGGCATGAACAGAAGCACGAGGTTGTTCAGGCCCAGTGAGATGCGCGTCTCTTCTGCCACCGCCGCTGCTGTGGAAGCAAAATAGGAGAGAACATATACGGTGGCTGCCGCGGGGGAGACGGTCACCTCAAAGGGACGGCAGGGCAGCAGAAGCGGACAGTTCATCACCTTTACCCACAGCGCGGCAAGCGAAACGGTAATATAGGAGGCAAAAAGAGCTGCAAGTCCGATAATAGCCGGCGTCATCATTTTCAGGGAGAGGAAAAACGAGTCGGCCAAGGATGCCATCTGTGCGCTGAACATCTGTTTCGTAAAGGTTTCGTCAAAAGCCGGCGCAAGGTAATCGTACAGAAGATCGACGGATTCCTCGTCAAACATGACTTCCCTCAAGCGATCAAACCAGCCGGATATCGTCTCGCGCAGAAGCGCCGGTGAAAGGCTGCCGTTTGTGCAGGCAAACCAGACGGCGAACAGCAGGCAGGCGGCAGCGACAAGGGCAAAAACGGCGGCGAGCGTAGCCTGCTTCTTGTTCATGCCCCGCAGTATAATAACCGACGCGGCAGCAGCACAGGGAAGCCACAGGACGGCGGCAAAGGCGGCGAAAACACCGTTTGTCAGAAAGCCTGCAAGGAAAGCCGGAAGAGCGGTGAGATACATAAGCGGCGAGGGAACAGCCAGCCTGAGAAAGACCGTGAGTGAGGCGGCGAGAACAAAGAAAAGAAAGGATATGGGATTCTGCATGGTAAAGGCATACAGAACCGAGCTCGCGGCGGCCGCGCCGCAAAACACAACCGCCGCTCCTGTTTTCAGGGAGTACTGCGGTACAGAGGCTTTCCCTCTCAGTATATTCCAAGACATGTTTTGTATCCTTTCCGAGTTAAATTATAAGGGACTTCAAGCAAGCCGCGGGAAAGAGAGCTCAGGCGCGAAGCGCCGAAAGCAAGCAGCTCAGAGGACGGCTTTCCGGCTATAAAGCGGTTATCCGCGGCACAGCCTGAAGGAAAGACGTTTCACGCCGGGAAGGCAATTCGCTGTCCGCGAAAAGGAACGTTCTTCTCGGCGCCTGCTGAACCTGCAGCCACGGCTGCCTGCATAAATTCCGCCGCATTTCTCACAGTCTATGCCTTTTCGGTTCGGCGGCCGGACGTCCTTACTGCTCGATTCCGAACAGCGCGCACGCGTTTGCACAGGTAATGTCGCACACCTCCAGATATTCCATTTCCTTAAGCTTAGCCACGGTTTTGGCTATGTATTTTATATAACCACTGTGATTTATCCTGCCGCGGAACGGGTGGGGCGCCATATACGGACAGTCCGTTTCTATGAGGAGCCTTTCGATCGGCACCGTTTTGACCACCTCAAGAATTTTTCCCGCATTTTTGAATGTCACAACGCCGGATACCGATATGTAATACCCCAGCCGAACCAGCTCCTTTGCCATTTCGGCGCTGCCGCTGTAGCTGTGAACGACGCCGCGGACTCGCGGGAACTGACGGATCATATCCATACAGATGCCGTGTGCCTCCCTGTCGTGTATCACGACCGGATACCCTGTGCGGGAGGCCAGCTCCATCTGCAGCTCAAACCATTTGAGCTGCATTGCCCGGTCGGAAAAGTCGTAATGAAAGTCCAGCCCGATTTCCCCGATGGCCACTGCTTTTTCGTGATACAGCAGCTCCCGCAGACTGCGAAGCGCGTCAAGATCGTCCTCAACATTCTCTGCGTCATGCGGATGGATGCCGACCGCCGCGTACATACCGGAATATTTCTCAGCCAGCGCAAGGCTTTTGCGTGAGGTTTCCAGATTGGTTCCTGCGTTCAGAATCAGCTTGACCTCCTCCTCAAAAAGCTCGCTCAGCAGTCCGTCCCGGGATTCCACGGAGGGATCCTCGTCATATCTTGCGTCGTCATAGTGCGCATGAGAATCAAATATATGTCTTCTTCTGACCTTTAGATAATCCACTGACTCACGCTCCTTTCCTTCGGACCGGTGAAGAACCGTTCCGGCATTTCAGCAGTATCGTCAGAGGCCGTGCTTTTCTGCCGGCCGGAACATGAGAGCGGCTTTCAGCGGATGCGCTCCCCGGGCACCGTAGTATCGTCCAAAAAAAGCACGCGTACAGTTTCCTCGCCGGCTGCGAGAATCATACCCTGACTTTCCACTCCGCAGAGCTTCGCCGGCTTCAGATTGGCCACCAGGGCTACCGTTTTTCCGATAAGCTGCTCAGGGCTGTACCATTTGGCAATACCGGATACCACCTGCCTTTTCTCATAGCCGAGATCCACCTCCAGCCTCAGCAGCTTTTTGGATTTCGGCACAGGCTCGCATGCCAGAATCTTTGCCGCCCGAAGCTCACACTGCATAAAGGTCTCAATGTCGATGAGCGGTTCCTTGTCCGTTTTAGCCGCAGCGGTGCTCTCATTTTTGTCCGTGCGGGTACCGGGCTCTGTGTCCGGGGCGGATGCGGAGGTCTCCTCCGGCGTCAGGGCCGCTATCGTTTGCTGTTCATCCAGCCGGGCGAACAGGGGGGACGCCTCGCCGAGGACAGAACCGGGCGCAAGACCGCCGAAGGAAAGAGAGAAACTTTCCGTTCCGAGCAGCTTCAGGATGGTTTCGGCGGTCTGCGGCAGAAACGGCCTGAGCAGACACGCACCTATGCGTACCGTTTCCAAAAGGTTATAGAGCACCGTTCCCAGCCGTTCGTGCTTTTCCGGTTCCTTTGCCAGTGCCCACGGCAGCGTTTCGTCGATATATTTGTTGGCGCGCCGGAACAGTACAAAAACCGCTTCGAGCGCATCGGAGACATGCAGCGCTTCCATACAGGCGGCACAGGTCTCGGCTGCTTTTTCGGCGCAGCTCCGCAGCTCCGTATCGAGGGAGGCCTCTTCGGGGGCGGGGGTAGACGGCGCAGGAACCGCAGACGCAAAGTACTTTTTCGTCATAGCTGCCGTCCGGCTGACCAGATTGCCGAGATTGTTCGCCAAATCCGTGTTGTATCGCGCGACAAGCGCCTCCGGCGTGATATTTCCGTCGGCCGCGTAGGGCATTTCCGCAAGGCAGAAATACCGCACGCCGTCTACGCCGAAGATTTCCGCAAGCTCGTCCGCATACAGCACGTTGCCCTTTGATTTGCTCATTTTGTCCGAGCCGAACAGCAGCCACGGATGCCCGAACACCTGCTTCGGCAGCTCCTCGCCGAGCGCCATCAGAATGATGGGCCAGTAAATGGTGTGAAAGCGCATGATATCCTTGCCTACAATATGGATATCTGCCGGCCAGAAGCGGCGGTACAGCTCACCCGCCCCGTTTACGTCGTAGCCGAGCGCGGTAATGTAGTTTGACAGCGCGTCCACCCAGACATAGATGACGTGCCGGTCGTCAAAGGTCACCGGGATGCCCCAGGAAAACGACGTGCGGGAGACGCACAGATCCTGTAGTCCGGCTGCGAGGAAGTTGTTCACCATTTCCTTTTTCCGAGATTCCGGAACAATAAAATCCGGATGCTCGTCGATATATTTCAGCAGGCGGTCCTGATAGGCGCTCATCCGGAAGAAGTACGCCTCCTCCTTCGTGCGGCTAACCTTCCTGCCGCAGTCGGGACAGCAGCCGTCCTTCACCTGCGTTTCCGTGAAGAAGGATTCACAGGGGACACAGTACCAGCCCTCGTATTCGTTTTTGTAGATTTCGCCCTTTTCGTAAAGTCTTTTAAAAATATTCTGTACGATGCGCTGATGCTCGGGGTCAGTCGTGCGGATGAATTTGTCATAACTTATGTTCATCAGATCCCACAGCGCTTGGATTTCCCCTGCTACACGGTCTACGTAGGCCTGCGGCGTTACGCCCTGTGCGCCGGCCAGCTCTTCGATTTTTTGTCCGTGTTCATCCGTACCGGTTAGAAAAAAGACATCCTCGCCCTTCATGCGGTGAAAGCGCGCGACAGCATCCGTCAGAATGGCCTCGTATACGTTTCCGATATGAGGCTTCCGCGACGCGTAGGCGATGGCGGTGGTGATATAAAATTTGTTTTTCCGATTCGTAGCTTCTGAATTCATACAAACGACATCCCTTTCTGTTTATGCGGTATTTACAGACGCGCCGTCTGCCGGGCGGCCGCCTCCGACACCTGAAAAAACGTAACCGCGGCATATGGATTGCGGCGAGTATTTCCCTGCGGCCTCCGTCCCCCTGACAGAGCAGTTTTTTGCGGAAGGTTGGACAGCCGCGGCGGGCTCACGCTTCGGGCTTCCTTCTGCCGGTCTCTCCGCCTTTTATGACGTTTCCGGCGGTTTCCGCCGTCAGCGGCGCCGGTATGCGGCGCCCGTCCGGCTCCTCTCTTTCGGCCAATCGTGTCCCTGCTTTTTCTTCGGCGGATACGGCCTTGTCGGGTATTTCCTGCGCCGCTGCTGCGTAGGAGCAGAAGCTGATATGCGTGAGCAGAAAATAGGGTACGGCGTACAGCAGGAGAACGCCGGCCGTCAGCAGGGAGAATGCCCCCCATAGCGCAAAGCTGAGTACAAGCAGCAGCGCTTCCGCTCCGTGTCCGCGCATGGCTGTGGCGCTCTCGCGGTATGCCTCGCGCACCGTTCTGTTGTTCGGACGGCAGCAGGCACAGTACCACAGGCAGTTGATTCGCATAAGAGCCCATAGGAGAAGCGCGGCGGAAGCTGCTCCAAGCACTGTAAAAAGGAACGAGACAGCGGCTATACGATATGCGGGAAAGCTGCCGAATCCGTTCTGAAGGCGTAACCAGACGGCGCTGAGCGCCCGGACGGCGACATAGGCAGCTCCTGTTCGCCAGACATAGGCGAATACGAGCCGGTAAGCCTCACACAGCGACGAAAAGCTGCTGAAGTAAACAAAGATATCGCCGACACGAATGGATTTTTCGGCGCCGGAAATGCCCCGCGCACTGTACAGACTTGCCAGATAAGCATAAATTCCGGGGAGCAGCGGCGATACGCCGAAGAAGAGGAAAACGTCGCCGCTGATGCGAAGAATTGTTTCCAGCCGCGCTCCGCTGTATACGGTGACTCCTATAAGCTCTGCGGTGAAAAAAACGGTTTCGTGCAGATATTTGATGCCCACGGTAAAAAACAAGAGAACGAGAAAAGAAAAAATGACGGGCAGCCAGTTGCCGCCGAAAAGCAGCGTTTCACGCGCCTCACGCTTGAAGTACGCGCGCCGCTCTGCCATTTCTGTCCGAGGACAGCCGGATGTCGGTCTCCGGGATACAGGCTCCGTTTTTTCCTCTGCTTTTGTGGCGGCGCTTTCTGCTTCATTTGACATGCGATATTCCTCCTGCCGAACAGAGACAGCGGCACCGGCAGCGTCTGGCATATCCGCCTTTCGGTTATGCCCGGCCGGCAGCCTGTCTGCCTGAAATGTATCGTCAGATCCGTTTTCCGTCTGCCGATTCCCTCAAGACAAAAAACGTAGCTGCCTTTCCATAGTGTTTGCCGGAATTTGGATTTTTAAACAGCTTCTGGAAGCTGCCAAAAGAAGCGCCGGCGGATGCTGCGCCGCGGCAGCATAACGCACTGATCGGTCAGCGGGCGGCCTGCGGCACGCCGCGCGAAATGACCTGCGAAATTTCCAGCGTTTTTGGATCGATGATGCAGAAATCCGCCCGTTTTCCCTTTTCGATGGATCCGACCAGACCGTCGAGTCCCACCATCCGCGCCGGATTGATCGTCGCAAAGGGGAGCGCCTCGGAAAGCGAAGCGCCGCAGAAGCGCATCAGATTCCGTACAGCGTCGTAGAGCGAAATGGTGCTGCCTGAGATATGCCCCTCCTCATTTGTGGCCATTCCGTTGCGGACAAAGACCTTCAGGCCGGCAAGAACATAGTCTCCGTCGGAGCACCGCGCAGCGGCCAGAGAATCCGTTATCAGGACCAGCTTGTCCCTCGGCGCCGCCTGCCAGACCGTCTTTACGGCCGCAGGATGCAGGTGAAAGCCGTCGCAGATGATCTCGACGAACGCGCCTTCCGTGAGCGCCGCGCCGATAGGGCCCGGACTGCGGTGATGCAGGGGCGGAAGCGCGTTGAAAAGGTGAGTTACGGCAGTCACGCCATAGGAAAAAGCGCGCACCGTCTCTTCATAGGACGCGTCGGAGTGTCCGAGAGCAACGGTGGCTCCCGCCTCCACGGCCGCCCGTACAAAGGCCTCCCCGCCCGGAAGCTCCGGCGCAAGCGTGAAATGCACGGCCAGCGGGCCGATGTGCTCCATAAACAGACGGAGCTCCTCCACGGAGGGAGGCGCCAGCAGCTCGGATTTGTGAGCGCCGCGTCTCGCCTCGCTGAGATATCTCCCCTCGACATGAATGCCGTCAAAGCCGACGGAACGGATTCTGTCGGCCGCACGGAGCATCTGCTCAAGCGGAGCGGACGCAAGCGTCGGCAGCAGCGTTGTCACACCGTCCGCCGCATAGGACTGCCGCATCTGCCGCATCTCCTCCTCGGAGCCGTCCGTAAAATCATAGCCGATCCGTCCGTGCGTGTGAACGTCCACCAGTCCGGGGGCGACATATTGCTCCCCGGCCTCCAGAACCTGCGCGCAGGCAGGGACGTCGCCGTCTCCTTTTCCGACCTCGGCAATCCGGCCGCCGCGGACCAGAATCCACCCGGCTGCAAAGCGTTTTTCCTCTGTAAAATAAATCTGTTTGCCGCGTATTAGCAACTCCATGCCGGCGAAATCCTCCCCTCGTTTGCCCGTGAGACTGATATACAGACTCTTAAGAATACAATATTTTACCATATATCGGCCTGTGTTTCAAGCTCTTTTTGCAAAATTTTTCCTTACTTGATGTTTGCGCTGTACCGGATAGGCATCGACTGTCTGCGGAGCGGATTTGGAAAGCGGAAAAAACGGGGCCGCGGTCCGAAAGAGAACCGCGCCCCTGTAGGATGCCGGAGCCTTGCCCGTTGCGGGGTGTCTACGCCGACCGTTCGGCGGCCCCTTGGAAAAGGAGAATTTCAAGCAGGGCGGACAGCATAAGTCTGTCGTCGATCAGCTCGTATCTTTTGCCGCCTGCGGCGCTGCTGTCCGGCGTAACGCCTACGGCCTGAAGTACATAGATGTTTCGCTTGCGCGTTGGCTGTACTTTCAGAATGTAGTCTGTGCCGTTGCAGCGCAGATTGCAGTCGAGCTGTAGGGAAAGGGGGGCGGATTTGCCGCAGGCGTACAATTGTTCGCAGACGTGTTCCCATTGGCTTTTCTTGATTTGGCGTGTTAACATAGTGATGATTCCTCCGTGTTTTACATAATATATACATTTGTGATATGTACGAAAACAAGTCGTAAATGCACAAATATAATACATTTAAAAGCAAATAGTTCAAGTAGGATTTGTATTTTACCGAAAAATATTTTATTTATGCTTGAAATTTTTCGGGAAAACATGTATAATAGCACAAAGAGGTGATATGCTTGTCTGCTGCAAAGAAAATAAAAATACTGTTGGTTGAGCGGGAATTGACGCTGACAGATTTAGCAAAGATGCTGAATAAAAGCCCGTCCACCTTGAGCGGAAAAATGACGCGGGATAATTTCACGGAAAAAGATTTGAAGCAGATTGCCGACCTGCTGAATTATGACTATGAGGCCGTATTCACCGACAGAAAAAGCGGCAGGAAGGTATAACCGATGGGCGGAGATAAATAAGGAAGGGGGAGCAATCCTCCTTTTTTTATCCATCTCTGAAACCACAGGCGAATGGATAAATTTATTTTCTGTGATAATTATACATAAAACAGAACAAAAATCAATGCATACAAACTAAATAAATCATATATGGCTAAAAAATATGCGGAATTTTACTCATATTAGTGTAAAATTACCTAAAACATGAAAAATCATCTCCATATAGAGTAAAAAAACAAATGTAAATTTTATGTGAATGCATGGAAACATTGAAAAATGATATACTCCTATTTTTTTAAGATGCCCCGTGTGGGGACTGCCCGCTTGAAGCTGTTATTTGTTTCATGATCATTAGAAGCTGTTTTAAATGATAAATGGTTCGATCAGTATTACAAATTGCACATTTTTAATTGTCAATACAGGCAAAATATGATACTAAAAAACTATAAAAATTACAATTAATAAACTAAATTGCGGAGTTTAAATATTTAACTCTGTAATTTAAAAAATAAACTGTCCTGTTTTATAAGCTTACTATGTAAAATATTTATGAACGCAGGCGTTTTGCACTGATTTGTAATATTTCTGTCGATATCATAGGCAGCTTTCGCCCCAAAATCTCGGAAAATACACGGCGGCTAACCGACCAAATGAAACCAAATGAAAAATTTATCCCTTTTCTAATCTTTTCCGTTGATTATTTTTTGAATTTGTAGTAAAATGGTAAAGAGAAGATATTGAATGCGGAGGATTTGCTTATGTCTAAGGATCGATGTCCGGCTCCTGCTGAGCGTTTTTTGAAAGCCAAGCGGGCGCTGTTTGACACATTATATCAGACGATGAATGAGAAACAGCGCGAGGCTGTTTTCAAGGTTGACGGCCCGCTGCTGATCCTTGCCGGCGCCGGAACCGGCAAGACCACCGTTTTGGTCAACCGGATAGCCTTCCTTATTAAATTCGGCAACGCGTATGCGGACGAAAGTCTCCCGCCGGATCTTTCGGAAGAGGATATCCGCGCGCTGGAGGATGCCGCGGCTCTGGATCCTGCACAGATGGAGCAGGCTCTTTTGCCGTACGCCAGCCGTCCCTGCCCTCCGTGGGGCGTGCTCTCCATCACCTTCACCAACAAGGCCGCAAAGGAAATGAAGGAACGCCTTGCGCGCATTCTGGGCGGCGCCGCCGAAGAGATCTGGGCGGGCACCTTCCATTCGATCTGTGTGCGCATCCTGCGCAGATACGGCGACAGAGTCGGCTATGCGCCGGGCTTTACCATCTATGATACGGACGACTGCAAGCGCGTGCTTGCCGAATGCCTGCGTCAGCAGGGCATCGACGACAAGCAGATGCCTGTGCGGACTACGCTTACCCATATCAGCCGCGCAAAGGACAGGCTGCTGACGCCGGAGGCTTACGAGGCGGAGGCCGGAACGGATTTCCGTCTCAGCCAGATTGCCTCGATCTATGCGCTCTACCAAAAGAAGCTGCGGGACGCCAACGCCATGGATTTTGACGACATCATCATGCAGACTGTCCGGCTGCTTTCGACGGTTCAGGAGGCAAGGGAGTATTATCAGAGCCGCTTCCGCTACGTCTGCGTCGACGAATATCAGGACACGAACCATGCGCAGTTCGTTTTGACGCAGCTTCTGTCCGGCATGCACAGAAATTTGATGGTTGTCGGCGACGACGACCAGAGCATCTATAAATTCCGCGGCGCTACCATCGAAAACATTCTTCATTTTGACGAATGCTACAGCGACGCCGCTGTTATTAAGCTGGAGCAGAACTACCGCTCGACCGGAAATATCCTTGACGCCGCCAACGCTGTCATCCGCAACAATTTCGGCAGGCGCGGCAAGGATCTTTGGTCCCCCAGCGGCCCCGGCGAGAAAATCTGCGTCAGCCGCCTCGACAATCAGAACGAGGAAGCGCGGTTTATCATCAACAAGATCATGGAGCTGGTCATCCGGGAGAAAAGAAGCTACAGCGATTTCGCCGTTCTGTACCGCGTCAACGCGCAGTCGGGCAATCTGGAGAATATTTTCGCGAAAAGCGGCGTGCCCTACCGTCTGCTGGGCGGCACCCGCTTCTATGACCGCAAGGAAATCAAGGATATTCTGGCGTATCTGTGCGTTATCAACAATCCGGCGGACAACCTGCGTCTGAAACGGATCATCAACGAGCCGAAGCGGAAAATCGGGGAGACTACGGTGCGCGCGGTCGAGATGATCTCCGAATACGAGGGTGTCAGCATGATCGACGCCATGCGCCATGCGGACAGCCATGTGGCGATATCCAAATCGGCCGGCAAGCTCAAGGAGTTTGTGGCGATGATCGATGCATTTGCCGAGATGAGCAAAACGGAGCCGCTGCCCGTTCTGTTTGAAAAGGTAGTGACCGGTACCGGCTACCGCCAAATGCTTGTGGACGGCGGGGAAATCGAAAAGGATCGCCTGCAGAACGTACAGGAGCTGATTTCGCAGGCCGTGGAATACCAGAATAACAATCCGGAGGCGACGCTGTCGGGATATCTGGAAGAGGTCGCGCTGGTGTCGGATATCGACAGCTATGACGATACGGCGGACGCGGTGGTGCTGATGACCATTCACAGCGCAAAAGGTCTGGAGTTTCCGGTCGTCTTCCTGCCGGGCATGGAGGAAGGGATTTTCCCCGGCATGCAGGCGGCGTTATATCCGGAGGAGCTGGAGGAGGAGCGCAGATTGGCGTACGTCGCGATTACGCGTGCTAAGGAGCGGCTGTATGCCCTGCATGTTCGGGAGCGGCTGCTGTACGGAAAGACGCAGTACAATCCCCAGAGCCGGTTTATATCCGAGATTCCTGAGGATTACATAGAAAACGGTCAGGTGAAATCCAGGGCAGCCGCGGCGGAGCCGCCGAAGGAGCCGGAAGTCCAGCAGCCGGTACGGACAAGCCGTAAAACTCCGGTGATATCGCAGGAATTCTTCAAACCGTCGGATCTGTCGAGCCAGGTCGGGCGTACAACCGGATACGAACGGTTCAGCACAGGAGACTGTGTCTCCCACTTGACCTTCGGCAAGGGCATTGTGATGAGCGTCAAGGAAATGGGCGCGGATATCCTGTATGAAATTGCATTTGACAAAGTGGGAACCAAGAAATTGATGGCAACCTATGCAAAGCTGAAAAAGGCGGCGAACTGAAGAAAAAGCGCGGGCCGGAGCGGGGATTTTCCCCGCTCCGGCTTATATTTTTATGCGGCTCCAAGACATATGTGAACAAATTGTAAAAAACACGGACTGCGATTGACAGAGAATAGAAAGATGTGTATAATTGTATTAGTTAATTAATACAGAAAGGAGCAAGGGAGAGTATGGCATGGGAGCTGAACGCCGACCGGCCCATTTACCTGCAGCTCGTCGACAGGATAAAGCTGATGATCATCTCCGGCGCGTATCCGCCGGGGGAGCGGATTCCGTCAGTCCGTGAGCTTGCCGCAGACGCGGCGGTGAACCCGAATACCATGCAGAGGGCGCTGGCTGAGCTTGAGGCACAAGGGCTGTTGGTTACCTTGAGAACCAGCGGCAAAACCGTAACGGAAAACGGACAGAGAATTCGGGAGCTGCGCAGCCAGATGGCGGAGGAAGCGCTTTCCGGTTTTTTTGACACCCTGCGCCGGCTCGGATATACTTCGGAGGAAATCCTGGCATTTTTGCAGGAGCATACCGGGGAGAACGGAGAGGCGCAACGGTGAAGAAGCCCGCGCCGCGTCCGCTGAACCGGATTCAGACAAACGAAAGAAAGGAACGAATACCATGAATGCCTTACTGCAATGTGAAAATATCTGCAAATCATTTTCCGGAAAGCCTGTGCTTCTCGGCGCGAATCTGACGCTTGAGCGCGGCAGAATCATCGGACTGCTCGGTCCGAACGGAAGCGGAAAAAGTACGCTTATCAAGCTGATAAACGGCCTTTTAAAGCCCGACGCCGGCAGAATCCTGATAAACGGCATGGAAATCGGCCCGGAGACCAAAAAGATCATTTCTTACCTGCCGGAGCGTACGTATCTCAGCGACGGTATGCGGGTAAAGGAAATCATCGCCTTTTTCGGCGACTTTTACGAGGACTTTGACGCGTCCGCGGCTAAGGAGATGCTGCGCCGCCTGCAGATCGAGGAGGGCGCGCGCCTGAAAACGCTTTCCAAGGGGACAAAGGAGAAGGTGCAGCTCATTCTGGTGATGAGCCGCCGCGCGCAGCTCTATATCCTCGACGAGCCGATCGGCGGCGTCGATCCGGCTGCGCGGGATTATATTCTCGACACCATTCTGCAGAACTACGGTGAAAATTCCTCCATTCTGATATCCACGCATCTCATCTCCGAAATTGAACGTGTGCTTGACGATGTGATTTTCATGACGGGAGGCGGTGTCACGGCGCCGGTTTCCGCTGAGGAGCTTCGACAGGAGAACGGAATGTCGGTTGACGCGTATTTCCGGCAGATCTACAGAATGTAAAGTACGAGTGATGCTTTTTGAAAGGACGGTTTACGAATATGAAAAAACTGCTTAAATGGGAATTCCGCGCGACCTCGCGCCAGATCGTACCGCTGTATCTTGTTCTCGGAGGCATGACCGTGCTCGGCGTCCTGTACCTGCTGCTTTACGGGGTGCTGGAGAATTCGGATACGGGAAAAATGGTGCTTGGCGTGCTGACACCGCTGGCTCTGCTTACCTTTATTTTTACCATTGCGGCTGTATCTGTCGGAACGCTCGGCATTCTGCTGTTCCGGTATTACCGGAACCTCATTCGCGACGAGGGCTACCTTATGCATACCCTTCCGGTTACGCCGGCAAAGCTTGTGCTCTCGAAGTTTATCGCCGCTTATGTCTGGACAATGCTCTCGGTTCTGCTGATTCTTCTCTCTGTCCTGATTCTGGCGTTTACCGCAGCCGTGACATACGGCGTGGAAATCGACTGGAATTCTATCTGGCAGGTACTGGTCAGCACCGGCATTTTTGAAGGGATCGTTCCCTTTTTGCTGGCGCTTCTGGCGTCCGGCGCTTCCAGCATTCTGCTGTTCTATGCCGCTGTTTCCATCGGGCAGTGCGTCACACGGCACAAGGTTGCCGGTGCGATAGGCGCCTATTTCGGCCTGTATACGGTGATGGAGATTATCAATTTGATTATGATGATCGTCTATTTTGTCATCGTTGCAAAAACCGACGTTCTGTGGGAAATCAATTTTCAGGTGTCCTCCGGCAGTGCTGCTTTTTCCGCTGTGAATTCGTCGCTGATGATTCCGTTTCTGATCGTAATGACGCTTCTGTATGCTATATACAGCGTGGTTTTCTATATGATAAGCAAGTATATGCTTTCGAAAAAATTGAATTTGGAATAACTTGGAATAAATTGAAGGGAAAACAGATTTTTAAATTTCTGTAGGAGTATAAAAAAATACCCTGAGGGAAAGGCGCCCCTCGGGGTATTGCTTTATCCTTCGCATTCAGCTCCGTCCAAAATGCTGTACATCTCCGGTTCTGTGCGCTTCGGGGAAAGCAATGTGTCACTTAGGTTTTCAGCAACGCAGTTAAGAATTAAGAAATGCTCCGACATCATAATATTTTCGTTCCGATATATTCTCCCCTCCGCAGGCAAGCCTTTATGTTTTCGTATGATATTCATATAAAAATCGGACACCGATCATGATACCCATTGCATCAAAATTGGTGTCCGGTTATAAAGAAGCGACCTTTCGTGATACGAAATGCACACCCCTGAGACCTTTTGTTAAATCGCTTGTAATAGATTGAAGGCGGCAACAGATTCATGTTTCGGATGGCTGAAAGACCTTCACTTCACCAAGCGTATGAAGGCTTCCATTTTCAACTATGATTGCACCATGTCCCCTATGCATCGCATATACCGGTTTTGATCGTTCTTTAAGGACACGGGTAATTGCACGGTTTTGAATATCAGTTCCTTGATAATGAACTTCGAGATAAAAGTCACTCAGGTAGGGAATTCCTTTATAATATCCAAACTCAGCATAATCATCGTCCGGTGATAAGTGATATTCGGCCAATTGGATAACGGCGCCGGCGCTATATCCCATAACAATCCCCTGATGATGCAGCAGCATATCGTAGAGGTCAAATTCCATAATTCTGTCCATCATTTGATCAGGCAAGCCGCCTAAATAGTATAGAATATCAGCCTGTTTTACTTTTTCCATGGCAGTTTCTTTGGTGTCGGTAAAGTAATTAAGAAATGTAATGTTGCTTTCAGGTAAGCCAAAAGAAGAAAATCCGCCGGTAATTCCACCGTAATATTTTCCGTTCTCTTTGCTGTAAAAAAGATTCCAATCTTCAACAGAGCGCACACGATTACCACGGAAGGAAAACGCTATGACCACTACCTTCCTATTTGATTTGATATATTTTTGCAATCCCTCATAAAGCCATGCGGCATCTATGTCATAGCCTTCAAGTAATATATTGATCATAAGCCATGCATATCCTCGGCATTTTTCGAAAAAAATGAAAACCGGATACCAAATTTGATACCATGGGTATCAAAGACTGATGTCCGGTTATGGAGCGGGTGATGGGAATCGAACCCACGCGACCAGCTTGGAAGGCTGGAATTCTACCATTGAACTACACCCGCAACTCTTATCTGTAACATTTTATATTTTATCATGGAAATTCGTTTTTGTCAAGATACTTTTCAAAACTTTTCGGGCGCCGGCGGCAATTTGTTGTCCGGTGCTTGACAAACCGCGGCGGATGTGTTACTATAGATTTAGAAATTTCATATGTACTTGCCACCGGGTAAGAGCGGATGCCGCTGAATTTCGTATCGTCAGGTCCACGCAGATACGAAGTCCGGCGCCTTTTTGTTTTCAGGAGGTTTTATGCAGAGGGATTTTAAGGAGTTTGTAAAGTATTCGGCACTCAATGTACTGGGAATGTTAGGCCTTTCCTGCTATATTCTGGCTGACACCTTTTTTGTAGCAAAAGGACTTTTGGCGGACGGCCTTGCAGCTCTGAATCTTGCGATTCCGGTTTACAGCTTCATACACGGAACCGGTCTGATGCTCGGCATGGGAGGCGCAACGAGGTATTCCGTGCTGAAAAGTCAGCGCAGAGACGGAGAAGCGGACAAAATATTTACCAATGTGCTGTTTCTGTCGGCTGTTTTTGCCGTTCTGTTTGTATTGACAGGCGTTTTCCTGTCCGAACCGCTGACGGCGGCGCTTGGGGCAAATGCCGGTATTTTTGAAATGACAAACATCTACTTAAGGGTTTTGCTGCTGTTTTCGCCTGCCTTTCTGCTTAACGATGTGCTGATCTGTTTTGTCAGAAACGACGGGAATCCGAAATTAGCCATGACGGGCATGCTTTGCGGCAGCTTTTTCAATATCATTATGGATTATGTACTGATTTTCCCGATGCGGATGGGCATTTTCGGAGCGGTATTGGCGACCGGCGTTTCTCCTGTTGTCAGCATAGCGTTTCTTTCGCGTCATCTGATATGCAGAAAAAAACGTTTTCACGCGGTGAGAACAGGTCCGAGCCTGCGGACGGCCGGAACCATTTTTGCGCTTGGGCTGCCTTCCCTGATTACGGAGCTTGCCTCCGGAGTCGTTATGATTGTATTTAATGCAATTCTTTTGCGGCTGCAGGGCAATACCGGAGTCGCTGCCTATGGCGTTATTGCGAATCTGGCTCTGGTTCTGACAGCCGTCTATACAGGCATTGCACAGGGGATTCAGCCGCTTCTCAGCACGGCTCACGGCCGCGGGGATACACAAAGGAGCAAACGGCTGCTGCGATATGCGATTGTCGCCATGGCGGGCCTTTCGGCTGCCGTCTATCTTTGTATTTTCTGTTTTGCAGATCCGATTGTGCGTATATTCAACAGCGGAAACAACACACAGCTTCAGAGCCTCGCGGTGACGGGTATGAAAATTTACTTTACGGGAGGAATTTTTGCGGGCTTCAATATTATTCTTTCTGTGTTTTTTACATCTGCGGAAAAAGCTGTGCCGGCGCATATTCTGTCACTGCTGCGCGGCTTTGCCATTATCATTGCAACGGCGCTGCTTCTGGCACAGCTCTTTGGTTTGTGCGGCGTGTGGATCTCCTTTCCCGTGACGGAAATCCTTTCCGCAATTTTGGGCTTTCTGCTGTATCTTCGAATGGAAAAGCTGCGCAGCCGCGTCTGATACAGACATTTTTCGGACATCAGACGAAAATGTCTATGTCTGAGTGATATAGCTCGTCAGACTTTTTACGTCTCCGCCTTATCTGCGCCGAAGAATAAAAGAAATCTTCGAAATCTTGGCAAAGAATTCTTCGAAATGTGTCTTGACATGCCGCAAAAAATATGCTATAATTTTTGATGCCTGTAGGGAAATACTGATAAGAATGGATTTGATTCTTGTATTTCTTGTCTGCAGCAGGCACAAAAATGAGTACCTGTAGCTCAGTTGGATAGAGCAACTGCCTTCTAAGCAGTAGGTCGGGGGTTCGAATCCCTCCAGGTACGCCAGCAAAGAAACCTGATTTGTCTACCTGACAAATCAGGTTTCTTTGCGTGATGCGTTCCTTGCGGAACGTGATGCGCACTTCGTGCGTGATGCAGGATTTGCCTGTGGTGCACGCTCACCGCGCGTGAGCAGAACGCATCGCATCACTTATCACAGCGTAGCTGCATCGCTTATCACGCATTTACAATGCTTTTGTTTTGTGATATAATAATGAAAAACGAGGTGTATTGTTATGTCTGAATCAAAGCTCAGAGAACTTTCTATGGAATTTTCCGTTGATATCATTGAATTAGTAAAGCATCTCAAATCTAATAAGGAATCTATCATATCTAATCAAATCGGAAGAAGCGGCACAAGTATCGGTGCAAACATTCATGAAGCACAGTACGCACAAGGCCGAAAAGACTTTGTTTCGAAATTGGAAATTGCCCTAAAGGAAGCAAGTGAAACGGGTTATTGGCTCGAACTGTTATACAGAACAAAATATATGGACGAACAAACCTACAGGAAATTATCTTCTAAATGTACATCCTTAAGAGCAATGCTGGTTGCTTCTTGCAGAACAGCGAAGGAGAACACGAAATGACAATAAAGAAAGCTGTTGTTCTTTGGGACAACGGAGTAACCCGTTTATGTTTGCTCCCAGTACCAAGCGAACAAGAATATAAATACATAGACGGTTGCTCCTGTATTACATTCGGAATATCTTATGAAAACGAAGGTTTTAAAGGATTCGACATTTTTACTCTGTTTGATCCGTTTTATTCCAAAACAATAGCCAATATTAAAAACACATATACTTCGTTGAATGGTACGATTCGCATGGCTGATAATGGAGCAGACACGGATGGATATATAGAATTCGTTATGAAAAACGGAATTGTATTTATCAAGGGTCAGCTTGGCGCATCCTTTTCCTCTCACTCATTAACATTTGCATTTGAAGCTGACCAAACCTTAATTGGAAGCATTATCCAAGCGATTGAGTTGTGATAAATGGTATACTTTTCACGTTTCTTCCCTTTGCTTGAGGGCCGATTCGTACTTTTACGACTTCTCTTACAGCCGAAAAGTCTCGACGCGCAAGCTGCGTTCGGGGCTTTTTTGTTATTTTCTGCATAAGCGCCGGCGCGTGCCATTTTACTGAGAGGTATGATCGTGTGGCAAAACGGTAATATTGCAGGACTGCCTCTGAAATCAGCCGAAAACTTTTTTGAAATATTTTTTGCTTAAGGGACACTATATAAGTGAAAGGAGGTTTGAGAAATGGCGGAGAAAATCGACGAAAGGGAACGGCTCATCAATGACCTGATTCACAATTATGCAGAAAAGGTTTTTTATTTCTGCTTGAAAAAGACCGGCAGCAATGATATGGCGGAGGATCTCACATCGGATATTCTGCTCAATATCATTGGCGCATTGAAAAAAGGGAATCTGCCCGAACATTTTCCGGCATGGGTATGGCGGATTGCGCGCAACCGATACAGCGTATGGGCTCACAGAAAGCACAAGCAAGCAAAGCATATCAGAATGGAATACCGATATCCGAGAGCTTGAGATCGAAGACGAGACTCCGGCTTTGGAAGACGTATTGACACATCAGGAGCAGCTACTGCTGCTGCGCCGAGAAATGGCTCTTATTTCATCGGGCTATCGGAATATCGTGGTCGCTTATTACTTTCACGGTAAAAGGATCGAAGAGATCGCTTCATTCCTCAAGCTTCCTGCGGGCACGGTTATGACCAAGCTGCACCGTGCAAGAAAAATATTGAAAGAAGGTATGAACATGGCAAGAGAATTTGGAGAAAGAAGCTATCATCCGGAGGACATTTCGTTTTGTGCTTCGGGAAGCCATCCATCCGGGCTTCCTTGGAAGGCTATTGAGAGAAAAATACCGGTCAATATCCTTTGTCACGCGCACAACCTTCCCTGCACATTACAGGAACTTGCTCTTGAGCTCGGAATTGCAGTGCCTTACATGGAAGAAGAGGCAGCACTGCTGGTTAATGCGGAGCTTTTGAAAAAAATCAACCGTGAAAAATATCTGACAAACTTTTTCATTGTTCCGAGGGAATGTCAAAACGAGATCAACGATAAGTGCTGCGGCTTCACACAAGATAACGCTGATGCTTTTTGGGAGCTTGCCGGAACGGCTTTGAAAAAAGCGGTTGCGCTCGGTGTAACGTCGGGCGATTACAGCGACAACGACGCGCAAATGTTTTTCGCCTTTTATTTGGAACAGATCATCGAAAGCGCCTGCTTTTCCGATAACATATATTCAAAATTCAAACGCGCCGACGGAGGAAGCTGGGGCTTGATCGGATTTGAAAGAGGCAGCTTCTGCCGTCTCCCGTCCAGTTTTTTCAACAACAACGGTAACGGATGGAAGGACACACGCTGGGACGGCTATCAAGCTCAACCGGAGGACACCGTATTTCACAAGAGAAGATATAAAAGCGACGTGCCTGATTCCCATTTGAATGCAATGCTTCAAATGATCGTGAAAAAATCAACCCCCGCCGCTTTTTCCGAAGTGGAAAAAGGTTACATGCAAAAGCTGATTGAAGAAGGCTTGTGCGGTGTGCGGAGTGACGGTACAGTATTTGTAAATGCGCTTGTATTTCAGGATGATATGAAAATACATCTTCGTGAGTATTTGAGCACCTTGCCTCAGTATATCTCTCTTTCGGCGGCTATGCGCGATGTTATAAATGCCGTAAAAGGGATTGTTGCCCGGTATTCCAATAAATACCTGGAGGATGATTTTGAATACTATGTTTCGATGTCTGTTATTGGAATTCGCTCCACTTTATCTCGCCTTTGGAAAGACAATGGATTATACACAGGTGACAGCGCTCAATTTTGTGCCTTTTTCTGTTAAGCAGTGCTGATGAAAGCACAATTGAGCTCTAAACCCCCTTGTCTAATTTCCCTTTGTCGCTCAAAGCGCTCGGCTGCCGGCGTTTTCTATCTTGTCCTGTACAAGAGTTTGAAACCCACCGCCGAAATTCCGGAAATATCTTTTTTCATAGCCCTTCGACACGGAGGAACGATAATTTCTGTAAGAAAATTGTCGTTCCTTTATTTAATTATATAATTATAAATATGCTCTGGCTGAATATTTTTATTTGCTTTTGTTTTCTCACTATACGGTTGAGATTTTCTCTACAAATGAGCTGTTGAATTCCTTTTTTAAACAGGATATATTATTAATAGAAAGAGGCGCTGCTTTCAATAATAATAAAGGAGAAATAATATGAAGCTTACTATTGGCAATACAATAAAATGTTTACGAAAAGAGAAGGATATTACACAGGATGAATTAGCGGATATTCTCAATGTCTCGTATCAATCTGTGTCGCGTTGGGAAACCGGAGTGTGTTATCCGGATATGGAATTGCTGCCTGTTATTGCGGAGTTTTTCGGAGTTACCGTAGATAACCTTCTTGGAGTCAACAAAATGATTGAACAGGAAAAGGTTGCACAATACCTGTTACGTTTTCAGAAGGCCATCAGCCAAGGGCGCATTTACGACTGCATCGCTATTGCACGGGAGGGTGTTGCAGAATATCCGAATAACTTTGTATTACTGAACAGGCTGATGTATGCGCTGTTTGTCGCGGGGGATGATGACGGCAACATTCCCGAATGGAAAGAAAATATGGAAAAGTACGATGCCGAGATCACTGCTTTGGGTGAGAGAATTATGAAATATTGTCCGGATCAGGATATTCGTCTTGAGGCAACAGCCAGACTTGCATTTCATTACTGTGAAATGGGAAGAAAAGAAACCGGAAGGACTATTTATGAATCCTTGCCGTCGGCTGAATTCTGTAGAGAAAATCAAATGTGGTGGGGGCTGGCTGACAGCGAAAAGCTTCCTTTTTTGAGAAATAAAATAAAGCAAGACTACGAAGCGTTAAGGGGAGCTATTTGGTTGTTGGCGAATTCTGGCTGTATTTCGGATGAGCAGGCCGTTGTTGCAATAAAAAAGATTTGGGAGCTTGAAGAAATCGTATATGACAGCATTGTTACGCCGGAGGGCTGGGGTGCAGCAAAACTGCAATTGGATATTGCAAAATTATATGCAAAACTGGATAACGGCAGAGAAGCTGTCAAACATCTGAAAATCGGAGCGGAAGCAGCCAAGGCATTTGATGAACGTCCTGAAGAACAAGTTTTTTCGAGTATGCTGCTCGGGGATATTACCGTCAGAAAGACTGATTTTGAAACATCTGATACAAGGACGCTTTGCGAGATTATGCGTGATAAATGGCTGTCGTCTCCGGAGTTTGACAAACTTCGCGATACCAATGGGTTTAAAGAAATCAGCGACATTCTGCGCTAATTCAGGGGAGTCCGAAACCTACCGCAGAAATGCCGAAAAATCTTTCTTATGCGGGTTGAACAGAAAAAGACAGGTTTCTTTTAGAAGCCTGTCCTTTTTAATGAAATTCGCCTTGCAGCAAATGAAATAGCTTTGCTATGAAATTTTTGCTCTGCAAATGTGAATCGTGCTGCGGTGTATAGGGCGAATTTTATTTTCTTTCTGTGTTAGCAGAAAATTTCATAATGCGTCACAATATGTTTCATTGAGGCTTATCCGCAAAGCATTGAATGAAAACGTCTGTATGATATAATTAGATTCTGTATTGCAGATTCATTATATTTGCTTTTGGAGGACGATATGAGTCATTACACAATTGTAGATTATTTTGGTTATAATCTATCGCCGCAGCAGCGAATGACTACTATTAAAAATGCAGGCTTTGATGGCGTTATATTGCTGTGGGCTGATTATTTTGATAAAGATTATAGGGACTTTCCCAAATATGCAGATAAAGCGGGATTGTTTGTTGAGAACACCCATGCTCCATATATGCAAGCTAACGCAATATGGCAGGATACAACTGCGGGACAAGATTATGCCGAGCATATTATAAAATGCATGAAAGACTGCAACACATATCAAATACCAACACTTGTTATGCACCCCATCAATGGCAACAATCCTTTGCCAACTACTGATATAGGTATTGAACGATTTAAAAAAATAACTGATAACGCGGAAAAATACAGCATAAACTTAGCTATTGAAAATCAAGGAAATGCCGATTATATTGGCTATATTTTTGATAGAATTCAGTCAGACAAGCTGAGGTTTTGCTTTGACAGCGGTCATGAGCAATACTATTCACCTCATCTTGACTTGCTTCATTTATACGGTGACAAATTGATTGCTCTACATTTGCATGATAACAGTGGGGATGAGGATGCTCACGCTTTACCTTTTACAGGCATCATTGATTTTAAAAAAATTACTCATAAGCTAAAAGAAATAAATTACAAAGGTGCTATTGCACTTGAAATACTTAATAAGGGTTTTGAGAGTATAGAAGATCCTGTCGAGTTTTTGAAAATAGCACTGCAGCGAGCAAAACTGATTTTATAATTATGCCCAAGATTATGAGCATAACCTCCGTTCAGGTTCAAGTCCTCAGGCGAGAAATCAGGCGGCATCTTTTAGGTACCCGTAAGACATGAAAAACCGTTTTTATCTGCACAGATATAATAGGGTTTTCTTGCTTTTTGCGGTTCTTTGCTCAGCAAAGAAACCGGCCAGACGGCAAACAAAGCGATTTGAATTCCGGCGGAACACTCCGGATGCCTGCACGATTGCGGGGTATGCCTTTTTGTTCGGTTGATTTTTTGTCGGTTTGGTGGTATACTGTCCGCAGAAAGCCTCTCTTTGCAAGTCACTTGGAGGCTGCGCATTGACGCCCTCGCAAAAATGCCACTGCAAGCAAGCATTTTTGCTTTGTGGTATAATCATTCTGTTGGATTGGTCTTTGCCGTGGAGGTGAAAAAATGAACCGCACCGAATTGGAAAAATATATTCATGAAAAATACAATGCGGAAGCAGCTTTTCCGTGGGTAAAGTTTCCCCTTTATGAAGTGTTTCGCCACAGTAACAGCCGGAAGTGGTTTGCTGTTGTCATGAATATTCCAAAAAGCAAACTTGGCTTGCAGTCAGATGACACTCTGGATGTAGTCAATCTAAAGTGCGAACCGCTCTTTATCAGTTCCCTGCGGGAAGAAACAGGCTTTTTCCCTGCATACCACATGAATAAGGGTACTTGGATAACGGCTGCCTTGGACGGCAGTGTGCCTGACGATAAGCTTAAGATGCTGTTGGATATGAGCTTTGAAGCTACCTGCTCAAAATCCAAAAAGCGTAAACAATACAAACGAGATTCGTAGAAAAAGGGAAAAACCAAGACACACTCTTTTTTGCCGCTTTACCTCCCGCTCTGCTCCATTTGGTTCGTCGGGATGAAAAACCGTTTTTGTCTACCAAGATAAGGATGGTTTTTTATTTTGTTCCGCCTTATCGCGGTTATCCATTGATAATTTGCGTATCAAATTGAGTTTCTGCCCTTTCTTTACAATTTTTAAATAGATGTTGACAAAAACCAAAATAGTGATATACTGACATAATTTAGATAAAAATCCAAATGCACGGCAAGGGGTTCAAATGAGCAGGGAACTGGTCATGAAGTAAGATTCCGTCTGCCGGCGAAAATCAGATTGGGAAGATCAGGCGGGAGGCGCGAAGCGATGTTCGGGGCAATATACGGCGATGTAATCGGTTCCTATTATGAACTGCACTGTACGAAAAATTATGATTTTCCTTTTGAAAGGAGCAGCTTCTTCACCGACGACAGCGTGCTGATTGCTGCTGTCTGCAAGGCGATTGTATATCATTCCTCTGATATCACAAGGTTTCAAATATGGAAGCGCGCAAAGGAATACGGAGCGCAGTACCGGCAATATTACGCCTATTTTCCGGACGCCGGCTTCGGCGGGATGTTTTCCTCATGGGCGAGAGACATATATGCACGGAATGGACACAGCTATGCCAACG
Source organism: uncultured Eubacteriales bacterium (assembly GCA_934526185.1). Classification (GTDB taxonomy): domain Bacteria; phylum Bacillota; class Clostridia; order Oscillospirales; family CAG-272; genus CAKTAA01. Next base: position 3,079 of record CAKTAA010000023.1, on the reverse strand, counting down.
GGGCGGCTATGCGCGTGATTCCGATCGGATGGGCATATGACACAATGGAGCAGACGCTTCTGCAGGCAAAAGCAAGCTGTTTGCCTACACACGGCAGCCGCGAAGCTATAGAGGGGGCACAGGCAGCAGCGGCCGCTGTCTTTCTTGCAAGAAACGGCGAAAGCAAAAGCTTTATTCGGCAGTATCTGCAAAAGCGGTTCCGGTACAGCCTGTCCTGCACGCTTGACAGCATCCGTGAAACCCATGTGTTTGACAGCCGGACATCTTACAGCGTTCCCCCGGCGATCATCGCGTTTTTGGAGTCTAACGACTACGAAAGCGCGGTCAGAGGTGCAGTGTCGCTCGGCGGCGACGCCGACACACAGGCCTGTATTGCCGGCGGTATTGCGGAAGCGTTTTACCGAGAAATACCGAAGCATATTCAGCTTTTCTGCGACTCCAGGATAGATGCTGCCATTAAAGCCGCCGTGCGGGAATTCATTGAAAAGTGTATCAAATCGTTCTGACATGCGCTGCGCTCTGCCGTCTCTTTCACCGGCGGGTGTCCGCAAAATCTGACGGGGCCGTTCCGTCTTGACAAAAGCGGGGAAGCATGGGATAATATGTAATGTTAACAAAACGAAGGATTTCTCCCGCCTCTATAGGCAGAGGGGTTTGCTTTCGTTTTCCGGCGGGGAATTGAATCCCCGAAGCAGCGTCTCCGGTACGGTGCTGTGCCCCTTATTGAGCAGGGAACGAAGAAACCGTTCCTTCTGTATGAGACAATGTTTCGGCAGGGCCCGCATCCCTGCTTTCAGTGAAAGGATATCGGGTTATGAATGAAAAAATAAATATACGCGGTGTTTCTGTTGACAATGTGACCATGGACGAGGCGGCTGCAGCAGTCCAAGCGTTTTTAAAGGAGGACGGTCCGCATGCCGTTTATACACCAAACGCCGAGATTATCCAGGCCTGCATTGAGCAGCCGGAGCTGTCGGAGGTCATAAACGGAGCGGAGCTTATCATACCGGACGGCGCGGGCGTTGTACTTGCGTCCCGCATTTTGGGAACGCCGCTGAAGGGCAAGACGCCGGGCATAGAGCTTGGCGAGCGTCTGATTGCCCTGTCCGCTGAAACCGGCTGCCGGATCTTTTTCCTGGGGGGCAAGCCGCAGGTGGCAGAGCTGGCAAAGGAGAGGCTGCTGCAAAAGTATCCGGGCGCGCAGATTGTCGGAACGCATGACGGATACTTTCAGAAGGAGGGGGCCGAAAATGACGAGGTCATCCGGCTTGTAAACGGCGCCGCACCGGACATACTGTTTGTGTGTTTCGGCGTACCGGCACAGGAAAGATGGATTGCGGCCAACAAGGAACGGATGCCGTCCGTCAGGGTTTTCGCGGGACTCGGCGGCAGTCTTGACGGCTACGCCGGTGTTGTCAAGAGAGCGCCGAGGTTTTTTATACGGTGCAATCTGGAGTGGTTCTACCGTCTGATAAAGGAGCCGCGACGCATCGGCCGCATGATGAAGCTGCCGAAATTTATCGGGGGGACGGTTGTTTACCGGCTGACCGGCCGCGGACGGCGGGGGGGCTGATGCTCTGCGCAGCCGCGTGCGCCGAAAATCCGTGCGGTATGCTTACCGGGCTTCTGATTTGAAAAGACAGAGCTTTCCTGTCTTATGGCGAAAGGAATTACCAATATGCACACGCTCGCAAAAAACGAGATTTACCGAACTGAAATTATAGACATAAACAATATGGGCTGCGGCGTCGCCAGAGTGAAGGGCGTGGTCGTGTTTGTCGCGCACGGGGTGACCGGCGATGTTGCGGAAATCAAAATTATTAAGGTCGCGGCGGGGTATGCCGCGGCAATCATCACGGCGCTTTTGGAGCGGTCTCCCTTCCGGCTGCCGGAGGCGGCCTGCGCCGCTGCGCGGCGCTGCGGCGGCTGTCAGTATCAGCACATTACCTATGAACACGAATGCTGTCTAAAGCAGAATTATGTCCGCCAGGCGCTGGCAAAGGCAGGTGCGCCGCATATTCCCGTAGCGAAGCTGCTTACCGCCGGTGTCACTGCGGGTTACCGCAACAAATCGCAGATACCTGTTGGAACGGATAAAAACGGCAGCCTCTGCGCCGGATTTTACGCCCCGCGCAGTCATGAAATCATTCCGGCAGACGAATGCCTTCTCCAGCCGCCGCTTTTTTCGGAAATTACGGCTTTTATCATGGATTTTGCGCGGAAAAACGGAGTTTCCGCGTACAGTGAGGCCCGGCATGCCGGGCTGCTTCGGCATATCTACATCCGCGGTGCCCGCAGCGGCGAGGTTATGGTCTGTCTTGTGCTGAACGGCGAGAGTCTGCCGGGCGAGCAGGAATTTGCGCGCCGGCTTCGGGAACGATTTCCCATGATTGCCGGCGTTTTGATAAACGTGAACACCGAAAAAACCAACGTCATCTGCGGCAGGCGGTGCCGGACGCTTTCCGGCAGTCCGTTTCTCACGGATGTTTTATGCGGTCTGACCTTCCGCATCTCTCCACTTTCATTTTATCAGGTCAACCACGATGCGGCGGAGCTGCTTTACCGCACGGGCGCGGAGCTGCTGAAGCTGACCGGCAGGGAAACACTGCTGGATCTGTACTGCGGAATCGGTACGATCGGACTTACTATGGCGCACAGTGCGAAGAAGCTGATTGGCATTGAAGTCGTTGAGGATGCTGTTGAGAATGCCCGCGCAAATGCGGAAATCAACAGCATTGAAAACGCCTCGTTCTACTGCGGAGACGCGGGACGTGTTCTTGAAGGCCTGTTTCCCCGGCAGAGCCGCCCCGACGCCGTCATTGTAGATCCGCCGCGCAAGGGACTGTCGCCCGACGCGCTGAAATCCATCCTCAAAATCGCTCCGGAAAAGCTCCTGTACATCTCCTGCAATCCGGATACGCTCGCGCGGGATATCATACAGCTTGAGGCCGGCGGCTACCGCTGCGGCACCGTAACACCTGTCGATCTGTTTCCAAGAACGGGGCATGTGGAGACGGTTGTTTTGCTTTCCAAGGGAGAAATCGACTCGAAGAAGGTGCGGGTGGAGTTCTCGCTGGAA
>CAKTAA010000022.1 GCA_934526185.1 uncultured Eubacteriales bacterium | reverse complement strand
GAAAACACAAGCGTCAATGCTGCGATTTGCCCTCGGTGAGAAAAAATTCTTTCCGATTGTTTGAATTCGCTTGACTTTGGATGCGATTTCCAATATAATTGTTTTGTAAAATTGCCCGACGGCAAATCTACTTTACTATGAGGTCACATATGATAAAGAAAGATCCTGTAATTGAAAAAAGAATAGACGAGCTTATTGCAAAAATGACCGTTGCCGAAAAGGTTGGTCAGCTGAATCAAGTCAGCGGAGGCGACGACGGCAGCGGAACGCTGCAGGAACTGGTGCGCAGCGGTAAGACCGGCTCATTCATCATGGGCGCTGCCAATTCCTGGGACGTTGACTGCGAGGGCTCGCATGAGAGCCGCAAATATTTCAACGAGATGCAGCGTATTGCCGTGGAAGAGAGCCGTCTCGGCATTCCTCTGATATACGGACACGACGTTATCCACGGCCACCACACAGTCTACCCCGATCCGCTCGCAATGGCGGCTGCGTTTAATCCGGAGATGGTGAAGAAAGCATACCGCTGCATCGCCGAGGAGGCAACCGTTGACAGCCAGCACTGGACTTTCACGCCTATGCTCGATCTGTCTCACGATCCGCGTTGGGGACGCTGCACCGAAGGTCCGGGCGAGGATCCGTACGTCGGCGCATCTGTCGCACGCGCTATCGTGGAGGGCTTGCAGGGGGACGATTTGAGTGCGCCCGACTCAATGGCGGCCTGCGCTAAGCACTTTGTCGGCTACGGCGGAGCAGAAGCCGGCGTTGACTATCACAAGGCGGAGATTTCCGACCAGACACTCCGCAACTACTATCTCCCTGCATTTCATGCGGCGGTCGAGGCAGGATGCCAGACAGTAATGAACGCATTCAACGACATTTCCGGACACCCGATGGCATCGAACAGGTATCTGCTCACCGATGTTCTTCGCGGCGAAATGGGATTTGACGGCTTTGTTGTCTCCGACGACCATGCAGTAAAGCAGCTTGAGCGCCACGGCGTTGCCGAGGATCGCAAGGACTGCGCGCGTCAGGCGCTCAACGCCGGTATCGACATGGATATGCGCGACGAAGTATATATTGAAAATGTAGAGAAATGTGTTGAGGAAGGGACGATATCGATGGAAGTGCTCGACGAGGCGGTACGCCGCATTCTGCGCGTCAAGTTCCGGCTCGGTCTGTTCGATCACCCCTATACGGAGTACCGTCCGATTGACTATGCAGCTCATGATGCCGTATCGCGTTCCCTGGCTGACGAGTGCGTGACGCTTCTGAAGAACAACGGCGTGCTGCCGCTCTCCAAGGACACGCCGATCACGGTTTTCGGCAACCTTACTCACGAGAAGTCGCTCAACCTCGGCTGCTGGTCAACGAACGCAAGCATCGACCGCATAGACGATTTTGAAACAGCCCTCCGCAAGGACTACCCGGATGTAAACGCAGCGTTTATGACCTCCGCTTACCTTGATCCGCTGGTTGAATTCACCCGTCATACGAAATGTGCGGTATTTATACTCGGCCAGCACCCGATAATGGACGGAGAGAACTCAAACGTCACTTCGCTCGAGCTTTCCGCTGATCAGAAAGAGATGATCAAGTCCGTCGCGCGCTACCGTGTTCCGATGATCGCAATTATCCGCGCAGGCCGTCCGCTCGCTCTCGAATCGATAGAACCGTACTTTGACGCGATCATCTACGGCTGGCACAACGGCACGCAGGGTTCGCACTCGCTCGCAGCGGCGCTGTTCGGCGATCTCAACCCGAGCGGTCGTCTGCCGATCACCATCCCGCGCGTGACCGGTCAGGAGCCGATCTACTACAATCAGACCTCGTCCTGCCGGGACAACGAGGGGTATTACCCCGGCAACAAACTCGGCAATTATCGCGACAGCCTTGATACGCCGATGTATCCTTTCGGATACGGCCTTTCCTACACCACATTCGAATACAGCGGCGCAAAAGCGGAGCGCTGCGAGATCTCATACGATGAGATCATGAACGGCGGCGCATTTGAGATCAGCGTGAAGGTGAAGAACACCGGTGAGCGCGAGGGGCGCGAGGTCGCGCAGTGCTACATTCACGACTGTGTGGCAAAGCTGACACGTCCCATTCGCGAGCTCAAAGGCTTCGATAAGCAGACCTATGCGCCGGGCGAGGAAAAGACGGTTGTCTTTCGTCTCACCGCGAAGGAGCTTGGATACTGGGACGACGAGCGAAAGTACATCGTCGAGCCAGGCAAGTTCAAGGTATGGGTGGGCCCTGACTGCTACGCAAAAGACGAGCTGGAGATCAGGATCAAATAAAACAGAAAAATGAGCGTGAGGGGATGTAAAGACGGGGCAAAACTCTTTTCATACCGCAGATGACAAGCACGATGAACGGTTAGGAAAATTGCGGCTCAAAAGAGAATCAGCACATAGATCCTCCGAAAAGAATAACCTTTTCGGAGGATATGAGCTTGATTGGAAATGCTTAATGAAATCGGAAGTATGAATCCATCCATGTATTTTATCAATGCATTAAATTGTCACTTCAATTTATACAGCAATAGTTTATGACGTATTTATGAAAATCCCCCTACATAGTACCGTCCGAGACTGCACCATAAATATTCCTGCAGCATTGGACTTTGCAGACCACTTTTGATACTACTATCGCCCTCGTTTGGTATCGGTATAATCCCAAACGAGGGCATTTTTGCTGCCACACAATTTTTTAAAAAGTGATACCAAAGTGCGATTATCCTTAACGGAGAAAAACGAAAACCGAATAGGATAAGCAAAATGAAAGTATGATTGTAAAATTTTCCCATTTTGTTATAGGACGGCAGAAAACGGCAGCAAGGAGAAAAATCTCCTTGCTGCCGTTGTTGTTTATTTGTTTTCTTTTTTTAGTCTTGCTTTGGCTTCTTCAACGGTTTCACCGTCTTTGGTAAGGTAAGCATCTACAAACTTATCCTCGATTTTGGTATAGCCTTGGACGACGCCCTGCTCAATTTTCCTGTAGCCGCCGGTTACTGCTCCGGCGATCCTTTCGCTTGTCTTTACAATTTTTGATTTCGCCATATCTACGTGTTTTCCTCCTATCAGATTGATTCCGAAAAACAGCACAATAAGCCATACTGCCGCACCTGTTAAAATATTAAATAATAGAATTTCAGCCGGTTCCATGCCCGGAAAAGACACGAGCATAGATCGCTGCAGAGTATAGATTGAAACAGATGCATCTGCAAACGATAGATTTCGCAGTGTCTTTATGATCGGTGAAGTTCGTTTTGCTGCTTTTACCATTCCAATAATCGCTACCGTAATTTTCGCAAAGGTATATGTGGCAATGGCTATCATAATGATCTCGTGGAACACCGTTCCCCGTTTCTCGGCAACGGACAAAATAGTAACGCCGACTATACAAAAGGAGAGCAGGACCAACAAAACTCCCGTAATCCGCTTTGCGAGCAGTTCCATGTCAGAATTGCCGTTGGCTTTGCGTTCAATTTTGAATATGGAAAAGCGAGCTGCAGCGAGTACGGTATAGTAAGCGCCGACTGCAATAAACCACCACGAACAAGCAAGAAATCCTACTGTACAATTGCCAATTGCATAGGCAAAGTTAACAGCAAGGCTTATGTATGGATTTTTTACTATTCTCAACGCTTTCATTTGATGCCTTTCATCATCGGTATCCAGGCAATCAGCAGAATCATGCCGAGCAGTCCTACAAGTGTTCCCCACACAATTTGCTGCCAGACAAGGCACATGCACATACCGACGCCAAAAACCAAAGCTGCGAGAATGCCGTAAAGGATGCGTAGGATACTTTTGCCGTTCATTTTAGGCAGTTTCTTGTTTTCCAGCTTGCACCACACAAGCACCGTAATAACACCGAGGAGCATTCCTGCACCGCCGAAGATAATGCCCTCCTTAAATGCGTTCCACTCCGGCAAAAGCACCATACACATACCGAGTGCAAAAAGCACCCCGCTTACAGTTCCCATTATCAATGCAGCAAAGCTACTCTTTTTCATTTTGTAATCTCCTTTCATTAAATCAACACTTGTGCTTCTATTGCATTTATAGTATACTATCTGCGTGAGAACAAAACAATCATCAAATTTACGATAAGTGTTGGAATAATGGAAAAAAGTATGAATGTAAAAAACAACAGACGACGCAGGGAGTCGCAAGAGAAAATTGAAAAGGCGTTTATAGAGCTTTTGCAAACCCGTGAGATCAAAAAAATAACCGTTTCGGACATAATTCAAAGCACAGGACTGAATCGCAGCACTTTTTATGCGAACTATATTGATATATATGATCTTGCCGATAAAACGAGAGAAAAGCTGGAAAATAATTTTAGCAGCCTGTTTGCTGATTATGATTACGTTAATGAACGCAGCGGCGCACTAAAGATGTTTACACATATTAAGGAGAATCAAATTTTTTATAAAACTTATTTCAAGCTATGTTATGATGACAAACACCTTGTTTCGGCATATGACATAAAGCGGGCTGAGAAAGAACACATTGACAGCAATCTCAGGTATCATATTGAATTTTTTCGAAACGGTCTGAATGCCATTATTAAAATTTGGCTTGCCGGTGGATGTCAGGAATCGCCGGAGGAAATGGCAGAGGTACTAAAGCAAGAATACAGAGGGCGATAGGAGAAATTCCCTTTCATTAGACTCTGCCAAACGACACCGCTGCGCCTCCCGTATGCCGACGAAAGCATATCAGCGAGAAAAAAACGGCAAAAAAATCGCCCGTTTCGGGCGATGTGCGGGCAGTCCCGCAAAGGCAAATGCGTATGGTTTGCGGTAATTCTTTCGGTCTTTTCGATGGATGGAAAATCAAGCAATGCCGCCCTCTATTCTTTATTTGGAACACCACGGAAACCCCTGCGGCTTTTTTCTGAATCCGATCCCCGTCGCTCTTGTTTTTCATTACACAAGCTATATATACAGCTTGTTTTGCTTTCGTTCCGTGCATCTCTCACGCAGGCGTTCTTCAAACATTTTCGTTGTTTCGGATGAATTCTGTCTTGCTTTCATAGGACAGACCGAAACGCAGTGCAAACAGGAAAAACATTTTTCTTTATCGTAAACGCTCACATTCCCCGGCGATATAGCACCCACAGGACATTCTCTGACGCACGTTTTGCATCCGATGCAGGTATCACGCAGCACAAGGTCCATTGGCCTTGTGCCGGCCTGCTTATATGGACGGGCGCCGGGAACGGCAATAGCCGAGATATCTCCGCTTAAAAATTTACTCTTTATTTTTTTACCGAAAGCTGTCAGTTCTTCTGCGTCCGCAGTGTCCGGCCTTCCGTTGGCATAAATACGGGCAAGGGAGTGTTCAGCAACCGCTTCTATAGCCGCAATAACGATAAAGCCGCCTTTTTCAGCAATGTCAGAAAGCTCTGCTAAGGCGTCATCAACAGCACGGTTGCCAAACACCACAAGCAGCACACATTTCGCACCGTTCCCGCTGATTTTTGAAAACAAATCGGCACAAACAGCCGGAACTCTGCCGCCAAAGGACGGAGCGGCAATCAGGCACAGATCCTTTTGACTGAGGCGAAGCTCAGGATTCGGATTTTTTATTAAATCAACCGTTACGCAATCATCGCAGATTGCCTGTGCCACGCAATCGGCCGCCCTCTTCGTCCCTCCCGTAGGACTGAAATATATATTGTATAACATAAGCCTCCTCATTCGGCTAACGATTCTAATTTTCTGCGATTGACAATTTCAACCATACCTCTGGTAATTTTCACAATTTCTTCGGTTTGAAAGTATTTCAGCATCCTTGTTACGACTTCTCGGGCGGTGCCGAGGTGAGCGGCAATCTGTTCATGCGTGATTTTCAGAGTTTCGGTATTTTCAATATTGCATTCCTCCAGCAGAAACGCGGCAAGGCGTTTATCAAAGCTCTTCCACATCACCTGCTCTATCAACCACATAACCTCGGTAAAGCGGGTGCCCATAATTTCATTTATGTAGTTGGATACCGCAACGGACTTTTCCATCAGTCCCTTAAATATCTCAAGGGGAATCACCCATACCTCGCTATCCTTTTCCGCGGATACAGTGATATCGAACTGAATGCTTCTCATCATGCAGGAAGCGGAAAAAAGACAAAGATCTCTTTCAAATAAGCGGTATATAGTAATCTCCTTTCCTTCCTCGGAAAAAATGCAGGCACGAAGCTGTCCGGCACGCACAAGCAGCAGCCCCATACAGTCGGCGCCGCCGTCGTGGATCACCGCGCCGGCAGGAACCTGCTTTATGAAAGCGCTGTTTGCTAAAAGGGATTGTTCTTCATCGGTAAGCTTGTTCCAGCACGGCAAATACTCTGCAAGATTCATAAGATTACCTCTTGGTTCGATTGTATAATACTTCAATAGAAAGCATAGCACAATTTTGGGTATATGTCAATAAACTCCGCTGTATCGTTGACATGTGCCGATGATCTGGTATACTATCAGCAGCAAGGAAAGGGGTGACTGACATGGCACGTCGACCACGGTGCAGAAAGGTGTGCCGGCTTCCTATATCCGCTTCTTTTGTACCGGAAACGCCCGGCGAAAATAAAGAAGAGATTGTTTTAATCGTAGAAGAATACGAAGCAATGCAGTTGATCGATAGGGAGGGATTTACGCAGGAAGCGTGCGGAAAATACATGGATGTTGCCCGCACAACAGCGCAGCAGATTTACGCAGATGCACGGAAAAAGGTGACGGCTGCCCTCGTAGAGGGACGGACGCTTCGCATCAAAGGCGGCGCCTACCGCCTTTGCGACGGACAGGAAGAATTCTGCGGGTGCGGAGGAGCGGGCAGGAGCATTGTTTCGGTCAATTTAGCGTCTTTTGCTGCCGGCTCTGTCTATATCGACTGTGATGCGGAACAGCCTGACCGGATGGTTATTTCTAAAACCAGATAAGACAGATAAACGGAAGCTTTCGTTTTTTTCCGCATTTGTCGAAGTCAAGTATACAGTTGCCGTGACTGTGTGAGCTTTTGCAGGTTTCATGCGCTTGTCTTTCATTCAGGAAAAGCTCCGCGCATTTCGAGCGGCTGCCATTCCTGCGGTGAATGCAGGCTGTTTCGCAAAAGCAGCCACCGTCGCGCACGTTTGTGTACCGCGGCAAAACTACGCGTTTTTGTCAAGGTTCACAAAATGAATTAGGCTTCGCTCCATAAATTATGTTTTGGCAGCGAGAAATTTTAACTGTCTCATTGTATAAGTATGGTTTTCGTGCTACAATTCAGAGAGGGAGGTGCTTCACTGTGGCAAATGAAGAAAAGAAAGATTTCAATGCTATGCTGCATGACAGTAAGGATATGCCTAAATTTCAGACCATAACAGATGAAAAAAGCATAGCAAAGTACGGCGGAAACAGGATGTATTTTGCCCCGCCCGGCGACTATGACAAAGTAATGCGGCTTGTACCTTTTGGAAAGCTGCTTACAGTGGGCGCTATCAGAGAATACTTTGCAAAACAAAGCGGGGCTGATTTTACCGATCCGATTACCGCCGGAATTTTTACAGCTATTGTTGCCTGGGCAAGTTATCAGAGAACGGATGACAAAACTCCCTATTGGCGAACATTAAAAGCAAATGGAGAGCTAAATCCGAAATACCCCGGCGGTATGGAAGTGCAAAAGGAGCTGCTTGAGCAGGAGGGGCATAGCGTCATTCAAAAAGGCAGGAAAAATCTTAAATATTATGTCAAGGACTACGAACAGACCTTGTATTCTCTATAACAGATTCCAAAGTATCGGACGGAATGCAGCAGCGGTAATAAGGATGCTTGTCAAAATTACCCCTCTGTTTACCGCGTCCGGACACAAAAGATGCCTCCCTTGTCCGCCGGGACAAGGGAGGCCGTCCTATTAACGCGAGCCGAAAATGTAGATTATACCGAGGGATGTTCAGAATGCCAATAAGCTGTTTTTTTTAAACAGCAAACGAAAAAGGATCCTGACGGGCGCTCGAAATTTTCTTAAGAAAAAACAAATTTTCAGAAATTTCCGGGGACATATACTTCTTAGCGATTGTGTATCGGCAATGTTGCCCTTTGTGAAGGAGCAGTACGGCAGTAAAAGATTGCATCTTATCCGGAAAAACATGGCCGGCTGCTGCTCTCTGACGATAAATCCATTTATTTGGAACAATTTGTATTTTTATTTTTTCATATAACACTTGACAGGGCCCCGTTTTTGTGGTATACTGTAAATGTTGCATGATTAATAAGTTTGTTGTAAGATAGTATTTTCTGAGATGTTTTGAATCGGGAAATTGCGCCGGAGTGGCGGAATTGGCAGACGCCCGGGACTTAAAATCCCGTGGGAGGCAGCTCCCGTACCGGTTCGAGCCCGGTTTCCGGCACCAGCAGGCAGCGCCTGCATCTCCTTATCGTTTGACAAGCGATGTTGGTGAGCGTTCTTGGTACGTCTGGTTTGGGCACATAAATTTTGTTTGCTCGCTAATTTGCAGAAACGGAATATTGTGTAATTTTAATTATGTTGCATATGGTACAAGATATCGCGGGGTAGAGCAGCCTGGTAGCTCGTCGGGCTCATAACCCGGAGGTCGTGAGGTTCAAATCCCACCCCCGCAACCAAACTTTAGCCTTGCAGGCAACCGTCTGCAAGGTTTTTCCTTTTTCGGCATTTCTTCTGTTCCGTATGATTCCCCTCCCGTTTCCCGCAGAATGCTCAAGTACAACTGATTTACGCACTGTACAGCGACACCTTCAAACGCGTTGGTGGCTTTCCTGCCTTTTTCATTGCCGCCGATTTTACAATAAGTAACTGGGCATATCTACCTGAGGATTTACAGAATTGTACCGGCAAAGACACGATTGAGTCCGGCTTGCTGCCTTTACATTTTGCAATAGCCATAGAGCCGTTTCTGACTGTTTTGCGAAACAAGCGGTTGGCCCCGCTTAAATGGAATTGCTCTCTATGATCGTGTATGCTGAACAAGGTGCAAGAAAAAGCCGCCGAGCATATTCTGCGGCTTTATCTGAATTTATCTCAGCATATTGAGGATCTGCGCTTTGGGCTTTGCGCCCAGTGCCTGATTTACAACCTTACCGTTTTCCAGCACAAAGAGGGAAGGAATACTCATGACTCGAAAGGCGGAAGCCAACTCCGGCTGTTCGTCGATATTTACCTTGCCGACTTTGTATTCCGGGTGTTCGTTTGCAATTTCCTCTACAATGGGGGAAACCGTGCGGCAGGGCCCGCACCAATCAGCGTAGAAATCGAGCAGAACTCGTTTTTCGCTCTTTAACACCTCATTTTCGAAGTTACTTTGATCAATTTTTATTACAGACATTTTAAAGTCTCCTTTCTGTTGTTTCTGTAATTCTATTATAACCTGTTTTTCAACCATTTACCGTGATGATGTCACATTCAGTCTTTGATCATGTCAATACCCTTTTTAAGGTTTTCGGCGCTCAGCATTCCCTTAGCATAGGTTACAAGCTCGCCGTCTTTACTCACAAACACCGTCATCGGAAGTCCGGAAGCGCCGTACTTGGCCGACGCATCCAGTTCCGTGTCATAAAATACAGGGAAATCGTATTCAGAATCTTCAATAAATTTCTTTGCAGAAGACATCGTTTCTTGATTGCCATCCGTGACATTCACCATGATAAACTGAACGTCGGGATTGTCGTGATAAGCCGCATTGAAATCAGGCATCTCCTCCTTGCAATAATAGCACCAAGACGCCCAAAAATTCAGGACAATAGGTTTGCCGAAAAAGTCGGACAGCTTTACCGCATTTCCGTTTTCGTCAAGCACAGTAAAGTCGGGAGCTGTGTAATCGGCCGATTCATTTGAATCACTTGTCTGAGCGCTTTTCGGCTTATCCGAGAACGGATCGGGGGCGTAATTTTCTTTTAAAGCGCCGTATAAAAAGAAGATGCCTGCGAACAGCACAGCCGAAATGGCTGCAATAATAACCCATTTCCAAGATTTTTTCATAATTATGACCACACATCCTTTTCTCAAACTTTCGATTTGCGCAACCGCTGTATTCCGCGGTTCTTTTCCGTTAAGAAGCAAAATGGCTGCTCCTTTGGGCGGCGAAAGATGCAATCGGGCATTCCCCCGCCTTATCCAAGCGAGCCGAGCGCTTTTCCCAGCAATCCCGTCATCATCAGTATACCCACAGCTATCAGCACAATTCCGCATACAGTATTGATAATACGGTAATGCTTTTTAATGAAATGAAATGCAGACTTCAGTTTATCAAGCAGAACTGCGCTTACGGCAAAGGGAACTCCGAGACCGAATGAATAAGCAAGAAGCATTAAAATTCCCGTCAGCGTTTCGCCCTGCTGAGATGCGAGCATCAAAGCCGAACCGAGAAAAGCGCCAACACACGGCGTCCAACCGATGGAAAAGATCATTCCGAACAGAACAGCGGAGAAAAACCCCAACTCTTTTCTTCTGCCAAATCCTTTCATTCCTTTGAAGAGCTTCAGTTGAAACAGCCCAAGAAAATGAAGTCCGAAAAACACTACGACTCCGCCCGTTGCGATATTGATAACGGTTTGATACTCTTTTAAGAAACCGCCGAGTGTTCCGGCAAGAGCGCCGAGTAAAACAAATACTGCTGTAAAACCGAGAACAAAGCCAAGCGCATTTTTTAGTGTTTTCTTTGTACTGCGCTCTTCATTGCCGCCGGCAAAGTATGAAATGTATATCGGCAGCATCGGGAGAAGACAGGGGGAAATAAAGGTGATAATGCCTTCTAAAAAGGAAATGAAATATTGCATAAGTGCCTCCTATTCGTTTTTTTCTTTCTCAGCTTGCCCGGCAGATTCACTGTTTCATAGCTCCCATGGGGCGATAAACGCACCGGGAACGGGGGTTGAAAGAATTATCGCAGCAAGTCCGGGAACTGCTATGTCAGTATCATACTATAAAAGTCCAAACCCTGCAAACATAATATTGAAAACCCATGGTCAGAGAAACAATCCGCAAAGAATCATGTCCATGTTGATTCTGCATTTGCTGTTTACTTACCTTAACTCAATTACGCTCACAGAACACTCGGCGGCACATTTCCCGCAGCCGACACATTACTTTGTGAATGAGCGCATAAATCCCCATAAGGATTTCTATAGCAGACAGAGCGCATATTTTTTCACAGCAAGCGCTGGGGTTCGCCTTTGCTTTTTCCTTTTTCGTTTCAGGCGTATCAGCTCTCCTTCTGTCTTTTTGCAGTATACTGTTTTTGGAGAAATCTTTCTGTGATGTTGTTACATAGCCCAATTAAATCTATATTTTAGTTTCTCAGAACAACTCTCCGACAAACAAATAACGGATGTAAGGCAGGGTGCATCGGGTATACAGTCGGTTTCACTCAATGTTCAATAACCAAAAGCCAATCCGTCCTTCAGCCCCGCAAAAACGATTCGCTTTCATTTCTCCGGCGAGACTTTTTCCTGCGTCCATTACACTTTTCCGCATAACTGGCAGCATTTTTCATATTTCATTATCTCTTGAAATTGGTACGATAGTCATTCAATCCTTTTCTCCTTCAAAATTTCATCCCGAATACTCCATTTGACGGAAAAGGCAATACGCTGTTTGGTTTCGTATTATTTTCGACAGACGCGGCGTACTCGAGTAAACGAATAACCCCCGTTGGCTGCATACCAAAGGTTTTTTTAAGCTGCATTTCCTATATTTGTTCCTGATTTGTGCCCATGTCTACGGGCTGCAAAAAAGATGTTATCGAGAAGCTTGGGCTTTGTCCAAGTAAAGCATCGTGCCTTTGCACGAAGTAAAGTTAAGTGCGACGACCGCTTTCCGCAGAAACTTCACTGACCGAAGGGCAACTGCACGCGCCGTTAGGCGTACTCAGTTGAAAAACCGCTTTGCAAAGCAAAACGGTTTTTCACGGCAAATAACCCAAACTTTGATAGAAACCATTTAAGAGGTGCATCATTTTGCTCTGTTTCCCCCCTGCTAAAACAGAGGAGGAACCGCAAACATACCGCCAAACTGGAATTTATAAATCTGACCTTTTTCCCGAAAAGCGGAACAATGTCACGCTCTCTTCCGCGTTAAGCAAGCCCCAATAATCGATCCAATCAAGGCAAATGGTGCTATTCTAATGAACAGCCACTCAAATGCATGAAACACCACTCCGACAACTGCGTTTTCGGGGTGACTATAATCCCACCCCAGGTAAGGGCTATTCAATACAAATAGAACCGCCAAAATAACCATTATAATCGCACATAGTGAGATAAAAAGCCAATGAATCGCTTTTTGCCTCGTTGCTTTTCTCTGAGCAAGCTGTAGATTAATAACCTCAAGTTTCTCGGAAATTACGCTTAGTTCGTCAGCCTTCGTCTCAACAACGGTTTCTCCAAGCAGCGTGCTTACAGGTGTTTCAAGTACCTCTGCTATGGAAATCAGCATATCGGCATCTGGAACCGACAGCCCCACTTCCCATTTTGAGACGGTTTGTCTCACCACATTCAACTTGATTGCAAGCTCCTCCTGCGAGAGCCCTTTGGATTTTCTGATTGCTTTCATGTTTTCGTTTAGCATCATGAATGCCTCCTTTCGCCTTCATTATACAGAGAAACCCCCGTTGCGGCAAGCAACACAAATTAACATCTGCCATTCCTTAAGCAAATCCTGATTTGCCGCACTCACTTTATCACAAAACAACACATATGACAAGAAATGAAATAGGGAAAGTCCACCGTGATTCTATAAAAATCACGGTGGACTTATGGCGGAGAAGGAGAGATTCGAACTCTCGCGCCGCTTTCGCGACCTACACCCTTAGCAGGGGCGCCTCTTCACCAGCTTGAGTACTTCTCCGTATCGAAAACCTGTCTGGTGACACAGGCCTTCAGACGATTCAGTTGTAATCAAACAAGTCTGCGTACAGCATTTTCGCGGCTGTCTGACAGCAGATCCACCGGCGGAATTTCTATCAGTGTATAGCACCCCGGCTCCTGCTTTTTTACCGCTCTTGCGGCTGCCACTAAAATCTGTCCTGTGAGTGCAGGATTGTTGATTTCCATTGTAAAACGGATCCGCTGGCTGTCCGTTTTTCCGGAAACGCCTTTGCGCACGAGATCTACGCCGTGCCCCATGTCCTTGAGTGCATCCACGCTTTCGACTGCAAACACATGTGTTTCATCATGGCAGAAATATTCGTCAGCCTTGATTGCCGCAGCTACCGCCGAAAACTCATATCCCTTCTCCAGCTCGATGTAGACCATACGGCGGTGAATGCCGGTACCCACAGGGATGGTCATAGACAGTGCATTTTTTACACCCTCAATGGCTTTTACCGCAACCGTATGTCCCATGCTCATGCCGGGACCGAAATTGGTGTAGGTAATGCCCTTTGGGGCCATAGCCTCCATCAGCGTCCGAATCACAGAATCAGATCCGGGATCCCAGCCGGCAGCCATGATGGCGGCTGTTCCGCTCCCTTTTGCCACAGCGTTCAGGCGCGCGCGTACCTCAGGCACCGATGTATGAATATCAAAGCTGTCAACCGTATAAATTCCCTTTTTCAAAAGCTCCGCCGCCAAATCAGGTACCGAACGGCTGGGCGCACAAAGAATCGCTACGTCGACCTTGCCCAGCTCGTCAATGCGGTTTGCGACCTTTACGCCGTTCAGCTCACACTCGGTCAAATGCCTGCTGACAATACCCGCAATTTCAAAATCCGGACTGGCAAGCAATGCCTCCAGAACAAAACGTCCGATGTTGCCGTATCCGTAAATTGCGGCACGCAGCATAAAGAACACACTCCCTGAAAGAAATTGAAAAGGGCGATGCAAAATGGCTTCTGGCGACCTTTCCTTATCTGTTTCTCAGTGTTTTCTGTCCGGCCTTTGCAGCAAGTGCAGGCTCTCTTTGGCAGAAAAACAACACAGGAAAAACATTAGAAATTTAAACGATTTTTCTAATTATACCACATCATATAGAA
This sequence comes from uncultured Eubacteriales bacterium, assembly GCA_934526185.1. Classification (GTDB taxonomy): domain Bacteria; phylum Bacillota; class Clostridia; order Oscillospirales; family CAG-272; genus CAKTAA01. The sequence continues at coordinate 17,842 of CAKTAA010000022.1, read as the reverse complement.
AATTGCAATAGCATTTCGGAATTTTCTACCTAAAAAATGAAATCCATAAAAATGTTTTGTAGGAAATCCGTTTGCCAGCCGCCGAAATCTGCCGGTGATCTGCTGCAGCCGGAACACAGCCGTTCGGAACCGAAGCTTCGCCGGTCGGAAAACCCAGAGATTCCGCAGCCCTATCTGCCCGACGTTTTATCCCAATCGCGCTTGTCCTTCAGCGCGTCATATATCTCAAGAAAGCTCTCATGGCGGCTTTGGGGGATTTGTCCGCGCCGCACAGCGTCGAGCACCGCACACCCCTCCTCCTTGGTATGCGTACAATCCCGGTAGGCACATCTTCCGAGATAGGGACGGAACTCCCGGAAGGTTTCGGGAAGCTCATCTTTTCCGTAAAAATCAAAGCGCGTAAAATCCAGCATGCTGAAGCCCGGCGTGTCAGCAAGATAACTGCCGCCTCCTCCCTCCGTCAGAGCTGAAACGGGATACAGCTCCACATGGCGCGTGGTGTGCCGTCCCCGCTCCGTTTTTCTGCTGAGCGTATTGGTCTGAATCTCAAGCGAAGGGAACAGTGCGTTCATGAGCGTTGATTTCCCCGCGCCGGATGCGCCGGAAAACGCCGCGGTCACCGGCGCTTTCCACGTGTTCAGATAAGCTGTTATATCGGAGACGCCCGATTTGTCCGGCGCGCAGGTGAGAATTGCCGTGAAACCGCACCTCCTGTATAAATCCGCCAGCTTTTCGGCCGTTTCCGGATCAAGGTCTGCCTTGTTGACAATAATTATCGGTTCGATCCGTTCAAAATCTGCAATTGTTGTCATCTTGTCTACAATCGACAGGGCAGGCGCAGGCGATTTTACGGAAACTACAAGAAAGAGAATGTCAAGGTTGGCCAGCGGCGGACGAAGCAGAGCGTTTTTCCTCGGCAGAATTTTTACGATCTGTCCTTCGCCTGACGCGCCGTCCTCCCCGCGGAAAAGGACGCGGTCGCCGACCAGCGGCTTGACGCCCTCGTGTCGAAATGTCCCCTTTGCCTGACAGCACAGCATTTCTCCCGTTCCGAACCGAACTTCATATCTGCCGCCTACACCTTTGCAGATGATGCCGGATTTTTCAGCCATATGTGCGCCGCCTTTCTCTCTAAGCTCCGCCGTTTGACACGGAAACCGGCGCTTTTAAGCGTCGGTTTCCGAAGCCTTTGTATCTGCAGTATCCGTTGTATCCGCGGGCGGCTCTGAACCCGGCGGCACATAATTCGGTCCGCCGCTGACCGTAAAGTCGATCTTTGTGGCGTTTTCCGGCACAGAGGCGTATTCCGGGCGGCTCTGCATCAGCACTGTTCCCGCCTTCTGCTCGGACTGGGCGTATGTGATTTTGCCCAGCGACAGCTTGTTTTCCACCAGTCTGTCCATCGCCTCGTCCTTGGTTAGACCGATGAAATTCGGCACGGTGGTATATTTGATTTCCTGTCCCTTGGAGACCGTGAGCGTGATGGTATCGCCTGAGGTGACGGTCTCTCCGGCCGCCGGCGAAGTGCTGATGACAAAACCCTCAAGTATGGAATCGTGATATTCCTGCTCTACTTCTACCTTCAGTCCCATTTTGTCCAGCATCAGCTTGACCTGACGGTATTCCAAAATCGCCAGATTCGGAAGCTCCAGCGTCTGCGCGCCCATCGAGACCTTCAGCGTGACGGCGCAGAGCTGTTTGCCGGGAATGACGTTCCGCTCCTCTCCGGCAGCCGGATCCTGCTCCAATATCGTACCGATTTCATCGTCCGCGCTGTATACTTCTTCGACAGTAACGCTGTAATATTTTTCCTCAAGTGATTTTTCAAATGCTTCGCTGTAGGTTTCTCCTACAAAATTTTCCACCTTTATGGCTTTGGGCGTGTCCGCCTCCTGCTTTTTCCAGAACTGAGCAAATACGTAGGAGCCGGCGATAAGAAAGCAGATAAGAAATGCGCAGATGACGCCGAGAATAACAGGAAACATCGAACGGCTGACACGCCGTTTCTTCGCAGGCTTAACGCCTCCGTTTTTGTCTGTCCTGACACCCTCTTTTTCGAGTCCGGACACCACGACCTCAGAGGGAACGGAGGTGATATGCGGCACGCGCAGTACGGCGTCCGGATTCTCGCGGAGCTGACGGATATGCGTCAGCATCTGCGAGGCGCTCTGATACCGCTTTTCCGGATCCTTCTGCATTGCGCAGAGAATGAGCTGCTCCAGTCCCTGCGGGATTTCGGGATTGAGCTGCCTCGGAGGAACCGCGGTGTCGTTGACCTGCATAAGGGCGACAGAAACCGGACTGTCCGCGTTGAAGGGCAGCTTGCCCGTGGTCATTTCATAGAGAACCACGCCAAGGGAATACAGGTCGCTGCGCGCATCGATCTTTTTGCCGCTGGCCTGCTCCGGACTGATGTAGTATACGGTTCCGATGGCCTTGTCGGTCATGGTGACGGTTTCCGCATCTGGCAGCTTGGCGATACCGAAATCCGCTACCTTGATGCGTCCGTTTTTGAGCAGCATAATGTTCTGAGGCTTGATGTCTCTGTGAACGATCCCCTTAGCGTGGGCATGCTCCAGCGCCAGCAGGATCTGCTCTGTATAGCTGTAGACCTCGCGGAGGTTCAGCGCGCCCTTGCGGTTGATGTAATTTTTCAGCGTGATGCCGCGGATATGCTCCATGACGATATATTTCAGAGAGTCCTTTACCGAAACGTCGTAGATATTGACGATGTTGGGATGGGAGAGCATGGAGACGGCCTTGGATTCGTTCAAGAAACGCTTGACGGACTGTGTGTCGTTGTTTATCGTTTCCTTGAGCATTTTAACGGCTACGGTCCGGTTCATCAGCAGATCGGCGGCCTCAAAGACAACGGCCATCCCGCCGATGCCGATAATTCTGTCGATTCTGTACCGCTTGTCAAAAACCTGACCGAGGTACCTTTCAAAACTTTCCATATATCATCTTTCCGGACGCATCCGCCTGTTTTACGGGGATGTGCCGTCCTTTTATCGGGTGTTATTTTTACAGAAGTGCAAATCAGTCCTCGCTGTCGTATGCAATGAGTACGGCCGTTATGTTGTCGCTGCCGCCGGCGTCGTTTGCACACTTGATCAGATTTGCGGCCTTCTGCTCAAGCAGCGCCGTGATATCGGCGCCGGGAGATGGGGGCGCGGTGACAATAGAGCTTATCTCCTCCAGCCCCACAAAATTAGTCAGACCGTCCGAGCAGAGCAGAATATAGCCCCTGCGTGTTCCGGACAGATTGACGGAAAAGATATCCGCCTCAATGTCCATTTCAATGCCGACAGCCTTTGTTATGATATTTTTCTTCGGATAGTTCTGGGCCTCCGCAGGCGTAAGCTTTCCGCTGTCGAGCAAGTACTGCACAAGGGAATGATCCTTTGTGATTTGGGCAATGGAGGCGTCGGTGATGACATACAGGCGGCTGTCGCCGATGTTGACTATATACAGATTGTTTTTTACGATGAGCGCTGCAACAAGTGTTGTGCCCATACCGCGCAGATCCGCGCTGGCGGACGCCTTGCTGTATACCGCGTGGTTGGCCTCCACCACGGCACGGGCCAGCAGCGCTGTGTAGTCGCCTTCGGAAATCTGCGTTTCCGATATGCCCGCCGCGGCTTTCCGCCTGATAAAATCCTCAACCTTTGCGGAAAAGGTTTCAACCGCTATGCCGCTGGCAATGTTGCCGCCGTTCACACCGCCCATGCCGTCGCAGACGATGCCGAGCACCGCGTCGTTTGCAAGACGCTTGGTCAGAAAGCTGTCCTGGTTGGTTTTGCGGATACGCCCGATGTCGCTTTTGCCGTAAAAAAACATGCGATAAATCACCCCATTCTGTCAGCAATCGTAACAAAAAACAAGCTGCGGCTTTTGCGGGCCGCTAAAACCGCTTTTTCAGGATTAGTCGAATTTGATATACAAAAGTTCCCGCCCTCCGGGCACGGCATCTCAGTCCCTATGACACGGTCCGTATTCTGTTCACGTGCCTCGGCCGTAATATAACTTAGGCAAGACGTCCTGAATTCATTCTTTTGCGCCAAATGACTGAGCGAAGCTCAGTCTACAAGTTTCCCGGCTTCGCTGGGAAACTTGCGCTCGGATTCAATTCTGTACAAATGACTGAGCGAAGCTCAGTCTACAAGTTTCGCGACACGCGAAACTTGCGCTCGGATTCCATTCTGTACTCAATCCAAACCGTGCGGGAGTTTCTCAGAATGACGAAAATCCGAACTACGGAAAAACGTCTGGTTTTTCGTAGTTCAGTCATGTTTTTTGTCGTTCACGGTTCCGCGTATGCGGAATGTCGGCAAGCCATATGGCCGACAAGTATGAAACTCTTAGACTGAACGCGTCAGACTGAACACTGTTCCGTCAGCGTTCAGTCACTTGCGGCTCAGGTTGAACTCCGCCGTGCTCTCTTTTGACGCGTGCCGGAGCTGGCCGCAGGAGGCGTCGATGTCCGCACCCAATTTTCTTCTGACCGTGGCTGTAATGCCCCGCTTTTCCAGTACGGCGGCAAAGTCCGCAGCTCTTCTGCGGTCTCCTGCAGGATATTCCCTTTCGGCCACACCGTTTAAGGGAATGAGATTTACGTGCAGCGGCATGCGGCGGCCGATATGCCGGGCAAAGGTATCCGCGAGTGCCTCCGCGTCGCCGGCGCGGTCGTTTTTAAAGGGAATCAGGGTATATTCAAAGGAAACGCGTCTGCCGGTCTTTTCAAAGTAATATAAGCATGCCCCGAGCAGAGCCGGGATATTCCATCTGCGGTTGACGGGCATAATTTCTGAGCGCAGCGCGTCTGTGGCCGCATGAAGGGAGACAGAAAGCGTAACGGGCAGGCCCTCCCCCGCCAGCCGGCGGATATTATCGGCAAGGCCGCAGGTGGAAAGCGAAATCTGACGGCAGCCGATATGCAGGCCCTCCTCCGCGTTGACAAGCCTGAGAAAGCGGATGACGTTATCATAATTGTCAAGCGGTTCACCGATGCCCATGAGCACAATGTGGGAAATCCGCTCTCCGGCATCCTTCTGCATCTGCAGGATCTGGCCGAGAATTTCGGAGGGAGCGAGATCCCTCGCCTTGCCGCCGAGCGTGGAGGCGCAGAACGTGCAGCCCATCCGGCACCCCGCCTGTGTTGACAAGCAGGCGGTCAGTCCGTATCGGTAACGCATGAGAACACCTTCGACGCATTCGCCGTCAGAGAGACGGAACAAGTATTTTACTGTGCCGTCGAGTGCGGAGGTAAGCTTTTTGTCTACCGCCGGCGTAAGGATTTCCGCCTGCTCCGCGAGCATGCTTCGGAAAGCGGAGGGCAGGTTGGACATCTCGGAAAAATCCGCTCCGGCGTGCAGCCATCGGAAGAGCTGAGCACCGCGGAACTTTTTTTCGCCGCGGGCGACGCAGAACGCCGCAAGCTCTTCTTCGTTCATGGACAGAAGATCTGCCTTTTTCATTATATTCTCCAAAAATGTATAAATATGAAAGGAAGGTTTAATTTTGTGGAAATCGTCCCAAAAACAGGATAAATCGGCTCCATCAGAGCAAAAGCATCTCCTTCGGACTGCCGCGTCGCAGGCCGCTTGCATGAGAAAAGGAACGCGCAGCCTTGCATTCGCACCGCTGCCTCCCGCCGTTTTTTTGCGTCAGAGACAGACTATCCGCTTTTGCTTGGGAGCCGGCGGTCCGGACAGACGCCCTATGCTGCGCGGGGCCGAAAATCAGCTTCTGCTGTCAAAGCAGCCGATGCTTCCTGTCAGCCGCGGGATATTTTGAAATGAATAAATTTTGACATGGCGGATGCTGCCGAAAGCGTCTGAGAACTTTCGGAGAATAAAAAGAGGAGGCAGTTTCAGCCGTGTTTGCGCATTCCGGCGATAAAAAAGCCATCGCAGCCGAACTCGTCGGGAAAGAGCGTCAGCATTCCGTCCTCTGCCCTGCGGGAACCCACGGCAAAGGGCAGGAGCTCAAAGTCGGATTCAGCTAAAAGAAATTTACGGACGTTATATTCGTTTTCATAGGGATCAAGTGTGCAGGTCGAGTAAACGAGGACGCCGCCCGGCCGGACATAGCGCGCGCAGTTCTCCAGAATTTTATATTGTATTTTGGGCAGCCGCTCACCTTCTTCGGGCGGCTTGTGCCGGATTTCGGGCTTTTTGGCGATCACGCCGAAGCCGGAGCAGGGCACGTCGCACAGCACCCGGTCAAAAGCATTTTCAAATGCAGGCACAAATTCGCTCCCGTTTTTCTGCGCAGTCTCCACTATCTGAATGCCCAGTCTCTGTGCGCCCGAACGTACGAGCGACAGCTTATTTTCATGCAGATCGCAGGAGAGGACGCGGCCGCGGTTTTGCATGAGCATCGCCAGCGCAAAGCTTTTGCCGCCGGGACACGCACAGGCATCCAGCACCGCCATGCCCGGCTCGGGCGCCAGAATTTCCGCGCAGAGCTGCGACGCCTCGTCCTGTACGAACCACAATCCCTCATCAAAGCCGTATATATCCCCCACAGGCATGGGGCGGCGCAGGCGGACACCGTTTCCGGAGAGCGCGGTTCGCACAGCGCCGCAGCCTCTCTCAGCAAGCGCGGAGAGCAGCGCTTCGGTATCGGTTTTCAGTGTATTGGTTCTGAGAAACATGGACGGCGGCTGCGACAGCGCCTTGGCAATGGCCTCCGCCTTCTGCTCGCCGTAGGTCTGCCGCCAGCGGTCGCAGAGCCATATAGGAAGGGAGGATATGACGGAGAGCCGGTACATGCGGTTTCCCGGATCCATTCCGGTCGGCAGCGGCAGACTTCCCTGCCGTCTGGTATATTCCCGCAAAATTGCATTTACATAGGCCACTGCGCTATTAGCGGCAAAACGGCGGGTGAGACGGGCGGCGCTGTCGAGAACGGCATAGGCCGGAACCCGTTCGAAATACATAAGCTGGTACAGCCCTATGCGCAGAATGATACGCACATTTTCATCCAGCGTTTCCAAAGGACGCGCGGAGAGCTGACCGAGATAATAGTCAAGAGTAATCTGCTTTTCCACAACGCCGTAAAAAAGAGCGGTGTAGAGCGCACGCTCCGGTCCCTCCAGATTATATTTACCGATTGTGTTGTCCGCTTCGATATTGGTGTAAATTCCTCGGCTTTCGAATTTTTTCAGCGAAACAAAAGCCGCTTCTCTTGCTGTCATATAAATCCTTTCCCATCCGGGCGGCCGCATGACCGAATGAAGCTCAGTCTGCTCGTTCTGCAAGCTACGCGGAAAGCGAGGCTTATGCACAGTGTAATTCTGTACGAACCGGAGTTTGACCGGGCAAGCTCATCCCGTCAAAGCTTGAACATGGTTTAGGCGCTGCACAAATCTTAAACGATACGGGAGTTCCGCTGCAGGTGAAAGCTCTTGGGCTGAACCGGCCGGTGATTGAAAGCCCCTTACTCGAAAGTCCTGAAAATTTGTAAAGACAATCGGCGCATATAAAAGAGTTGCTGCCCTTTTTTGGTGAAAGGGAAAAGCAGAAAAAGCATTTTCCTGCAAGCCCCGCCGAAAAAAAACGCGCTTAACCTGCGGTTTTTCCTCCGGCCGCTTCCGCTCACGCGCAGCCGTTTTCCGGAAAGGATCGTTTCTGCGTGTATTCAAAGCCGCCGCGGACGCTCCGGCGTTTCCGCGCAGGCTGCATGCTACAGATTTTCGGGATTGACGTCAATGGTAATCGTCACCTTTTTGCCGCAGTGGCTGCTGAACTCCTCAAGCAGCTCCGAAAAGAATTCGCGCGTGCGGCGGTTCATTTTACATTTGATGATCATCCGCATGCGGTACTTTTCGTTGACACGGTAAATCTGCGCTTCAAAGGGACCGAACAGAATCAGCGCCAGCTCTCCGTATTCCGCACCGGGCGCCAGTCGCTCCTCAACGGTGCGACGAAGTTCAGCGGCCGCTTTCACGGCCTCCTTTTCCTCCTCGGAGACGAGCGTAAGCGCAATCATGTCGCAGAACGGAGGGAAAACGAGCGCCTGACGCAGCAGGATGGCCTTTTCATAAAACGCGCCGTAATCCTGTTTTGCCGCCAACTTCAGCGTTTCATTTTCCGGATTGTAGGTCTGGATGACAGCCTGCCCCGCCTTGTCTCCCCGTCCGGCCCTGCCGGCGACCTGGGTAAGCATGGAAAAGGTCTTTTCGCCGGCGCGGTAGTCGTCCTGATAGAGCATGGCGTCAGCATTGAGGACGCCGACCAGCGTAACATCCGGAAAATCGTGTCCCTTTGTGACCATCTGCGTTCCCAAAAGAATATCGGCCTCGTGCCTGCGGAATTTGTCCAGAATCTCCTCGTGCGCGGTTTTGCTCTGCGTCGTATCCGCGTCCATACGCAGAATGCGGGCGCCGGGATACAGCTCCGTCAGCTCCTCCTCGACACGCTGGGTACCGAAGCCGAAGCGCTTGATATGCTCGCTGTGACACTCGGGGCAGCGAATCGGAATCGGTTCTCTGTGGCCGCAGTAATGGCAGACCAGCACGCCTATCATCTCCGGACCGCAGCTTATGCCGTGAGCCGCATGATAAGTCAGGGAGACGCTGCACCGCGGACACATCATCACCGTGCCGCAGGACATACAGGACATATAGTTATGGTAGCCGCGCCGGTTGATAAACAGAATGCTCTGCTCTCCTGCCGCAAGCGTTTGGGACAGCTTTTCGCGCAGGACGCTTCCGAGCGGCGACAGACTGCTGCCCGCGGTATCCAGCTTCATGTCCGCCATCACAACCTCGGGCAGCTTAGCCGAACCAAAGCGCTCCGTCAGCTCTACAAGAGAATAGACTCCCTTTTTCGCCTTATAATAGCTTTCAAAGGACGGCGTTGCGGAGGAGAGGAGGAGAAAGGCGTTATTTTTCGCACAGCGGTAGCGCGCAACGTCGCGCGCATGGTATCGTGGGGCGCATTCGGATTTATAGGTATGCTCCTGCTCCTCGTCGATAACTACCATCCCCAGGCGGCTGAATGGGGCGAAAATGGCGGAGCGCGTTCCGATGACGAGGTCAATTTCCCCCTCGCGGACGCTTTTCCACACCTCAAGGCGCTCGCCGATGGAGAGGGCGGAATGAACGACCGCCACGCGGTCGCCGTAATAGGCGCAGAAAATGCTGACGGACTGCGGTGTCAGCGCAATTTCCGGCACCAGCATGATCACCTGCTGGCCACGGGCGATCACCTCGTCCATCAGCGCCTTGATCACACGGGTTTTTCCGCTTCCCGTCACGCCGTGCAGAAGAGCAGCCTTCGGCTCCGGGGCTGAGCAGAGCACGGATAGCTGCCGCCTCGCTTCCTCCTGAGAGGGGGAAAGCGAGGTGCTTTCCATTTCTGTTACCGGAGGTTTATCAAAGGCACGCCGCTTTTTCAGGATATGGACGGCAATGATCTTTGCCCGCAACAGAGTTGCAATATGGGAAGCCGCCGCACCCGTCTGATGCATCAGCGTCGATTTTTCGTGCTCGGCGCCGTCCATGAGGTACAGCAGAATTTTGTCGTAAATTTCGCTGCGGACACGCAGATTATACCGCTTCTTGGTTTCGGCGTCGCCCGCTACAATGGCATACGCTTCCTCCTGAGGTATATTCAGCGCGTACATTTCGACAACCCTTGTGTTTTCCTTCTCGCGGAATCGGGTAGAGCGCGTCACATAGCCCCGCCGCATAAGCTCGGCAAGCAGCGTCCGGTAATGTGGGCCGATGCTTTTTTTCAGTGTAGCGTCGGATGCGCCGCCCTTTCGGCAGATCAGCGCAAACAGCGCTCCGATTTCCGTGTTGTTGCTGTATTCTTCCAAAAATTCGATGCGCTTTTCAGCCGGAGCTTCATAGAAATCATACAGCAGGTTCAGCGCCCCTACCGGAATCACGGTTTTGGCGGCGTCGCCGATGGTGCAGAAGGTATGCTCTTTTAAAAAACGGCAAATGCCCATCATTTCGTCCGACAGCGTATAAGCGGCGCCGATGACGGAAAGAATGGGCTTGACTTCGTTCAGCTCGCACGCGTCGGACTGAGAGACCACAAGTCCGAGCTTCCTTTGGTTGCCTCCGCCGAACGGGATAACGACAAAACAGCCGACAGCAATCTGATACTGCAGAGCTTCCGGCACATAATACGTAAAAGGACGGTCCAAATGATAGGGAACGTCTAAAATATGCACTTGTACAAACAATTCGGCGCCTGTTTTCATAAACCGTGACCATGCCTTTCGCAGCATCATTTGCCGGGACCGATTTTCAAAATTTTGAGCGTCAGGGGGACGTCCGTCCCCTCCGGCTCACATGGGCGTTACTGCACCTGTTTCCGGTCCTCTTCCGGGATATCCACACGGAAATCCCCGCTGTAAAGGCGCCGGATGGCATTTTTCACAGCCTTTTCATCCCGTATATCCTTGCGGATCATGGAGGCGATGCTTTTGTCTGTTTCCTTATTGGCGAGCATTTTTTCCGCGGCCTCCCGCTGCGTGACATATTCCTCTGTTACCATTCTGGCGCATTTGGCTGTGGCGATGCACAGCGCATACCGGTTGAACTTTCCGTTTGTAAGCTGTTCAATAGATGGATAAATCATAATTTTAACCGCAGCTTTCGCTTTGCAAAAGCTTCCTTTCACGAAGTAAATTTCATTTTATAAATCAGGATTTCCGTTGCACCTGCCGGCTGCATCCCGGAAGCTCTGTGCTGTCAAACTTCATTTTCTTATATGTCCGCTCTGCCGGGCGTTCCGTGCGCACCGCAGAAGGCCGCAGGCCGCGGCTGCTTTCTCCATTTAAGTGAAAAATTTATCGGCAAAATCGGCACAGCGGCTGACGCGCATCTGCTCCGCTTTGACAATGCCGATGATTCTGCGCGCGGCATCTTCGGCGCCGCCGTCATAATTTATAACAAGATAGTCATAATAAGAGAGGTTCCTCATTTCGCGGCGCGCGGTTTCCATGCGCTTTGCAATATCCTCAGAGGTATTTGTACCGCGCCCCCGCAGTCTTTCCTCGAGCGTGGCGGCATCCGGCGGCGCTACAAAAATCATCAGAGCGTCCGGGCAGCGCTCCTTTACCTGCAGCGCACCCTGGACCTCGATTTCCAGTATGACGTTAGTTCCTTCAAGCAGGCGCTTATCGGTTTCCGATCGCGGTGTTCCGTAGTAGTTCCCGACATAGGACGCGTACTCCAGCATATCTCCGGCTGCAATTTTTTCTTCAAAATCCGGCTTTGATATAAAATAATAATGCGTGCCGTGGACTTCGCCCGGCCTTGGCGGCCGTGTGGTTGCGGACACCGAGAGCGCAAAGCTTTCGTCCTGCCGCAGCAGCTCGGCAACCACCGTCCCCTTACCGCTGCCCGACGGCCCGGATATGATAACCGGTATTCCTTTCATTTGGACAATCCTTTCCGATTTTTAAAGCTCGTCAGCGCACGCGCCGGATAACAGGAAGCCGGCGGCAGCGCGTTTGGTCATTTCTTTCGCGGAGATCGGCAATCAGCAGGGAGATTCTTCGGTTTCAGCCGCCGTATGGCCGGTTTCCTCCGCTTCCGGTATGTCAAAACGGGCGGCAAGCGTTTCTGACTGGAAAGCGGAAAGCAGGACGTGCTCGCTGTCTGTGATGATGACTGCGCGCGTGCGCTTGCCGCAGCTCACGTCGATGACGCGTCCGGCCTCTTTAGCCTCCTGCACGAGCCGCTTGACCGGCGCGGAGTCCGGACTGACAACCGCTACAATACGCTCTGCCGCAACAAAGTTTCCGTATCCGATATTGATGAATTTCATAAATTTTCCACTCCTGCAAGCAAAGCCGACTGTTCGGGCGTACCGCCGCCCGCATGAGGGAAAGACCGGCGTTTATTCAATGTTTTGAATCTGTTCCCGTATCTTTTCCAGCTCGCTTTTGATTTCGATGACAAGCCTTGCGATTTCCAAATCGTTTGCCTTGGATCCGATGGTATTGGTTTCGCGGTTCATTTCCTGAAGAAGAAAATCCAGCTTTCTGCCGACGGGACCGCCCTCCGTCAGCATGCCTTCAAAGGCCTGTAGATGGCTCCTCAGACGGACTGTTTCTTCATCCACCGCGGTTTTGTCTGCGAAAATAGCGCATTCGGTCAGGAGCCGGCTCTCCTCAACGGCGATTTGGTTGTCCTCAAGGAGCTGCCGGATTCTCTGCTGCATTTTCTGATAGTGCGCGGCTGTATTTTCTGCGGATCTCTTTTCAATTTCCGCAAGGCAGGCGGCAATTCGCTCCTTTTTTTCGGAGATATCGGCGGCCAGCCTCTCTCCCTCCGCCCCGCGCATCTGAAGGAACTGCGCAAGCGCCTCGTCCAGCGCCGGCCTTACGGCGTCCCAGTCCTCCTCCGGCGATGCCTCCTGCCTGCCCATAACGAAAATGTCACGGTTCTGCGCCATGCGCATCACAGAGATGTCGTCCTTTATATCAAAGGTATCGCGCAGTTTTCGCAGCGCTTTCAGATAGCTTGCGGCATACGCCTCGTTCAGTGTGATTTCCGCGCCGCTGCCCGGCAGCGTCTCCACGCTGACGTATACATCTATCTTTCCCCGGGCAATGCCGTTTGAACCGATATAGGCTTTGATTTTTTCCTCAAGGAAGCCGTACAGACGGGGAAGCTTGACCGACACATCGAAATACCGGTTGTTCACGGATTTGATTTCGACAAGAATGTCCTTGCCAATAGCCGTTCTGCCGGCTCTGCCGTAAGCTGTCATGCTGCGTATCATTTGCGCCACGCTGATATCCTTTCATGGCCGGTCTCCGGCCGATATTCTTAGTGAATACTTTATTTTACCATATTTTTTCCGCCATTGTCAACTTTGTGCAAAAAAGTAGTTTTATTTTTACAATTCATTAAAAAACAGGGCGTTTTTCATTCCGCATTTCACTTCTGCAAAATATTTCAAATCATATCCATAACGGAAACACGCCATAATAAACACAGCGGCGCAAAGCCGCAATAAGATTTGTATGGGGGGAAAATCATGGCAACAATCACATCGAAGGAATTGGGCAATCTTGAGGATCAGCTTCATCTTGAGGAAAATCTGGTTCTGAAATTCAAAACCTTTGCGGAAGAAACGAACGACATGGCACTGAAAAGCTGCTATAACGATATTGCATGCAAGCACCAGAAGCATTACGACGCGCTGTACGCGCAGCTGAAATAAGAGAAACGGACGCTTTGTAAATGAAAGGAAGGGTATTCAACATGGCACAGAATTTTTCCGACAAGGACAGAATGACAGACGCGCTGAACTCGCAGAAGTATGTGACGGAGCATTATAACAGCTTTGCCTGCGAGGCCGCGACGCCGGAGGTCGTTTCCTGCATCATGCAGATTCTCAACGAAGAGCACACAATTCAGCAGGATGTATTCAAGGAGATGAGCAGCAGGGGATGGTACGTGACGGAGGCGGCAGAGGATACAAAGCTGCAAAAAGCGAAATCGCAATATCAGGCTTTTACCGCAAGCCAGGGCTGACACAGACCGGCCGGGATTTTTGGATGGGATTATACCGTGAATTCATGGACCGGCTGAACTGGTTTATTCACAGACTCAGATATTTTCTGGAAAAAAAGGGGATTCACCTGTCTCAATTTTTCAAATAGAAAAAAACAGAGCCGACCTTTATCAGGCCGGCTCTGTTTTCAGCATCGTCGGTAAAAGCAAATTTCAATAAAGGAACTGCCCCGTCATGGCAGCGCAGCTTCCATTCAGCGTGGGTTGAATCCCCGCTGAATGGAGGAATGTACTGGCCGCCTATAGTGGCAAGACTTCCAAAAGGGCGGCAGGGGAACATCTTGCCTAAGTTATATTTTAAATCTTTAAGTGAAGAGAAAGACCTGCCGTACCGGCATCAGCGTTTAGATAATTGAAAATTTGTTTTTTCAAAAGCGCCCGCGCCTCTTACAGCAGCGCCCCCTGGAACAGCATCGGCCGGATATGCGTATACATAGAGGGCAGGGACGAACGGGGAAGCGGAGATTCTCCCATGCCGCATTCGACCGTCAGGGCAGGACCGGAATAATTCATCAGATACCAGTCCTTCAGTCCCCCGTGTGCGGCCCCCGCGTCCGGCTCCGCCAGTCTGTAGCCGCTGAGCCGTGCAAGAATGGAAGCCACGGTTTTGGTTCGATAATCCGCTTTGCCGCCGTAATCCCAATAAATCTCCTCACCTGCCGTATGAAGCGAAAGGAGAAGCTGCAAAGGCGCCTTGCTTCGAATCCATCGGCACAGGGCTGCGGTCTCCGGCTCGCTTTCCGGGTATTGGCCGCAGAAATAGCGCGGCGCGCCGCCAAGCAGCCCGTTGTCAGCCGAAAATTTCATACAGTATGAAAAGCCGGCATTGTAGTTGCGGTTGAGATCCACACCGCGCCCGTTGGCCTTCCAGGTCGAGAAATCCTCGCTGCCGCCGTTCATGTGTATAAGACGCGACGCAAGCGGATTCCCGGCCTCCGCGCCGGACAGTGAAAGCGCAGCACCGTCGGGATTCAGCATGGGTATGATAAAAATTGTGCGGGTATGATGAAGATAGGATACATCTATGTTGCAGGTACGCTGTCTGCGTTCAAAGCAATCCGCATATTCCCAGAGAAACTGCAGAAGCAGCTCAGCGGTTATCCATTCGCATCCGTGATGCGCGCCCACATACAGGATTTTCTGCGAGCCGTTTCCCAAACGGATGAGCGGAATGTCGCGTCCGAGAAAGCTTTTTCCCAAATTTTCATATCCGATCCACGGATACTGTGAACAAATTGCCGTAATTCGGTCGATAAAGGTTTCGTAAGTGTGAAATGCTGTATCAAAATTCATAGCCGTTCCCCTCGCATATTTGTTTCTTCTGTTATATTATGCGGCTCTGGTATGTTTGTATCCGAATTCCTGCAAAATTTCATTTTTTTATGGAATTTACAGATAAATGCTTTCCGAATTTCCGCATATGTATTGGCCGGGGGTACGAAGGGGACGGCATAGCACAAGGACTCAAGGCAGGTCTGGCGGAAGATCAGGCAAAAGCTGTGAGCATCAGCACCTCTGCCAAAGGATCCGGCCGCGGCTTCCGGATGACTGAACCGAAGTGCAGACGTCTAAGGATGAGGGCATTTTGATGCCGGACAGCGCCGATATTCCCTGTATGGGGTGTCCCGATTCTATTATCGGCGCCGGACAGCACGGAGGGGCATGTTTTCCGTGTTTTAAGCGTTATGTCTTGATCAGTTTTTCATGAAACCCGCATTTTTATCCGCCCGTGGCAGCATACAGCAGGCATCTTCCTCCGACTCTGTATATTCCGCGTGAAAAAACGGCTCCAGACGGTTCTCCATTTCCCTCAGCACCTCGGCGTACTGCCGCAGATTGTCGCAGAGGGCTTCCTCCGGCTGCTCCGCCTTGTATATCAGCCTGTGCTCTACGCTGGCCCAAAGATCCATGGAAAGCGTCCGTATCTGAAGCTCTACCGGATAATACAGCTTTTCGTTGCTGAGATACACGGGGACGCCGAGAACCATATGATAGCTGCGGTAACCGCTCGGCTTGGGATGCGTAATGTAATCTCTTTCCGCGATCAGGAGAAAATCCTTCTGCGTTTTCAGCCGTTGGCTGATCGTACGAATATCGGCGAGGCTGTAGCATATGACACGGACGCCGGCGATATCCGTCAGGTTTTCCGCGGCGGATTCCAGGCTGTCCTCAAGCTGCTTGCGCCTGAGCTTTTCCGAGATGCTGCGCAGTGTTTTCAGCCGTGTGCGTATGCTGTGAATGGGACTTTTTCGGTTTTGGAGTTTGTAGGAGGCGTCAAAGGATTCCAGACGAATCTGGACCTTCTGAATGACCTCGCGGTAGGGCAGATAAAAGGCTGTGGAGGTCTTTACTTCTGTATCGATATCAAGAATATTCTGCATATTTTTGTCCCGCTTTCACGGGTTCCTTTCTTCGGCGCCAAGGTAAATTCGGCCCCGCCGGATAAACAGTATCGATGTATCCCGGGCCGTTCGAGTACCGTTTGCGCCATATGGATTATTATATACACGGCTGTGATGTTTTTGTGATACGGGAATGACAGTTTGATAAATCAAAACAGTTTAACCGCTTTTAACCGGCGACATTCGCTTCGTCCGACACCGCGGCGCTTCGCTTTTTTCGTTTTAGCAAAGACGGGACTGCTGTATAAATTACAGCAGTCCCGCAGGATAAGTAAATATGGTTGATGGCCGCGCTACAGCAGAGGCGGCTGTAAACCGCTGAATCAAAGGAGCTTTCCCCCTGACCAGTTGTCTGGATCAAACCAGCCCGCGGTTCTGGGATTGTCCGGATTTGCATATTGCCATATCACCGGCGGAACGCCCTCTACAAAGCGCTCCTCTTCGCCGTACCATAGTACAGCTTGGCTGAACACAGCCATGAATGCGTCATACAGTTCTCTTGTCTCAGCAAGCCACTCTGCTTTTACCTTTTCGCTGCCCATAACATAGTTAGACCAATAATTGCAGGTCAGCTTGACATAGTCGTGGCTAAGGCGCAGGATCCTGATGTTTTCCGCCTGTTTTTCCTCGCCGGCCTCCGTGCAGGCCGCAAGCGCGCGGTCAAACAACGCCTCAAGCTCCTCCTCGTTCAGCAAATAAGCCCATTGAACAAAGTTATTTTCCGGAAAGTGCATATCGCTGTTATACATATGATTTCCGTGTTCTTCCATGCTATCCTCAGTAAAATCCAGATATGTGCGGATTTCCTCCCAGCCGGAACCGTAATACCCCTTCAGAAAGTCATCGATATGCGTCTGATATTCCTCCTCCGTCATGTACGGATCCCACAACAGCTTTGCCAGCAGGTAGCCGCGCAGATTGGTAAATTCTATGGTCGAATTATAGGTGCTGTTGGTATACCACCACTTCACACCGTTTTCAGCATAATAGCGTACGTCATCACGCATTACATGAACACACGGGAAAATCATCGCAAGGAATGAAAAATCTACACAATACTCATAAACCATGAGATTGTCACAGATTTTTCCCCACTGCGCGACCTCCGCCGCGCGGTAAACATTATTAAATGCGTAATCGTTCCTGCCGCCGAATTCATTGCACGCGGGATCATCCATCGCATGGTTGTAGCACCGGTAAATAGGAGCAAAGCATATCAAAACATTATCGCGCGCTTTTGTAACGGTCGGTGGCGCCTCCGTTGTGAGATATGCCAGTGTCTGTATCATCACATCCGTATAACCAGCGTTGTATACTCCTTCCGCAATTCGGTTGACAAAGCGGACAAGAGTACCGCTCAATCTGCTTTCGTGCGAAACCGCGCCGTCTTCCCATATTTTATCCGCGCCCTCTTCATCAGCAATCGCCGCGCAATTTTCACACATACACATTTGCTGCGTATCCTCAAGGGAAACGCTTATCCATTTCAGAGACGGGTTTTTAGCAAGTTCTTTCAATACGCCGGCGAGTACCTGCTGATACACATCCTCATCCGTCAGTCACGGATTCGTACCGTGCTCCTGCCCCATCAACGCTCTGATTGAGTGGCAGAAATACTTGTAGGGATAGGCGCCGCCGTATTTTGGTTCGCCGGTACTCATATTTTGCTTGGTTTTTGCCATGATCTCATGGGAGTACGTTGTTTGGGCGCAGGATTGCCGCAGCTCAAAAACCGGCACCTGTCTGTCGTCGATACCGTCCGCAATTTCGACAGTTCCCTCGGCTTTCAGATATTCCACATCGTTTGTCAGGAACCGCCAGCCGATGCAGCTTTCCAGAAACTCATACACACCGTACAGAACACCGCGCACTGTTCCGCCGGTAATGG
>CAKTAA010000021.1 GCA_934526185.1 uncultured Eubacteriales bacterium | reverse complement strand
TCCGTATACCATTCCGTTGGATACGGCCCACGCCACTGCGTCTGTGTACCAAGTCCCCTCAGGAACATCCGTAAATTTGTTTGTTGTCATCCCCGCAAAATCTTCCCCGGACATTCTCGCAAGTACGGTCGTAAACATCGCTCGCGTCATTGTAACATTCGGCTCGAATGTATCGGCTGACGATCCCATAATCAGTTTATGCTGATAGGCGGACTGTACGTACGGTGCATACCACAGATTGGCATAAACATCACGGAAGGGATTTCTCAGCGACTCCTCTGTATAGGCGACATTGATTTCACACGTCGCCTGCTTTCCGCCGTCCTGAGCAGTTGCCGTTATAACCGCGCGTCCTTCACCTACCGCATACACATAGCCGTTTTCATCTACCACGGCGGCTCCTGTGTTGTCTGACGTCCAGATCACGGTTGTATCGGCAGCAGACGAGGGGGTGACCTCAGCTTTCAATTCAACAATATCGCCGATATTGGCGCTGAATTGTGTCAGATTCAGCGAAACATCCGTCACAGCAGAGGTATCCGCTGAAGCGTCATAGGAGGAAGCGTCAAAAAAATTTACCGTATAGGAGAGGTATGCCTCTCCACCGTCCTTCTTATCCAGTCCGGTTACGGTTACTGTATACATGCCTTCGTATTTTTCTCCGTCAAAGACGCTGCTTCCGATGTTAAAGATGATACAGTTATTTACACCGTAATTGCTGTTTTCTACCTGAAAATATGCCTCTGCCGAATCAGGTGTCTCACAGGTATCCGCAACGGTCCTTTTCCACGTTTTTCCGTCTGATTTCCGAACAATTGTCACTTGTACCTTGTCACGCGACGGCTTTTCAAAAATATCCGGGTTCAGTGACACAGACCAGCACACATCCGTATCGAGTATATTGTTGGGAAAATTCCCCGACGCCGGCCATGATAGAAAATCGTATTCCGGCGCAGTGCCGCTGCGGTCAAATACCTGCGTAACGGAATAGGAAGTCCCGCTTGCGCTGTTAGCCTTGCCGAATCCCACATAACGCAGTACGGGATTCATGAGCCAGCGGCGGTGTCCGAGCGTTTTCATGTTTTCTGCGCTGGTATCATCCATACAGCCGCTGACAGCGTTAATAAGCGATTGAGAATCGCTGTAGCCGCGCGCCATTGAAACATTGCTGGAGGTCGTGGACGCATACCCTTTATCATAAAATTCCTTGTCCATATCAGATGGCTGCTCAGGATAATGAGTCAGCTTATCATTGACGGCCAGCAACGTGGCTCCATACTGTGCCTGTGTATTCAGCCCGTCCTGCATCTCCACAAGCGGCAGGCCGGCCACATATCTGTAAAAATTCAGGTAAGACTCCGCACTTTCAAGATAGGCGTCTGCCAGTTCTCCCGTGCTATATGGTTTTTTGACAGAAGGAGTCTTGTCAAATACATTATCGGAGGCGGTCAATGCTTTGTATAATTCCGCTATCTCCGTCCGGCTTCTGAACGCTGCTTCTTTATCTCCGCTGATCGAATATACCGTTTCCTTTGACACCGCGGCCGATACGGCAAGCATATTCAGAATTCCCCCGCCTATCAAACATACCGCAAGCAAAAAACTCAATATTTTTTTCATTGTTATGTACAATCCTTTCCGCAATGCTTCTATTTGTTTTCTCACCTATACTCATTGTAACAGCGTTTTCTATACCACCCCTTTAAATATAAGAGGATTTAGAAAAATATGGCTGCGGTAAAAACCGCAACCTCTTATACAGCAGCTTTTTCGGCACTGTTTTACCTTTGCTCAAAGGAAGGAGCTGAAATGCTTAGCAATCCCCCTGCAAATGCTTTACGCCTTGATTCATTATAGCAATAACTGTGTTGCTTTGTCAAGCATTACAGCAAACATTTCACAATGAAACAAAAACGCGTGCGTCATCAGCTGAACTGTTGTATAATCTCATAAAATTGACGACAGATTCTTGCAGTTTATGATAATTTATGGTATAATAACCGCAGAAAGCCTTGATTTGCAAGTCATTAGAGGCTTCGTCTCCCTGCGCTATGCGCGTCTGCGGGATTGACGGTTTCACAAAAATGCACTTGCAAGCAAGCATTTTTGATTCATGGTAGAATAAATCATAAGTTCATTTTCGCTATCGTACCGGAAATCCGCACAATAAAAAATAAATAAAAGAGGAAAGAAGCTTTTTACCGAAATCTGTAATACATCGTTTATGTGCTGCAATCTTCATACAAACCGACAAGCTTTATTAAAGATTGATTGGTTATCTCCGCTAACTTACAGAGAAGAGACGGAGCCTGTTTTGCGTGATAATTCTATTTTTTCAGGCATATTATATGATGAAACAATTACAGCCACGTAGCGGCGGTATCAGGAGGCAGCAGATGTCAGAAACACCGCGGAAATTTCCTCTGATTCAAAAAGCGCGTTCCTACGGCCACGGCCATCGTTTTTGGCTCGAGTGTCTGATATTTCTCCTGATTTTCCTTATATGCAGCTACCTGCAAACGGTTCTGATTGCCGCCGGCCGTATATTCTATCTTTCTATTGAGGTTCTGCTGAATCACAGGAATTTAAACTTGCATGAAATCATATACGCACAGCCTGCCATATATATTCTGCTTCTTTTGTTTTCCTCAGCGGTCTTTATAGTCATTCCGTTGATATACTGCCGTTTTCTCGAAAAAAGGAGCTTTGGGAGCATGGGATTCCACAGGCGTCGCCTGTTGTCGGAATATGCATTCGGATTTTTGGCCGGCAGTATCCTGTTTTCTTCTGCAGTGTTGCTCTGTATCGTATTCGGAGCTGCCGAATGGGAAGAAAGCGCTGTTTCCTGTTCGGTTTCGATACTTGGCATATATCTTGTGGGTTACCTTGTTCAGGGGATGGGAGAAGAGGTACTGTGCCGCGGTTACTTTATGCTTTCAGCAGCGCGACGCTCTCCTGCTGCCCTCGCAGTTGCTGCAAATTCCATAATTTTTGCTCTGCTTCATATTCAAAACAACGGCATCGCTCCTCTGCCGCTCGTCAATTTGGCCCTGTTCGGTATTTTCATATCACTATGGATTCTGTGGCGCGGAAGTTTATGGAGTGCCGCAGCCATTCATTCGGCATGGAACTTTGTACAGGGAAACATTTTTGGCGTTCGTGTCAGCGGTATTCCAGCAACGCATTCGCTCCTAAGCCTATCATTTGATGATAGCAAAGAAATTATCAACGGCGGTGATTTTGGTCTTGAGGGAGGAATTTGTGTCACCGCAATTCTCCTGTGTGCTATTTTGATTGTCGCCATATGCATCCATAAGCAAAAGAATCCTCTTCATATGTGAGAACGCTCCTCTGCTGCAAGAGAAAAAGCCGTTGACAGTATGTCGCTCTTTTACTGATACACAAAATTTGACCATCCGCCTCCGTCTACCAAGCGCAGAAAAACCGAAGCAGATACATGCGCATATCGTTGCCGAGAGGTAAAATTATAAAATAAAGGAGGATATCATGTTTGAAAATGAAATGATTACCATGACGATCGGCAGGCAAAAAAATATTGCTCTGATAGCACATGACAATATGAAAAGGGAAATGATTGACTGGTGCAGGGACAACAAACATATTTTAGAAAAGCATTTTCTCTGCGGCACAGGAACAACGGCCAAAATGATTGCAGAAAACACCGGTCTTCCGATCCGCGGCTTTAACAGCGGTCCGCTCGGCGGAGACCAGCAAATCGGCGCGCGTATTGTCGACGGAAAAATTGATCTTGTGATATTTTTTTCTGATCCTTTGTCCGCGCAGCCTCATGATCCGGATGTAAAGGCGCTGCTTAGGATCGCACAGGTCTATGATATTCCAATCGCAAACAACAAGGCAACCGCCGATTTCATCATTACATCCGAATATATGAACACGGAATACCAGCATAATATTATTAATTTTAAGAAAACCATTGATGACCGCGTGAAATCCTATCATGCCGATTGAAGTATACCCTCATTCCTTATCCTTGCATCGTAAATTATAATTATGGAAAGTCCTTTATGGAAACAAAGGGGCCGAATGGGAATTTATGCTTCCCGTTCGGCCCTCTGAATTGATTCCGTGCGTTTTATGCTGTTTTACCATAAAGATTCTTTCATCGTATCAGCATTATATCTGTTTTCTAATTCTCTCGAGCGCGCACTTTTCCAATCTGGAAACCTGTGCCTGCGAAATTCCGATTTCCGACGCAATTTCCATTTGCGTTTTTCCGTGATAAAACCGCATATCAATAATTTTTCTTTCCCGTTCATTCAGCTTTTTTAAAGCTTCTTTTAAAGCAATATCCTCAAGCCATGATTCGTCTGTATTATTGACATCGTGTATCTGATCCATTATATATATATTGTCTCCGTTGTCGTTAAAAACCGGCTCATACAGTGAAACCGGCTCAATGATTGCTTCCATTGCGCTTGTCACATGCTCGGGTTTCTCACCGATCGACGCGGCAATTTCCTCTATTGTAGGTTCCCTTGACAAGCTGCGCTGAAGCTGCTCCTTTGCCTGCAGAGCACGATACGCAAGATCGCGTACACCGCGGCTCACATGAATGGCGTTATTGTCCCGAAGATATCTCCTGAGTTCTCCAATGATCATCGGTACTGCATACGTGGATAACTGCACGCCTGCTCCCAGATCAAAATTATCGATAGCTTTGATAAGTCCTATGCATCCGACCTGAAACAGATCATCCAGATTTTCACCGCGATTGGTAAAACGCTGAATGATGCTCAGCACAAGGCGCAGATTTCCGTCGATCAGCTCCTGCCTGGCCTCCATATCTCCGGCTTTTGTTCGCTTCAGCAGTTCGTTTTTCTCTTCAGAGGTTAACGTTTTCAGCTTTGATGTGTTCACGCCGCAGATCTCGACTTTATTGTAATATCCATGTGACATGAAATCAAATTTCACCGCCTTTCATCGTTGTATTATGAGTATTGCCTTACATTTCCTATCTTTATACAACTGATGAAACGGGGAAAATTGGTATTTGCAAGAACCTGTGCGGTATAAATGATTTCTGTTTACGTTAAATTTCTTGTTGATTCAGGCAGCAGAAAAAATAACTTTATCCATATTATCTGGCATAATAACAAGAATTTCTTCCTGTTTTTTTATTCATATCGTCATAATGCGGAAATTGGCGGTACCGATTTCGTTTGAATATCAATAGAATTGACATTTTTACTTTTTTGGGATATAATGATAAACATGGTACTGTAAAATAAAATGTCTCTGCTGTTTTTGCGGCAATTTGAATTGCTGAATGGCAGGCTTCCAGCTCATATAGAAATTCTGTAAAACCCTTATAGTTTTTGAATCTCTTATACGGACGAAAGAAGGCATATGCAAATCATATTAACGGTTGACCGCATTGAAGAAAATATGGCGGTATTATTGGATAAAGATGAAAAAATATATACTGTCCCCTGCTCCCGTTTTTCTTTTCCTTTGACCGACGGAATGACGCTGCGTGTTTTAATCGCCGACGATACAAACGAGTTTTTGGAGGCTACGGCAGTGGAAAACACCGAAACCCGAAATAATATTCAGAGACTGATGAAAAAATTATTTCGATAAACCGATTATGCTATGTATTGTTCCATATATCAACAGAGGGGCTTGTTGGTTTTTATAGAATGAAAAGTTCCTGCATTTCACTCACGTGTATCAGAATACGGTATATCACGGCTGTTCATATAAAATTAAATCAAACTTTATTTGTAATATTTTTATCTGCTATGTGCGCCGTGTCCGCAGTCGAATTGGAGCGCGCGCAAAAAAACAGGTATTCGAAGAGAAAGGAAATCCATTATGAAAACAAAAGCGGTCAGATTATACGGTGTCAACGATTTGAGGCTAGAGGAATTTGAGCTTCCTGAAATTCGCGAGGATGAAATTCTTGCCCACATTATTTCCAACAGCATTTGCATGTCTACTCACAAAGCTGCTGCACAGGGTGCGGCTCATAAACGTGTACCGGAAAATATTGCGCAGAAGCCGGTGATTGTCGGTCATGAATTCTGCGGAGAAATTTTAAAGGTCGGTGCAAAATGGAAAGATAAATTTTCTGCCGGCGGCCGCTTTTCCATACAGCCGGCTATTAATTACAAAGGTTCTCTTGAATCGCCTGGATATTCCTATCAATATATCGGAGGCAACGCTACCTATGTTGTCATTCCCAATGAAGTCATGGAGATGAACTGCCTTCTTCCCTACAACGGTGAAGCTTTCTTTTACGGCTCGCTTGCAGAGCCTATGTCCTGTATCGTAGGTGCCTACCACGCAAACTATCATACCTCCGCCGGCAGTTATGTTCATCGCATGGGTATTGTATCCGGCGGTGCCGTTGCTATTCTTGCCGGCGCCGGTCCTATGGGACTCGGTGCTATCGATTATGCACTGCATTCCGACGGACCTAAGCCTTCGCTGATAGTGGTAACCGACATCAATGAGGAGCGCTTGACGCGCGCTGCGGAAATTATGTCGCCCGAGGCTGCAGCAGCAGAAGGCATAACGCTGCGTTATATCAATACGGCCAACAGCGATGATGCCGTTGAAGATCTTCTTTCCTTAACAGGAGGCAAGGGCTATAACGACGTTTTCGTTTTTGCACCTGTAAAATCCGTTGTGGAAACCGGCGACCGCATTCTTGCTAGAGACGGCTGCCTGAATTTCTTCTCCGGTCCCGTCAACACAGAGTTTTCCGCTATGTTTAATTTCTATAATGTTCATTACGCTTCCACGCATATTGTAGGCACGAGCGGCGGCAACACAGACGATATGATTGAATCCCTGGAATTGATGGAAAAGGGTGCCATCAATCCGGCTGCCATGATTACTCATATCGGGGGCCTTGATGCCGTTTCCTCTACCATATTGAATCTTCCAGAAATTTCGGGCGGCAAAAAGCTGATTTATACCAATATCTCTATGCCGCTCACAGCATTGGATTCCCTTGCGGAAAAGGGGCGCAACGATCCCTTGTGCGCAGCACTCGCCGAAATTGTTAAGACCAACAACGGGTTGTGGTCTGCCGAGGCGGAAGCTTATCTTCTCGCACATGCACCGTCTATATAATATTTTAAATACCTCGGTACTCTATTATAATGTAAGGGAGGAGCTTCTGTGCATCCGCACTGCCGGAGGCGATAAAATCTATGATAATTACAGATTTAAACGAAGTTCTGAAAGGGTTAGGCAGTCTTTTTAAGTGTATGCCGCAGCTCTTTCCGGAGGAAAGTTCTCTTTCCTGCAAGGCTGAAAACTGTCTCTATCTCCTGCGTCCCGACCGTTCGCTTGCCGAAGCCGGTGCCAATAAAGTAGATTTTCTCGCTTTTGATCGGCCGGCACTTTCAAAAAGCTGGAATATCGGCTACTATGAAACAGAAGATGCACGCGAAAAAAAGCTGTTGGAAAATTTGCGGACCGCGCTTCCTGAAAATTCGGGTATTGTCCCGAACATCGAAATTCTTCTGCACAACCTTTTCTATAAGAAATATGTTCTTCATATGCAGGCAGCTGTTTTCAACGCCCTCTCCTGCTCCGCCGAAGGTGAAGATGCTGTGCGCCGCCTGTTTCCGCGTGCAGCATGGATTTCGTCGTGCAATGGCCTTTATCAGCTTGCACATGCGGCGAAAAATTCCATGGATGCCTTTCTCAATGAAGGCGGCTGTTTTCCTTCCCTCATTTTTGTGGAATCACACGGTGCTTTTTTTGCCGCTGACTCCGCCGATGAGCTCATTCGTCTGATCAGTGATACTTACCATAGAATAAACTCCGAAATTACGTCTGACTGTTTCGGTCATACAGCGTCACAGTTTGCGCTGGACCGTAAACGCGCCGCCAAAGCAGCACCTGTGATTCGCATGCTTTCATCAGAGGACTCTATTGCCAGTGTCGCCTTTCATGAATCTCCTTTGTTTTCAGAATTTCTCTTTTCTCCGGACGCTTTCTCCCCTCTTGTTCGCTGTTTTTCGCCGGAATATTATCCATTTATTAAGGAAGCTCCTCTGTTTATTTCTCTCGGAGATACACCGGATTCTGATTTCGAGCTGATATCACGGGCTTTTCGAAAATATCAGGCTATCTACGGTGAGACACCTGCCATTGTTGCCGTTGAACGGATGGGGATTTTTGCCTGTGGTTCAACCATTGCGGAGGCAGAGCGCCGTGCGAGATATTTCATAGAAAGCTGTAAGACCGCACTATATGCCAGTCATTTCGCCGGCTGCAGACTTTTGACGCAGGAGCAGCTCTGCTGTACCGTTCGCTGCCATATGGAATGCATCTGTGACGGTATAGAAAAAAAAGGAAGACTATCGAAGAAAATTGCCATTGTTACCGGCAGCGCACAGGGGTTTGGCCGCGGTATTGCAGAAGCTTTAATAGCCGAAGGCGCATATGTTGTGATCGCTGACAGAAATGCGGAGGGAGCCGCTTCCTTGGCCGCTACACTGAATGACGCATACGGTTCTCATTCGGCTTTGGCGCTTTCCGTCGATGTAACTGACGAAGAATCGGTCATCAAAATGATTGATGAAACAGTTCTGAATTACGGCGGTCTCGATATTTTTGTGAACAATGCGGGAATCGTACGGGCTGGGGCGCTTGAGGATATGACGAAAACGGATTTCGAGCTTGTAACCTCGGTCAATTATACGGCATATTTTATGTGCGTCAAACACGCCTGCCGTCCGATGAAGCTGCAAAATGCCGTTTGTCCGGACTATATGACAGATATCATTGAGATCAATTCCAAGTCCGGCCTCGCAGGAAGCAATAAAAATTTTGCTTATGCCGGAAGTAAGTTCGGCGGAATCGGACTTACTCAGAGCTTTGCACTGGAATTGATTCCATATAATATAAAAGTAAACGCAGTCTGTCCCGGCAATTTTTTAGACGGTCCACTTTGGTCTGATCCCGAAAAGGGTTTGTTTGTTCAGTATCTCGAGGCAGGCAAGGTGCCGGGGGCCAAAACAGTTGAGGATGTCCGCAAATATTATGAAAGCAAAACTCCGATTCCCCGCGGCTGTCAGACCGCTGATGTCGCAAAAGCTATCCTGTATATTGTAGAACAGAAATACGAAACTGGACAGGCAGTACCTGTTACAGGCGGTCAGCATATGCTGAAATAAGCCGATATGTAATTTACAGACGGCTTTCATAAAAAAACAGCCTTCAGATTTAAGAATCTTCCGGCTGTTTTTATGTTTTTTGTGCTTTTTACTCACCTCGTTGCTTTATCGCTCAGACTTTACATATAGCCCAGCAATTTTTTCCTGCGTCATACCTTTCACCAATCCCCGTCTTTTGGTATTCTTTATAATGTTAGGTTCCATATATAAATTTTGTTTATAAACAAAAGCATTGAAATTATGCAGTTTCTGGTTTAATTGTATCATTTTTTTCGGACAGTCAAACAAACCGCATACAATCACTTTTAACGAATAATTGAATATCATTTTTAAAATTTTTCCTTATCCGAGTAAAAGATGTGAAAAAACATATTGAAAAATGGACTGAATGAGATTTAATCGTTCTTTCTTCATCTGTAGTTATCTAAGATATATAAATAAAAAATGAGTGTCCATATGCACCTTATAAGATACTTTATGAACACTCATTATGGAGCTGGTGAGCGGACTTGAACCGCTGACCTGCTGATTACGAATCAGCTGCTCTACCAACTGAGCCACACCAGCAAAAAACATTCTGATATAGAACACAATAATCATTTCAATACCAATCGAACAGTATTATTATATCACAAGCAGTTTGATTTGTCAATATGCAATTTGAATTCCTATAATTTTATTCTCTGTGGAATTATTTTTTCGTTGAGATTTCGCAAAGAAATTGATTTTCAAAATAAAAAAGTTAAATTATGTCATTTTAACTCATAATAAATATTTGCTTATCCGTTTGATTAATCTGTTATCATTTCATTACTGACAACCAAATTATCTTTAAAATCAATTAACAGCCATTCACCATCAATGATTGTGCGTTTGTTACCCAAATAATATACATATCTATTTTCTTGAACAAAATATCCAAAATCATTGTTATTTTTGCCAAGTAAATCTTCTATTTCTTGTTGTTTCATTCCTATCAATTCATAGTCATACGATAAATCTCCGGCAATAAGAGAACGGCTTTCTATATCATTTTCCCATTTAAACTTTGTAAAAGCAGCCCCTCCAAGTTTGCTTTGCAAACCCAACTCCCCTGTTAAAGGGGAGGCTTTATTTTGTGTAATTTCAAGGCTCCCTTGCGCAAAGGGGAGCTGTCACGAAGTGACTGAGGAATTGTTAAAATTGATTTTGCAAAACTTTCAACAGATTTTATAAAAGCTCTAATATGTTTATAATATGCGGAACTTTGCTGCACCACTCAATTTATCTGCGAGATTTCAAAAAAAGTTCGTTTTATAGAAAATCGAGTTATAGGTTTGAATTTATTGTCAAAATAAAATGCTTGATTTAGAATCCTTTCAAATGCAAACAGGCGGTACAGCATAAACTGTACCGCCTTTCTTTCCCGTTCCGAAATTTAATAATAGTTTGATGATACATATAAAACAGCCACTGAACCGGAAGATGACGCTTAGCTCATTCTTTTTACAGGGCGCATTTCAATATAACCGCGCCACCCCATCGGCGCGAGCTGCATTCTGGGTGCAAGATCCTCTGCATATTGATAACCGTATACCTCGGGATCAAACTTTTCAATCTGTATCATACAGCGACCGACGGCATCCTGAAAATGTTCATCATCATATGTCTCTCCCTGAAAAACTATCAGCGTACAGGGCGGAAGGTCAATGACATCAAACCCTGCAGGAATTGTTCCTGCATAATCTACGGGGACCTCCACGCCGTGTGCATAAATCCCGGTACCCGCCGGACGCATGCTGTCCGGCAGCCATAAACCGACCGGCTCATAGAGTGCTTCACTGATACCGCATAGAATATCCCACGGGGCAGGATGTTGTGCCGTTCCGCATCCGACCTCTTCGCAGTATTCAAAATAGTGCGTCGCTTTTCTGCTTCTTTTTAAAATAAGTTTTCGCACCGGCCGTTCAATAAGCTGAGTAAATATAACATTTGTTTTTTCATTCATATATGATTCCTCCGATTTTATTTTTTGGCGGTCAAGATAACGATAGGGAATCAGCCAGCCCTTCGGTTCGGGAAAGTTTGCATATATTTTCGGCGTTATTCCGAAAGCATTTACAAAAGCACGCGTAAAGCCTTCATGACTGTCAAATACAAAGTCAAGAGCAATATCCAAAACTTTTGCTTTTTTATTCCGGAGGGCGTGTGCTGAGTTTGTCAGCCGTTCTTGCCGGATATACTCAAATGGGGATAAACCGGTTTCCCTTTTGAACAACCTCGCGGCATGATATTGAGAATATCCGGCTGCTTTTGCGACATCGCTTGCCGTTATGGGCTCTTGAAGATGCGTTTGAATGTATCTTTGTATCTTTCTCACCGCAACGCTGCCCTCACTGCTTTCGCAATTCATCGTTATCTCACCTCCCGTAAATATTTTAAGAGAAATCAAAGCTTTTATCTTGATTTAAAATGCTATTTATGATTGTTGAACATATTTCAATTGATAACAATAGCGTTTTCTATGAGCATATCGAACCGATCGTCTCCGGCTCCAGCGTATAAATCATAAGACGTCCCGTTATTGACATAACAATAAACCGACTGATAGTACACTTCGACAGTTGCTACATTATCCAAAAGTTTTTTCGCCGTTCCGCCGTCCTTTACCGCATACAGTTCTCCCTCAACGGTGCTCTGTGAGCCAGTCACAAACAAAACTGTGTCCTTGTTCGGCGTTACATACAGCTTTATCACATCTTCGGCTATCTTTTCAGGTTCATCCTCGCTGTCGGTTGCTCTGCGCATCAGGGTGCCGTCGCTTTCACAGTAATATAGCGTTTTTCCGTTTTTCGTAACTACAAAAGCGGCAGCTTCGGAGATTCCCTGAACGATTTTCGTTTCCTCCGGCGTTTTCATATCCGACGTGTGAATCCCTCCTAATTTCATATACAGCAGACGGCTGCCGTCTGCGGAAACGGTCGCATCCTCCACCTGAAATGCGATCCCTGTTTCTTCAAGCGTATCGCTGCTCAGGGTATGAAGCTTTTGATTGGAATCCATAAGAACAGCGCCTCCGAAAGTCTCCATCTGAAAAATCACAGTACTGTTTTTTTCGTATCTATACATCATACCGGTCGCATTCGGTGTCACCGGAAGCGCGTACTGAATATTGTCCGCCACCTTTTTACCCTCTCCGCCGTTTTGCGAAATATAAACGCTTTCGGAAGCGTTATATAGGATTTGTGAGAGGTCCCTGTTGAAAACAAAAGGATTCTGCATTGTCGTCTCTGTCCGCTCGCCCAATGTTGTTTTTGCACCGTCCTGTATCACATACAGAGTCTGCTCCGCATCGTATACATAAATATAGGAAGCTTTGTCAGCTACTGCTAGACCGAACAGGTTTTCACCGAGAAGCGTGGTCTCGCCGTTGTGATACAGATATAATTCGTAATACCCGTCGTCCTGAAATACATCGTACAGAACGGTTTTACCGTCCGGCGAAATTGCCAGATAGCCCTCTGCAGTTTCTGCAAGTTTTTCTGTTTCGCCGTCCTTCGTGTTATACAGATACAGACTGCTTTCTGCATCAATATATGCAACAGAGTCACCGGATGCCGCCATGTTGTACAGCGATACATTTCCGGCAATCTGCTCTGCACCCGATTCTGTCACATAAAACAAAGCCTTGCCTGTTGTCAGGGCAGCGGCAGCGGTTTTGTCCAACGCCTGCATTGAGGTGTATACCGTTCCCTCTATGCTGTGATCCAAACATTTCGTGTCAAGTACAATCTTTGTAAGATCATTTTCCCTGTCACTGACAAAGAGCAGCTTCTCCTTTTGGATTGTATAACCCTTTGGCATCTTTGCGCCGCAGCCTGCCAGCGCAGCAATGATAAAAGCTGCTAAAACGCTTAAAATTACCAGTTTTGTGTTCCAAAATCTGTACCTGTCCTTTATCTTTCCGAATTTATTCATGTTTCTGCACTTTTCCGGATACACAGAAACTCTTCCTGCTTTTTCCATGTATTCGGATTCCTTCCCTTCTCATTTTGTCAGTCTGTTGCTGTATCGGATGTCTGTCCAAAATCAGCAGTATCTGTACATAGTATTACCATTGTAACAGAAATGAAAGGAATTTCAAGCATTTTATTAAAATATTCACACGGTTTTCCCAATTTCACCACATAAGGACACAGCCACGCTGTGTCCTTAACCTGAATGGGATTATTCGCTTTGAAAAACTGCCCGTCTCAATTGAATAAGGACCAAAGGCTCTTTAGTTGATAAACGGCAGGCGATAATTTTATTTCATTATAATCTGCTGCCGATGTCCTTTTTTAAATTGGCGATGATCTTTTTTTCAAGTCTTGATATATATGACTGCGATATTCCCAAAAGATCCGCAACCTCCTTCTGTGTCATTTCCTCGCCCGAAGTAATGCCAAAACGCAGGTCAACAATCTTTTGCTCCCGTTTACTCAGCTTTCGCAGCGCTGCATAGACCATTGCTTTTTCTTCGTCGCATTCTATGTTCTGTGAGACCGTATCGTTTTCACTGCCCAAAATATCAGACAGCAACAGCTCATTTCCGTCCCAATCGACATTCAAAGGTTCGTCTATGGAAAGCTCCTGCCTCGTATTACCGTTTTTTCTTATGTACATCAGAATTTCATTCTCAATACAGCGGGAAGCGTACGTTGCCAGTTTAATGTTTTTCTCTGCTTTGAATGTGTTTGTTGCCTTGATAAGCCCAATGGTTCCAATCGAAATTAAATCCTCCAGTCCTGTTCCCGTATTCTCAAATTTTTTAGCGATAAAAACCACCAAACGAAGGTTCCTTTCGACTAATATTTTTCGCATCTCCGGATGCTCTTCAAGCTGACTCAGTATTTTATTCTCTTCTTCATTTGTCAGCGGCGGCGGAAGCGTATCCGCTCCGTTGATATATAAAAGCGAATTTTCATGTCGTTTGGAAAGCATTTTTCCGACCAGAATCCGCAAATTCGTTCGATTCAGCAATTCGCTTATTTTATGACGCACGTTTTTTTCTTCAAGCATCAAACTCATTCCTTTCCTGCCGGCCGGTGCGCAAAACTGCTCCGGATCCAAATGTTTTTTTACTTGTACAAATCGTTATTGCAGCAACACAGAAGGAACAACACCGGCGCACTGTTCCCTTATACGAAGAAGTCCCGCAGCGCCTGAAAATCCGATAACTGCTTTTTTTACAGTTTCTTTTCCTTCCTGCTCAAATACAACAGAGTCTGATAATATTCCATACATCAGCGAACTGCCGTTTGCCGTATCCACCGGAATGACACGAAAACGCGACGGGAATTTTTTTGCTATTTCCTCCCGTGTAATATGCAGTTGATTCAGTACGCTTTCGTGGCAGACAATTACAGGCAGAGCTGATATCGGTTCTGTCAGAAGATTACCGCTGTCGGATATGCATTTTATCAGCATCCGGCGTCCGCCTATATTTACCACCGTATTGACCGGCGCCGTTGAAACATTGCGAACAAATCGCCGTGAGATACCATACATCAGCAAAAACAGTAACATGACGGCCAAAAAGAAAACGCCGCGGCGGCTCTGCACAATTCCTTCTGGAAGCGAGTCTGCTTTTACGAATTTACCTATCTGCGAATAGGCCGCCGTAATGCCTCCGCCGAACAAAAGACCGATTATGTAAAATGAAATAAATATTTTTATATAGGTTCGAACACTTTTAATAGAGAAAGCTATGAAACACATCAACAAAGATACAGCTATCTGTATAGCTACAGAAATAACCTGGAAACCGGCAAATATAACGGCTGCTACCGCCGAAGCAGCTCCCAAAGCCGCCGCGACGGCTACAGGCAATACCTTTACGGGAATATGCCAAAGTTTTCCTACCAAATATAAGGTTAAAAAATCCATACTAAAGTTGATCAGAAACAGCACATCTCCGTATATCACCTGATACCCCATCCATGATCACCTCAGCTTCTGTTCTTTTGTTACTCCTATTATAGTACGGACGATATGAATTGTATGTCGAATTGCGCTGCCGTCTGCAATTTCGTAAAAGCAATTTTCGAAGGATGAGATTACCAACGCAAACTATATAAGCATATATTTTTATATATATTTCGATTATAAAAGCATACATTGTTTTTTTATTTTTGGTACTATGATAAGATAAATAAAAAAAAAGAGAAAGCTTTTTCAGCTTTCTCTCTTCACTGTTTGGTTCTTCATTCGTTTATTGTATAAAAAAACCTTGAAAAAGATGGGGAGTAAATCAATCTTTTTCCAGCATTGCAATGCGTTTTGTGTGGCGGCCGCCTTCAAAATCGGTATGGATAAATACTTCGACCATATCAAGAGCGGTCCCGCTTCCGACCACACGGCCGCCGATACATAGTATATTCGCGTCATTATGCATGCGCGTCAGTCTTGCGCTATACGGTTCCGAACAGCAGGCGGCACGAATTCCCTTGTATTTGTTTGCCGCTATGCTCATGCCGATACCGGTTCCGCATACCAGAATTCCCAGAGCGCATTCACCTGCTGTAATCGCTTCGCAAACCTTCTGAGCATACATCGGATAATCAACGGATTCTTCGCTGTAACTTCCATAATCCTTATACGGTATTTCCATATTTTGTAAATATTTTTCAATCACTAATTTAAGCTGGTAACCTCCATGGTCACATCCCAGCGCAATGCATTGATCGCTTTTCATTTTATTAATTTTCTCCTTGAAAATTTAAGAATAAAAAATCAATTTTAAAATACAAAAAATATCTTTGTGTTAATCTGTAACGCAGATCGAATATTTCTGCTGCTCTGAAAAATAAAGATTATAAAAGATTTATTTTTCAAGAACACATATCGCCATTTTTACAAACAGTTCTTTGACCTTTGGCAGCTTTGCAAGCGGCTTAAAATATGGCCGCAATGGTATTTCTTTATAATAGCACGGCATCAGATTTAGTTCCCTCAGCATATTTTTAAACCTTTTAAGTGTCATTTTATTAATATATCCCATATGCTCAATGCCGTCCGAATCGGTATAGAACCGAAGAGCCAGCCGTTCCTTCTCATCCGGTACGCCCGAAATCAAGTGTTTATAAGCTTTAATCAGTGCCTGCTCATTGTAAAAAAGCTGAACCCACGGAATGTTAATTGCATCGCTGAGATGTGCGCCCGTCGGATGATAATACGGAGGGAAATTAATATAGATACGCCCGCCGGGTTTTACAAGTCTCATAGCCTCTTTCAGCGCGGCGTCCGGTTTATCCACATGCTCCATAAAATCATTCATGATAATGGTATCAAAACTTCCGTCAGCCATTGGAAGCGCATATGCGGATGCGCATACGAAAGTAAAACGATCCAGCATACCCAATGATTCAGCCATGCGGTTGGCCTTCTCCTCATAATGCTCTACAATGTCGACGCCTGTTACCGATTTTGCCCCCAGCGAAATAAAATACATGCTTTTACCGCCTGCTGCGCAGCCCATGTCAAGTACATCCTTGCCGGCAAACATTTCATCCGTTGTGAAACGATCCATATACAGGCGGATGGTATCATAGCCCTTGATATACTGCCACTGCGCAAAGGTTTCGGCACCGGCATTTTCCAAATTTAACGGATGTACAATTTTGGGAAACCAGTTGTTGGTTTTCAGCAATATTTTATAGGACAGTCCCATGTAAGCCCCCAATTTCTAAATATTTAATGTGTTTTATACGAATTCAAAGAATCCGATATGCCGATTCTTTTCGTATGAGAGGTATACGCAATGATGCTCCAGACAACCTGCTTTCTATACAAGCGTTTTTGAACAACCGCCATAATTGACGGCAGTCGACGGCATAACGCTTGTCGCCCGGTAGACATCTAGTTTTTTATGTGTTTTTTTAAGTTGTGCCGTGACCGTGCGCAAACATTTCAATCTGATGACGCTTTCTTTGTACCGGATAAATTTCTCTCGTTCCGTGCGGCTTATAATAATACCACAACGCTTGCAATCGGCAACATCTTAACCTTATGGAACAAGCACGGGATTGCTGTTCGGTTGCTGTTATTTAATCCGAAATTTCTGCAATTGCCTTTTATGTCTTTTGAAAGATAATGAGACATGGCTACCGGACAGTCCATATAAGAAACGGGAGCGAAGCGAGGCTCGTTCCTTTTCCAGCCGCGCTTCGCTTCTCCCCTTATAGACCGAGTACAGCAGCGCCGATGATGCCCGCATCATTGCGCAGTGTGGCAATCCGCAGCTCTGTCCGTTTCATATCTTCACGCGCGTACTGCTCATGCGCCACAAGTTCACGAAGCGGATTCAGCAAATTCTCCTTTTCATTGGAGATTCCGCCGCCGATACACAGGACCTCCGGCTGGAAAATATTGATGATATTGCCGATTCCACACGCCAGATAGGACAGGTATTTATCTACGACCTCCTGTGCCGCGCTGTCGCCTTCTCTTGCTGCGGCAAATGCGGTTTTACCGCTGATATTATCTAAATTTCCCTCCACCATCTGATGCATAAGGCTGTCTTTCTTTTCTATCATTTTTTCCCGTGTCATCCGTATAAGAGCCGTGGCTGAGCTATAAGATTCCCAACAGCCCCGGCGTCCGCAGCTGCACGGAACACCATCATGTTCAATTACAATATGGCCAAGCTCAGCTCCGGCATAATTAAAGCCCGAATAAACCTTATGATCAATGATAATTCCGCCGCCGACACCTGTGCCCAGCGTTATCATGACGGAATTTGCGTATCCTTTGGCAGCGCCCGCCACAGCTTCACCTTTTGCCGCAGCGTTGGCGTCGTTCTCTATCAAAACTTTATCAATGTCGATATACTTTTTCAGAACTTCGGCAATCGGGAAATTACGGAACGGCAGGTTGCAGCAATATTCCACTACGCCGTCGTCACGGTTAGCTACGCCAGGTGTTGCGATACCGATATAGGCAACATCCTTTACCGTCAGGTCCGCCTCGCTGATAAGCTGCTTGCAGAGCGCCGCCATATCCTTGACAATTTCCTCGGCGCTGCGCTCCGGCATTGTCGGTGTGCTTCCCTTTTTGACAATCCGATACTGGCTGTCTACAATGCCCGCTGCAATATTGGTTCCCCCAAGATCAATTCCGATGTAATACATTGTAAAATCCTCCTCTTTCCCTGGAAATATTTCAGGGTACATATCCTTGATTTTTATATTTCATACGGGGTTTCCCGTTCCGTTGACAAATTTTATTATGATTCTTTAATACCAAGCTGTCCCATCAGTCGCTTGTTGAATTCCTCCGCAGTATTGTAGCCCATTTTTTTCTGTCTGTTGTTCATCGCTGCAATTTCGAGAATAATGGCGAGGTTGCGTCCCGGCTTGACCGGAATGGTCGTTGTCGGAATATTCAGTCCCATAATTTCGGTGGTTTCCTGCTCCAGTCCCATTCTGTCGTACATTTTTCCCTGAATCCATGGCTCCAGCTTGATGACCAGATCGATTTTTTCCGTCTCTTTGACAGCGCCCATACCAAAGATGCGGCGCACGTCTACGATACCGATGCCACGCAGCTCTACGAAATACCGTATGATTTCCGGCGCAGTGCCGACCAGCGTTTTTGCAGAAACCTTTTTAATTTCTACAGCGTCGTCTGCGATGAGCCGATGACCGCGTTTAACCAGCTCAATAGCGGTTTCACTTTTTCCGACACCGCTGTCGCCAAGGATCAGAATTCCCTCTCCGTAAACCTCGACCAACACGCCGTGGCGTGTGATGCATGGCGCGAGCGCTACGTTCAAAAACGCAATCAGCGCCGCCATAAATTCCGACGTCAAAAGCGAAGTGCGCAGAACCGGAACACTGAATTTCTCCGCATGTTTCAGTATTCCCTCAAACGGCACAAGAGAGGATGAGAGGATAACAGCCACCGGTTTCTTTTCCATAAAACGATAGATGCTGAGTTCTCTTTCAGATTCTGACAGGGATTGCAGGTATTTATATTCCACATTTCCGATTAACTGTATTCTTTCCGGTTCAAAATGATCGAAATAACCGATTAGCGGGAGTCCCGGACGGTTCAGATCACTCCGTACGACCTGAATTTCTTCGGCTGCCCGCGGCATGTAAATCGATTCGAGGGCAAATTCTCCGATAATTTCACTGAGCTTTATGCTGTTTTCCTCTGTATTTCCCATAACGCCTCCCGTAATTTTCGCGGCAACTGAATTTTATTTTCTCTCATTGGCGAACAGTATATCATACTTTTCCCAATTTTTCAATGATAAGATTTATGATTTCACAACTTTTTTGCATTTTCACTTGCAAACAGCTCATAATTTGTGGTAAAATATTAGATATATTTCCAGAATCCATCAAGCGGATGTAATGAAAGCTAAACAACGTTTCAAAGACTGGAGGTATGTATGGGGCAAATTTACGATGACGAAGTGTTTTTTACAGAATACAGAGCGCTGCGCCGGCGGGATGACTGTTTTAACGATCTTGTGGAGCAGCCCGCAATGAAAAAGCTGCTTCCTGATCTGCACGGAAAAGCTGTGCTTGATCTCGGCTGCGGTTTTGGTGCGAATTGTCTCGATTTTGTCAGCCGCGGTGCAAAACGCGTTGTCGGCGTCGATATCTCCGAAAAAATGCTGCATGCGGCAAACGAGGAATCCAGCGCTCCGCAAATTGAATATCTGCATATGGATATGAGTGAAATTGAATGGATAAACGAACGGTTTGATTTTATTTACAGTTCACTTGCTTTTCATTATGTGAAAGACTTTGAACGATTGTCCTACAGCATTTATAAGCTTCTCCGGAATGAAGGAAAACTGCTGTTTTCGCAGGAGCATCCGATTGTTACAGCTACCTTGGACGGAAACGGGCATTTTAACCGGGATGACAACGGACGTTGCGTATCCTATACTTTTTCAAATTACATTCAGAGCGGCCGGCGTGAGACGTTTTGGTTTGTCGGCGGCGTTGTGAAATATCATCGGACTGTAGGTGAAATGATAACAACACTTGCCAAAAGCGGATTTATAATTGAACAAGTGGCAGAGCCAACCCCGGAGGCATGGGCGCTTGAAAAGCGTCCGGATCTGTCAAGAGCGTTTCTAAAACCTGATTTTCTCATCGTACAGGCCAAAAAAGCATGATGCATGTTAACAGTGCACCTTTGCGTAATAAATATACTACTACGAAAGAAGGAATTTGATAAATGAAGAATTATCATATCTCTGACAATATGAAAAACATGAAGCCATCCGCCATCCGCGAGATTTTTAAAAGTCTGACGGATCCTACGATTATTTCATTTGCCGCCGGCAATCCTTCTCCCGCTTCCTTCCCTGCGGACGAACTGGCGCGGATTTCCGCGGATATCTATCAAAAGGAAGCGGCTGCGGCTCTTCAGTACGGAATCACCGAGGGGTATACGCCGCTGCGTGAGGCTGTTTCTGCAAGACTTAGCTGCAAATTTGGTATCGGACGTGATTTTGACAGCACAATTATTGTAACCGGCGGGCAGCAGGGTATCGACCTTACCTGTCGTGTTCTCTGCAATCCGGGGGATGTCGTAATCTGTGAAAATCCGAGCTTTATAGGGGCGCTGAATGCTTTCCGCTCGAACGGCGCGAAGCTGGTCGGCATTGAGATGGAAGAGGACGGCCTGAACGTCGGAAAGCTTGAGGAGGCGCTGCGGACGTATCCGAACGTCCGGATGCTCTATTTAATTCCGACATTCCAGAACCCCTCCGGCACTTGTATGTCTCTGGAAAAAAGAAAACAGGTATATGCGCTTGCACGTCGTTACAACACCATCATTCTGGAGGACAATCCTTACGGTGAGCTTCGCTTTTCCGGCGAGGAGCTTCCCACATTCAAGAGCATGGACGACGACGGAATTGTTGTATACTGCTCTTCCTTCTCTAAGATTCTATCTGCGGGCATGCGCGTAGGCTTCCTCTGTGCGCCGGAGTCAATCATGCAAAAAATTGTCGTAGCTAAACAATGCTCCGATGTTCACACCAATCTGTTCTTCCAGATGCTATGTTACCACTATATGACCGAGTGCAATATGGATGCTCATGTCGCCTCTATCCGCGAGCTTTACCGCCGTAAATGCGCTCTGATGCTCTCAGAGCTTGACAAATCCATGCCGGTTGATGTAAAATATACGCGTCCGGAGGGCGGACTCTTCCTGTGGGCAACACTTCCTGATTCTGTCCCGCTTCAAGCATTTGTTGCCAGATTGATTGAAAAGAAAGTCGCTGTTGTGCCCGGTGTTGCCTTCAACTGCGATGAAGAGGCACCTTCTTCTTCCTTCCGCATGAATTACTCCACACCGTCGGATGAAGAAATTATTAAAGGGGTAGAGCTCCTTTCCGGGACGGCGAAGGAAATGCTGGCTAACTAATTTGGTTATACAGACCGTCGTAAAAATACCATAAGAGGCCGCTATGCGGAAAAGGAGCTATTCTGACCATGGACTTGAAAGAAAAAACTATATTTTCCGGTGTTCAGCCGAGCGGAACTTTAACCATCGGCAATTATCTCGGCGCAATTAAAAACTGGGTTCAGATGCAGAACGATGCCAGGTGTATTTTCTGCGTGGTAGATATGCATGCACTGACTGTCAGACAAAATCCGGCGGAGCTTCGCCGACGCACATTGGAGACGCTGGCGCTCTATATCGCGGCGGGACTGGATCCCGATAAAATCACCCTGTTTATTCAAAGCCACGTGAGCGCACATGCAGAGCTTTCATGGATTTTAAGCTGTTATACGATGTTCGGCGAGCTGTCACGCATGACGCAGTTCAAGGATAAGAGTGCAAAACATGCGGACAATATAAACGCAGGCCTTTTCACCTATCCGGTTCTGATGGCTGCGGATATCCTTCTCTATCAGGCGGATCTGGTTCCGGTCGGCATCGACCAGAAGCAGCATGTTGAGCTGGCACGCGATATTGCGGGACGCTTTAACTCCGTATACAGCGACACATTTACCGTCCCGGAGCCGTATATGCCGGATACCGGCGCAAAAATTATGTCCCTTGCGGACCCTATGAAAAAAATGAGCAAGTCTGACGAAAATCCGAATGCTTGGGTTGCTATTTTAGACAAGAAGGATGACATCATCCGGAAATTCAAACGCGCCGTCACCGACAGCGGCACGTCTGTGACACTGAGTGAAGATAAACCGGGCATTAAAAATTTAATGGCCATTTATTCCTGTTTTACAGGAAAAAGTTATGCGGATATCGAACGGGAATTTGAGGGAGTCGGTTACGGGGCGTTCAAGTTGGCTGTCGGAGAGGTATGCGCGGATGGTCTTTCACCGATCCGCGATGCTTTTACGCGGCTGATGGCTGACAAACCATACCTTGAAGAGATTGCGCGCACAGGAGCCGCTGAAGCGGGCAGACTGGCGCGGCGCACGCTTTCGAAGGTATACAGAAAGGTCGGCTTCTTTCAGCTTCCCTGAAGCTGCGGCATTTCAAATTTATACACGATACACTCAAAAGGGGTGCTCTATTCTCCGAAAGGAATAGCGCCAAAAAAGCGGCGCAAGATTAAGGATTGTTATGAATAATATTTATATTCAGCTTCTGTTGGCCGTATTATGTGCAGCAGTCATAGCTTTTGCTTCTACGCCGATCATTCGCGTTCTGGCATACAAGCTGGGCGCAGTGGATATCCCGAAGGATGCGCGCCGGATGCATAATAAACCTATGCCTCTTCTCGGCGGACTGGCGATTTTTGTCGCATTTTCTTTGACTTCGCTGATATTTTTTCTTTATAATCCTCAGCTTTTGACCATATGGTTCGGCGGACTCGTTATCATTATATGCGGAATTCTTGATGATATCTTTTCGCTTAATCCTTTTGTCAAGCTGGGCGGTCAGATTCTTGCGGCGCTCATTGTTATTTCGCAGGGAATTGTTATTGAACACATCAACATATTCGGCACTTATATACAATTTGGCTGGCTTTCGATTCCGATTACTTTGATATGGATTGTCGGACTGACCAATGCCATCAATCTGATTGACGGACTTGACGGACTTGCCTGCGGTGTATCTGCAATTTGTTCCGTTTCCCTTCTGGTGGTGTCTATTCTGCATGCAGACACCTCCATAATGATGATCACAGCAATACTTGCCGGATCCTGTATCGGCTTCCTTCCGTTTAATTCCAATCCTGCAAAAATTTTCATGGGCGATACCGGTTCTATGTTTTTAGGGTATACGCTTTCTGTGGTGTCAGTGGTAGGCGTTTTTAAATTTACAGCAGTCATTTCCTTTGCAATTCCGTTGATCATTTTCGGCCTTCCGCTTGTGGATACCATTCTGGCCATTCTCCGCCGCGTTTTACATGGAAAGAGTCCCTTTTCTGCAGATCGCGGACACCTGCATCATAAACTAATAGATATGGGACTGAATCAAAAGCAATCTGTTACGATTCTTTATGCTATATGCAGCATACTGGGCATACTTGCCATCATGCTTTCCGAGGATAAAATCGGTTCCTCCGTCATTATTCTCTGTGTAGCCGTAGTCATCGGTATCATAAATTATGTTTTTTTTAACAGCAAAAAAACGAGGGATTATACCGGTTTGGCAAATGAAAAAGATAATACAGCGTCGGACGTTCCTACGAGAAGTGATGCGCCGATGAACAGTCCTTCGGTAGAAATGACTGAAAAATCAGACGCGGGTTCCAATAAGGAACAAAAAAAAAATGATTTATGTTAAATGAATTGATTTTCTGAAATGATCATGTTTTCATATTAGAGAGTAAGATTTGAAAAAAGAATTTGACAAAGATCAGATTTGTTTGATTGCATGGTTTCAAGTTGCCGCAGAACATTTGAACAAAAATACTGAGAAGCTTCTGCAAATGCAGCGGTATATTTTCAGGTATGGCTGAAAAGAAAAAACTGGGCCGAGAAAAAGGCTGCCTGCCGAAATGCGGCAAATTGATGTACAAAAAAGGGAATGTTTTCGCTGTTTCTCAAAAACTATCTGTCAAAGGTTTTTTTACTGAATTAAAACATAGAAACAGATGCAAGGGTGAGAATATTTTATATGAATAACCGTATAAAATATAATTCAATTAGCCGGCCGCTTTAACGCAGTTTGCATACATATTTCCTAAATAAAAGGCAGATGTTTCAACAGCGAAACATCTGCGTCTGTATTTTATATTTTTGCAATTTCCGTTAACTTTCAATTGCTATACCTTAATCTTATGTAAAATATTTTTCAGATTTTTACATACCGATAATAAACAGCATGGCTAAAAGTAAAAATATGTCGTCCCGTTCTCCGTCGTCGCAGTCTCTGTCGCGGTTATTGGTCAGTAGCAAAAATGCAAGACCGAGCAGAAGCAAATCGTCTGTTTCCATATCGCCGCCGAACAGACCACCGAGCAAACCCCGCCGTTTCGATGGTCTTTGTGGCGGACACGGAGCCGGTTCGGACATACGGCGCTCGCAGGTACTGCATCGTACCTCTTCCTGTTGTACAGCGCAAGAAGGCTTTTCTTCACAGGGTTCCGGCGTTCTCTTTTTTAACATTTCTCCGTTATAGTCTGCGGGAATACGTCCGGAAATCTCCCGATCCCGCTGCGACCGCAATCCGCCGTCCTGTCCTCCGGATTCACGGTCATCGAAATTCCGACTGTACATAGTGCTGTCTTCGCTCGGCTCCGCCCGAACTACTCCTCCCTTTTCTTCGTTTTACAAATAGCGCTTCATACTTTCAGTCATCTCTGTCAGCTTCATCACTTTCAACAGCTTATCGATTTTTTCCTGCCGTCTGGAACTCAGGTATGGCCGAAGCGCTCTCAGCAGTTCTGTGTTAGCATCTCGATGATGCGGACCGCCGGAATGGGGAAGCGGAGGCAGCGGAGACACGGAAACCGAAGTTGCCGGGATCTCATCTTCCGCCGCCTGCTCTTCATCAGATGTATCATCGACATGATAGGATTGTTCTGTTTCCGGTTCACGTCCGCTGTCTGCTGTGCCTCTTCCCTCTTCATTCTGTTTCAGAGCGGATGCCATCTGAATAATTTTCTGCATCATTTCCGGATCTGACAGAATGCTGCCCAGCTTATCAGAAAATTGATCGTCGTTCTGTTTCTGACTCATCACAGTTCCCCATTTCTCTTGTCGTTGCTTCGCTTATTTCCGCAATTGTCTCATAATTTCATTGACATTATCTTCTCCCAGGGTATCTATGGCGCGGCGAATATCCGAGTCGGTGATATTTTCCAGCTTCCGGCGGATTTTGCGTACATCTTTGGTAGCACTGTCGGCTTTCCGTACGTCCACGCCAGTTGCCACAGCTATATCCCTGACCTTCTGCTGCAATGTGTGATCGTCAAGTTTTAGCAGATTGTCTACTGTCTTTTTATTCAGTTCCATATTGCTCCTCTTTTCATAATGAATTTCATTAGCTATTGTATGTGTAAAAAAATATTTTGCCACCAATATTTTAAAATTTTAAAGAATTTCTGCCGAAAGGCGTTATATCATGCGAATTTTAGTTTTTTCAGATTCTCACCGTACAGTTCGGAATATTCGAAGTGTCCTTGATATACAGGCTCGCTGTTCTGACTGTGCCATCCATCTGGGAGACGGTGCGGCTGAGTTTTTGGCTCTCCGTCCCTTGTATGCATCGCTTGCCTTTTATGCTGTAGCCGGCAATTGTGATATCCGCACGCCGGAGCTCCCTCCGCTTCGCCTGTTATCCTTGGAAAATGCAAAGCTTTATTTGTGTCACGGACATATTTTGTCCGTCAAGGCCACGCTTGCGCATCTTACGGAAAGCGCCGTTCAAAGCGGTGCCGATCTGGCACTTTTTGGCCACACCCATTTGGCTTATAACGAATACATTGCAGATGAGAGCAGCGCAAAAAAACTTATATTATTCAATCCCGGAAGCATTTCACAGCCGCACGACGGTATGCCGTCCTACGGAATCATCGATATCGGAAAACACGGTATACACTGTCATATCAATCGTCTTGCATATTAAACTGTAATTTTCGCTATACTATACTATGCTTATGCATCATATCGGCAGGATATGCTGTTCCCCGAAAAGCCCGATAGAAAGGAGAGACCGAAAATTTATCGGTCACCAAATCATGAAATACAAACCTCCAAAAACAAACCGGGCGGGCGAAATCACCGCTGTGTTCCTTCTCATTCTATCCATGATTTCTTACGGTTTTACATTTTCCGCTATCCCCTTTCGCGGCGTTCTTATGTTTCTTTTTTTTGTTTCCCTTGTCTTTGGCATTCAGTTTTTGATCCGTTTTGGCATGACTGCCTATCACTATGAGCTGCAGGATGACAACTTTATTGTTGTCAAAACCGTAGGGCGCCGCAGCACCATTGTATGCAATCTGACGCTCAAAACAGCGTTGGGAATCGTTGCCGCAGACAAGGTCTCCTCGATTCCTCAGAATTTCGGTCACATTTCTCAAAAATATAATTACTGTCAAAATATGTTTCCGCAAAACACCTACTATTATCTGTTTGAATTCAACGGAAAAAACGGCATGATAAAATTCGAACCGGACGATGCAT
This sequence comes from uncultured Eubacteriales bacterium, assembly GCA_934526185.1. Classification (GTDB taxonomy): domain Bacteria; phylum Bacillota; class Clostridia; order Oscillospirales; family CAG-272; genus CAKTAA01. The sequence goes on along the minus strand of CAKTAA010000021.1, from coordinate 5,089 downwards.
TTCTTGAGGAATTCAAACGACGTATGTCAGCAAAAGAGATTTGAGAGACTTCTGTCTCAAGCAAAAGAACGGCCGATAGTTGTATTTTCCATTCAAAACAGCATATCCTATTAATCCCGAAAGGAATGGTTATATGAACAACAAATTTACTAAAACGGCACAGAGTGCTATCAATCATGCTTTTGAAGCAGCCGCGGCACTCGGCGAATCCTATGTAGCCTCGGAGCATCTGCTTCTCGGACTCCTCCAAGAAAAAGAAGGCATTGCTTCGCAGCTTCTCTACAAACGCGGAATAACTGCAGAAACAACGTTAGGACTGATTCAGCAGTTATCTGCACAGACTGGAATGCGTACCGGCGGTGTATATGATTTGACGCCGCGTACTAAAAAAATCATTGAAATTGCAGCAATTGAGGCTCACCGTTTTCGTCAGTATTATATTGGCACGGAGCATCTGCTGTTGGGAATTCTTGAGGAGTCTCAATCTATCGGGGCAAAATTGATAGCAGCCCAAAATGTAACGGCAAACGAACTTTTTAACGATCTTGCCGCTTATTTAAAGGGTTCGATGCCAGAGGATGTTCCCGCGTCCCCTGGCGTTTCGCAGGAGGCAAAGGAACCGGATACGCCAGATTCCATTGCCGATGCACCAACCATCAGTCAGTTCGGACGCAACCTGTGTTCCATGGCGCAGAATGGAAAAATTGATCCCATTATCGGACGTGACACGGAGACGGAACGCGTGATTCAGATTCTTTCACGGCGAACGAAAAACAATCCCTGTCTCATCGGCGAAGCAGGCGTCGGAAAGACGGCTGTGGTTGAAGGCCTTGCGCAGCGAATTGTCGAAGGAAATGTCCCTGAAACGCTTAAAGATAAAACAATAGTCACGCTGGACATGTCCGCGATGTTGGCGGGGGCCAAGTACCGAGGCGACTTCGAGGAACGCATGAAGGGTGTGTTGGGGGAACTGCGTGCAAATCCGAACATCATTCTTTTTATTGACGAAATTCATACAATTGTAGGTGCGGGAGCTGCGGAGGGAGCCATCGATGCAGCCAATATCCTGAAGCCCGCGCTTTCCCGGGGCGAAATTCAGGTTATCGGTGCAACGACTATCACTGAATATAGGAAATATATAGAAAAGGACAGCGCGCTCGAACGACGTTTTCAACCCGTCACGGTCGGAGAACCATCGGCAGCGGAGGCCATCCGCATTTTATTCGGACTACGAGACAAATATGAAGCGCATCACAAGGTAAAGATTTGTGACGATGCTATCGAAGCGGCGGTAAATCTCTCCCGACGTTATATAAACGACAGATATCTGCCTGACAAGGCAATCGATCTTATTGACGAAGCGGCCTCCCGTATCCGTATATCCCATTACACATCTCCCTCAGAGCTGAAAGCATTGGATGAAGAAATTCGTCTTCTGCAAAGCAGCAAAGAGGAAGCCATTCGGGCACAGGATTTTGAAAAGGCCGCTGCTCTCCGTGACGAAATCTCCTCTCTGGAAGCGCGGAGAAATGCCGAACGCGACAAATGGAATGCAACGAGGCATGACGACGGATTGCAGATTACCGCCGACGATATCGCGGATATCATTACCCAGCAAACCGGTATTCCTATTAAAAAGTTAGAAAATGAAGAAGGTCAGAGACTCCTGCACCTCGCGGATACACTAAAAAAAAGGATTATCGGCCAGGACGACGCAGTCGATGCCATAGCACGTGCAATTCGCAGAAGCCGCATCGGCCTCAAGGATCCCAAAAGACCTTCCGGTTCCTTCATTTTTCTCGGTCCCACAGGCGTCGGTAAGACGGAACTGTGCAAAGCACTCTCTGAAATACTCTTCGGTGATGCCGGAGCTATGATTCGCATCGACATGTCTGAATATATGGAAAAACACAGCGTTTCAAAGTTAATCGGCTCACCTCCCGGATATATTGGCTATGACGAGGGAGGCCAATTGACAGAAAAAATTCGCAGGCATCCGTATTCCGTCGTTCTATTTGACGAAATTGAAAAGGCACATCCTGATATTTTTAATCTTCTGCTGCAAATTCTTGAGGACGGACAACTCACGGACGCACAGGGGCGAAAGGTTGATTTTAAAAACTCAATTTTGATCATGACTTCTAATGTCGGTGCAAAAAACATTACAGAAAAGCCAAAATCTCTCGGTTTTGCAGAACGCGATAAAGATATACAGGATAAGGAGGCAATACGGAAAATTGTGACGTCCAGTTTAAAGGATACGTTCCGCCCGGAATTTTTAAACAGAATTGACGAAATCATTATCTTCAACGCCTTAAACCATGAGGATATCTGCAAAATTGCAAATATCATGCTTTCCGAGGTCAAACAGCGTATCGCCGATATGAATATCAATATCGATTTTGATCAATCTGTAATTGAACTGGTCGCAAAGGAAGGCTTTGATCCGGTTTACGGAGCAAGACCGCTCCGCAGAGCCATTCAGCGTAAGCTTGAGGACAGTTTCTCTTCCGCCCTGCTTGAGGGCGCGTTCTCTTCCGGAGATCATATTTCAGCGGTAGCTGAAGATGGCAGCATCAAATTTTCAAAGATGGATAAAGCGCCGGAAATTTTGGCAAAAAAACAAACGCAGCAGCTCTGAGAAATTTTGTGCTATACGCAGTTTGCGGAGATGCGGCTTGTAGCCGCATCTCCGCAAATATTTTTTGTCTCACTTTTCTATAGTTTATCATATGAGAACTTCAGCCGCCCGTTCTCTTTACCGAAGTCCTTTTTTTACGTCATCTAATACATAATGCCCAAAAAGCAACTGCATTCACTATTTGTTCCTTGATGCTACCATCTGGATTTTTGTTTTCATCTATATGTAAACTTTCCTTATAACCGTATAAATTCGTTGCTTACTGGTGACAATAGGTTCCGGAGAACAAATATGCGTTCGCCCGCATTTTCATATCATTCAGAAAGGAAAGTTTGTTATGAAGCAAGACAAAAAAGTCCGCGACATCATGACCAAAACATTATGCACCTGCACTCCGAATGAAAGTGTTCGTGATGCCGCAAAGCTGATGGACAGATATGATATTGGTTTTGTCGCCGTCTGTGATCGCGAAGGGTGCTGTACCGGTGTTTTAACCGACAGAGATATGGTAATCCGCTGTCATGCCCAAAGCAAGGATCTACACAACACGACGGTTTCGGAAATCATGACGAAAGCGCCGGCGAAGGTTACGCCGGACACGACAGTTGACGAAGCGCTCCGTTTAATGAGCGAGTATCAGATCCGTAGGCTGCCGGTTGAGGACAACGGTGTGCTGGTCGGCATCCTAAGCATTGGCGATATCGCGCGCACCTGCGGCTGCGACGCGGAAATTGGAAGCTGCGAATGTTCTATTGCCGAAAAATCCAAATAATTGTGCAAAAGATCCGTATTAACAAAATGCGGATCTTTTTTCTTATTTTTTCTTCGTTAGTGTTATTTTATTTATATTAGAAAATAAAACAATTTTTATATAGAAAATTTCATCAAGCTCAGAAATTATCATTCTATTGCTCTACCTATAACAACTACAATGCTCCCTGTTCAATTTCCGATTTGTTTTACAAACGGCCCGCCGAGTCAAAGGGTTTTAGCGATGACTTCCTGTCGGTAACTTTAATTCAGCTTCTTTGTTTCACCGCTTTTAATTTCTACACAGGTATTGTCCGCGGCAATCCATACAGATATCGCAGACGGATTATATACAATCGTTTGATCACAGGTAAAGCGCAGTGCACGCATGGCTTTTATATAATTTACAATTTCAATATTGGTGGCATACCATATATCAGGATGCGCAGACATGGTCTTGCAGATCTCTTCTATTTTATCCCATTGACCGTTCCATTCATCGCTGTGTCCCCACGAATAGAAAAGTCTCATATGTGCATATGGCGCCGGAGCGCAAAACTGTTTGTAGAGTTCCAGATGATCCTGTTTGCAATGACATGTGGGATGCCACTGGAGAAAGTCTTCAGGAAGCGCAAAACCGAGCGTTGCGTTTACTGTTCTGGAATACTCTATTCCCAGTACTTTCAGGGCAGCGATAACGTTTGCATCATATTGACCATAGGGATAGGACATACCTCTGACCGGATAACCAACAAGCTGTTCCAGCCTGTGCCGATCTTCACACATCTGTGTCACGATTCCTTCCTGCGGAATCTGCTGCAAAAAAGGATGAGTCATGGAGTGACATGAAACCTCGTGGTTTTGATATACCGTTTTTACTTCCTCCGCTGAAACGCAGCGCTGACTCCCAATACATGATGAATTCAAATGAAAAGTTCCGCGAATGCCGTACCGGTTCATAATTTCAAGCAGCCGAACATCCTCTTTAAGACCGTCATCATAACTGAAAGTCAAAGCACGTGTTTTACCGCCCGGATAATACCGAAACACAATTTCCATATCTTGTCTAGTCCTTTCAAATCCATTCATTGTTTAAATATATAAAAATAAATGATACAAGCATAAACAATTTTCAGCGAAGGCTTGATATTTCCCCCGCTGAAAATCTTTTTAGACTTGATGTGCCCTTATACTTGAATTACAGGGCAATGTATTCATAACTTTCGATTAGAAAGAATTTCAGAAATAATTACACGTACTTGTTTCTCTAAATCTTTATTTTCCTTTAATGCTTTGACCAAATCACGGCGTTCTTTTTCATCCCATACCGAATTTGCATAAATGATATTATCATTAAATACGCTGGTTGTTTTTTCATATGGAATTGCTTCGGTTAAATTATCAAACATTTTTTTATAAATTTCTGCAGCTTTTTCAATCCTTGCTTTGTTTTCACCTTCAAGCAGGTTTACGCTTGAGCTGAGAGGTATATATACGCCGCCCGGCGCGCATCCTGCATAGAACCTATATGGAACTGATCGCATTCACACTTCGCTTTATACTCTTCTTCGCCAAGTTCAAAGCCCTGAATTAACACATCATAAGCATCATAACCGAATTTATGTATGTCATTTGACGGTTGCTCAAACATCTTAACACAGGTTTCCAGCGATTTTTTAACGCTTGTTTCAATTTCGT
>CAKTAA010000020.1 GCA_934526185.1 uncultured Eubacteriales bacterium | reverse complement strand
ACCTTATAGAGCGCGTTTTTAACCACGCTGATGGAGAGGCCGGCGGAAATGTCGGCTACGGTAGCACCGTCCTTCTGGGCCTGTTTGACCTGTGAATTCATAAAGACTGTACATCTTGAACCGAGATCCACCGGCTGGCGTGCGAACAGCCCGAGTTTTGCAAATTCTTCGACAGAAAGATTCATGGCGTTGGCAAAAGTTTGAAGAAAAGATCCGCACCCGGAGGAACAGGCTTCATTCAGAAAAATATTTTCAATTGCTCCCCCTCTGAGCTGAAAGCACTTGATATCCTGACCACCGATATCGATGATAAAATCGGTTTCCGGCTGAAAGTGGGAAGCGGCACGGAAATGAGCTACGGTTTCTACGATGCCGCCGTCCATGGAGAACGCCTGCTTTAACATTTCCTCTCCGTAGCCGGTGGCGATGCTGCCCCGTATGCGGATATCCGGATAATTCTCATAAATCGTTTCAAGAAACTGCTTGACCAGCGGGATGGGGTTTCCGCCGTTCGGCTGGTAAAAGGAAAGCAGCAGTCTGTTGTCCGGATCGATTAGAGCGCCTTTGACAGTGGTGGAACCCGCGTCAATACCGAGGTATGCGTCACCGCTGTATGTTTTGGGATCAACGGTTGCTACTCGGTGAGAGGCGTGTCTGTCACAAAATTCTTGATAGGCTTCCTCATCCTCAAAAAGCGGAGGAAGCGCACGGAAAGTACCGAAATCACCGCTGTGCACGCGGACATCGTTCAGTATATCGTTTAAAGGCACTGCAGGAATCTCCTGTGCCAGAAGCGCGGCGCCGAGCGCAACGTAGTAAAGAGAGTTTTCCGGACACACGCCCTTTGTGTTCAGCGTGCGGTCAAAGGCAGCGCGCAGCTCGGAGAAAAAGGTCAGCGGCCCGCCGAGATATAATATATTTCCCTCAATTTTATGCCCCTGAGCCAGTCCCGCAACTGTTTGATTGACGACAGCGTCAAAAATGGAGGCGCAGATATCTTCGGCTGCTGCCCCCTGATTCAGAAGCGGTTGGATATCACTCTTGGCGAAAACGCCGCACCGCGAGGCAATGGAATAGATTTTTTTATGGCCGGCGGCTTTCCTGTTCAGCTCGTCCGGTGTCAGATCAAGGAGAGTGGCCATCTGATCAATAAAAGCACCGGTGCCGCCGGCACAGCTCCCGTTCATTCTGACCTCGGGAATTTTGCCAAAAAATAAAATTTTGGCATCCTCGCCGCCAAGCTCGATTGCACAGTCTGTTTGGGGAGCCAGCTTTGCAACAGCCGTTCTTGTGGCGTAGACCTCCTGAACAAAAGGAATTCCGCAGCTTTCGGAAATGCCCATAGCCGCAGAGCCGGAAAGCGCCAGATTCACGGAAACACTGTCTCCGACAACCTCACAGATATTTTCCAGCAGCTCAGCAAGCTTCTCCTTTATCTGTGCAAAGTGTCTCTTATAAATATGAAAAATTATGCGGTTTTCTTCGTCCAAAACAACGCATTTAAGCGTTGTTGAGCCGACGTCCACGCCGATGGATATCATAAGGGTGCAATCCTTTCCAGTAAATTTAAAACAGAACGCGTCGGGAACGCGACAGCCGCCTCTGATTTATAAAGCAGATGAGATATCTGTTAAATGTTTTCGATAAAAAATGACTTGTAAGGAAATTAATTTTTTATCTTTGAAACTTTCTTACGGAAGTATTCAAAAGTAATTCATTCAGAAAATTTCAAAAATCTTATCGAAAAGAAAATGAAGCAGCGGCTTATGTGAAAGCGAAACTGCAGCAGGTGAGCAAAAACCTACAGTAATGCAAACTCATGTTCTCTATATTATAACACAAATACCGTGAATTTTCTACAGGAAATTATTATTTTAATGGTAAAAAAAGTTAAAAATAAAAAAATGGCAGAGGTGAAACGGCTTGACAAAACGGTATAATTTCAGGTATACTTGTAATGGTCAAAAAAGTATATATTTTGTCAGCCCGAACCAACCGGACGGCGGGGAAGCCGCTTTGTAAATACATACCGCACAGGCTTGCCGACAGGAGTCTGAGGGAACAGGACGGTATTTTGAGTGCCGAAAGGGAGATCGTTTGAACAGTGTCGGAAGCAGGAGGCAGCGGCAAATGGCGGAAAAAGAAAACCTATTTTTCAAATATACGGAACAGTTAGCCCAGCTCCCCGCACCTCTGATTTACTGGTATCATCAAAATGCGCGCAGCTTTCCCTGGCGGGAGCTTGCAACGCCGTATCATGTTTGGATATCAGAGGTTATGCTACAGCAAACGCGCGCGGAAACGGTAGTCGGGTATTACAATCGATTCGTCGGCAGGCTTGACAGTCCCGCGAAGCTCGCAGAAGCGGAGGATGATTTGCTGCTGAAGCTATGGGAGGGATTGGGCTACTACAGCCGTGTACGAAATTTAAAAAGAGCCTCTGTGGAAATTGTAGAGAAATATAACGGGGAGCTTCCGGCTGATTACCGTCTGTTATGCAGGCTGCCCGGCATCGGCCCATATACTGCCGGAGCCATCGCGTCCATTGCGTTCCGGTTGCCGGAGCCGGCTGTTGACGGCAATGTCCTGCGGGTTATAACCCGCATTACGGGAGACCGGAGCAATATATCCCTGCCTCCTGTCAGAGGGATGGTGGCGGACGCGCTCCGACCGGTATATCCAAAAAGCGACTGCGCGTCGTATACGCAGTCCCTGATGGAATTGGGTGCGGTGGTCTGTATTCCAAACGGAAGACCCCGCTGCGAAGCTTGTCCGGTTTCATTTCTTTGCGAAGCATATGCAAAGGGAATTGTACAGGAGCTTCCGGTCAAAAACAGGCTGCGTCAGAGAGAGATCCTGAAAAAAACGGTTCTGCTTCTAAGAAAAGAGAATGCGTATGCTGTAAGGCAGCGTCCAAAAAACGGACTTTTGGGAGGGCTCTGGGAATTTCCGGCCTATGACGGTGATCTGACGGGAGAAGAGGTTCTGCAGAAAACAAAGGCGCTGGAACCCTTCTCCGTGACCGATATCGGATTCAGCAAACATGTTTTCACACATCTTGAGTGGCATATGCGCGGGTATCTTGTGGAATGCGCTGAGACTTGCGGTGATTTCGTCTGGGCTGACCGCCAAACGCTGCTTGCGGATTATGCCTTTCCGTCAGCGCTCCGGTTCTACAGGGATCAGCTTTGACGCGCAAACCGCGGCAGAGTCCTTACCGGCCGATTGTATCATTATCATATGCGCGGCGGTTATAAAAAATGTCAAGCAGACAGAAACGAAAGTTAAAAGCAAAATGAAAAGAAGGCGCGGGGAAATGGATGCCCCGCGCTTTCTTTGAGCTTTCCGCCATTTGATATATCAGAAATTTTCGTCTCCTAAACCGTGATACAATTCATAAAGGATTCGCCGGCCTTCTTTTCCAGCGCGCCGAACCGCGCCGACCGTCTCCAGAACAGTTATGAGCGGACGGGTACGTTTGACGGAGCGGTTCAAAGCAGACGCCAGGGAGACGGCGGTGAACGTACCGTCCGGCAGCTCCGGAACAAGTCGGAGATAATCCCGCTGCGAATGCAGAAGCACTTCTCCGACTAATTTTACAGGGATCTGTTCTATTCTGTGTGAAGTGCGTTTTCTGCTTTTGCTCCGGTCGTCTAAGGCTCTGTACTCCTCCACATCTACAAGCGGCAGACAAATGGTCAGCTTGGGATTCGTCAAATAGGGGAGTATACTGCATAGCTGATAACAGGCATCGCTTGCAAGGCCTGCTTTCGGCGATTTGCGCTTTGATACAATTTCACCGGTTTCCGGCTGAAGCCAGCTAATCCACTTGTGATGTACCACAGGGCATACGATGGTAACGTTTGTTACGGGCAGGAAGCATTCCAGCTTCCTTTTGAGACCGGTAAAGCTTCCTGTCTGAATCTCAAGAACGCCGTCCTCATTGATGATGTCCGCAATGTATCTGCCGATTTTCATTTCGTGCATAGCGGCAAAGGGTTCATAATACTGCTTCAAAACTGCGTGCAGTGTTTTTTCGCTTAATGTACCTATGGTGTTTCTCTGTCGCGGCAAACGGATCGTTTTTTCGCAGATTTCCAAAAATTGCTCAGGCTGAAACGGTCTCATATCTTAACACTTCGGCAGTTCAAGGAATCTGCCGTACGCATCCTCCCAGAGGGAACGCGGCTCTGCCGGAGCGTAGGTTGTGACGGTAAAGGAGCGCTTGATCAGTTCCCGTGCCTGTCCGAGATCGGATAATTCTCCTGCCGCGATAGCCTGAACAGCGATATTTCCTATTGCTGTTGCCTCTATCGGGCCGGCGTGAACGGGAATGCCGCAGGCATCTGCGGCAAAGCGGCACAGAAGAGGCTCCCGCGCGCCGCCACCGACAATATGTATGCAGGAAGCGTTTTTCTGCTTCAAATGATTGATACCGTCCATTGCGCGGCGGAAACAAAGGGCCAGACTTTCAAAGATACAGCGGACAACAGCGCCCGGATTTTCCGGAACCGGCTGTCCGGTTCCCTTACAATACTGACGGATTCTCGACGGCAGGTCGCCGGGTGCGCTGAAAAGGGAATCCTCAGGGTTGATCAGGCTTCGGAGGGGAGGCGCGCTTTCGGCGAGTGACGATAATTCGTCATAAGTATACCGCTGCCCCTGTCTCTCCCACTGCCGTTTGGACTCCTGAAGAAGCCACAGGCCCATGATATTCCGAAGCAACTGGATACCGCTGAAGCTGCCCTCGTTGGACAGCTCATGGCTCATTGCTTCCCCGGAAAGAATGGGAGTATCAGATTCTGTGCCTAACAGCGCCCATGTGCCGCAGCTGATAAAGATATAATCTTTGTCGGAGGCGGGGACGGCGGCGACCGCGCTTGCCGTGTCGTGTGAGGCTACGGCTGTGACTTTTGCGGAGAGCGCACCGATTTCCTCCTGAATCTGTGAATGAAGCGGTCCGACAACACTTCCCGGCATCACAATGTCTCCAAATAAATGCTTTGGTATGCCGAACGTGTCCATTATATCACTTGCCCATGTCCGGCTCTGCGCGTCGAGTAGCTGACTGGTTGATGCTATCGTGTATTCTGTTCGCTGCTCTCCGGTGAGAAAATAATTGAGCAGATCAGGAGTGAAAAGAAGGCGGTGCGCCTCCTGCCAGGCAGATGACTGCGCGCGCACTTCTGCCAGAAGCTGGAACAGGGTATTGAAATCCATAAACTGCAGGCCCGTTTCAGCGTATATTTTTTCGCGCGGCATTTTGGAAAAGGCGTATTGCTGCATCTCTGAGGTTCTGCTGTCGCGGTAATGTACAGGGTTGGAGAGCAGACGTCCTTTGGAATCCAGAAGACCGTAATCCACGCCCCAGGTATCGATGCCGATGCCGGTTAAATCGGGAATATCCCGCGCACATTTGCCAAGAGCCGTTTTGATTTCGTGAAGAATGCGCAGAATATCCCAGTGCAGCGTCCCCTGAAGGTACACGGGATCGTTTGAAAAACGGTGGATTTCGTTCAGAGAAAGCGCATTTCCGTTGTATGAGCCGATGATTCCGCGGCCGCCAGAGGCGCCGAGATCTATTGCAAGCATAGACAGATTTGCCATCATGATGTACCTCTTCCTCACGTACTGCGAAAAACCGAAGCAGCACGGATACTTTCTGAAGGATTTGTAAATTTAATTAAAAAAACAGAAAAGTGGAAAGCCGTCTGTATGCTGAGGATACACGGGAGCTGACACGCGCTCCATAAGGGCTGAGGTGCGCTGTTCAGTAAGCGGAATCTGCCGCCTGCTGAACAAAAAAGTTTGCCTTTGTTTTATAGCTTTTGAACAGTTCCCTTTCTGCTGAGCGCTGCGAACTGTGCCTCTCTTTTGTGGCAAGTAAAGACCAATATCTGCTTTTTTTCGTTTGCTATATCCGATAATAGCTGCATAATGCTTCTGATTCGGTGCTCGTCGATTTGCGCAAAGCTTTCGTCGAAAACTAAGGGAACGCTTTCCCGCCTGAAAAGTACAGCCGCCAGCGCCATCCGAAGGCTGAGATACATGATATCCTGCGTTCCGGCGCTCAGCTTCTCAGGGTTATAATCCTGCCGACCGTCATGACAGGTAAAGTCCAGCGCCGTATCAATTTTCATTGTTTGATATTTGCCGCCCGTCATCGTTTCGGCTAATTTTCCGGCCTGTCCTGACAGCCGCGGCACTATGGTTTTCCGAAGATTCTCGGAGGCCTCGGTCAATGACTCTTTCGCCAGCAGGCATGCTCTGTACCGTTTTCTGTATTCTTCCAGTTTTCTGCAAATTTCTTTGTAAAAACGCTCGAGCTGTTCCGTGTCTTCAAGGGATACGCCGATTTTCACCTCCTCGCTCTTGCGGCTTAATATCTGTTCTTCAAGCTGCTGCACGGATTTTCTGCAGAAATCCAGTTCGCGGCATATCCGGTCAATATCAATTTCTCCGTAGCTTTTACCTTCAAATAATTCCTGAAAATCTTTTCTCAGCGTTTTTTCCTCGGCTATTGTATAGTGCATCGTTTCCTTGAGGGTTTTACAGGTTTCACGGTACTGGGCGGCCTCCGAACGGAACTGCCGGATATCGCTCAGAGCCTTGCCGATTCTGTCTGCAAGATTTTCGATCCGTTCCGCTGTCAGGCTGTCTGCTGAAACCGTTCCGCCGTCCGATGGCTGCAGACGATTGAGATGGCTTGCAGCCTCCTCTGCTATGCGCTTCCGTTCTATGGCACATTCCTCTATTTTCTTTCTGCAGTCCGCCCGCGATTCTTCGTAATGCCGGATCCGCTCGCCGTTTATGGAAGCCTCCTCAAAAAACAATTCCAGTTCGTTTTCCGTTCCGCAGGAAAAGGCTTCCAAAATATCCCGTATCGCTTTGCTTTGCCTAAAACGGTTGTTAAGGAAAAAAGCGCCGACTGCTGCCAGAGAGGCAGAAAATATAACGATCAGACTGACAGTGGCTATATGAAAGATGAGACCGAACAAAGCGCAGAGACATGCGAAAATCAGGAACAGAACGCCGCACGCAGCGCAGATTAGCCGTTTGGTGCGATGCGACGAAAGAGAAGAACGCAGCTCTCCGCTGCCGCCGCAGGCCTCTAATTTTTGCAGCAGATCTTCTCTGAGGCTGTCCTGCCTTTCGGAAACCTCCAAACGGTGCAGCTCTTCCTTCCACCGCAGCTCGTCATTCTGCGTCCGATGGATTTCTGAGCTGTATCTCCGAAGCTGCTCTGTATAGGTACTTTCCGGCAGCTCTCCGCAGCCGAACAGTTTTTCCTGGAGCTGGTTGGCTTTTTTTTCAGCAGCTTCCGCTTTCCTTTGCAAGCCGGTCAGTCCTTCGCTCTGCTGAAAAACCGTATAAGCTTCATACGTGTCCCGGAGACGCTGCAGATATCCCGCGCGTTTTATTTTTTCTTCCCGGTCTTTCTCCAGCTTGCGCAGCGAGGTTGTAATATCCGAAAGCTGCTCCGTTTTTTGTTCCGAATCCGCTATGCGTTTCTCAAGCAGCTCCCGTTCTGCCTCTAGCTCGAAGATACGGCCGCCCTTTTTATTTTTATGAAGATAAAAAACGCGTGCCTCATCCAGCTTTTTCAGTGCGCTTTGTGTACTAACGGACTCGTCGGCGGAAATCAGTATGTTCTCTATCGCTTCCTTTACGCTTTTGTCTCCGATCTGCTTGTTTCCGAGTTGTCTGACAAAGGCTGTGCTGGTGAAAACGTCCGCAGATACGCCGAAAAGAAGCTCCCCCGGATTTCTCCCCTCATATACCTGTTCATTTTTGCGCAGATCGAGAATGCGAACGCTCTCCCGGTACGTTGGGGCTTTTTTTGCTATATCGGATACATCGGAAGCCGGACGGACTGCCCGTTCAATACGCAGATATTCTCCGGCACCCGTATGACAGTCCAAACTGCCTGCCGCTGTGCCGCGCGTCGGAGACAGCCACTGTTCCCGCTCGCCGGATCGGGCTGAAAATCCGTATAAAACAAACTGCAAAAAAGCGCAGATTGTAGATTTTCCCGACTCATTGCTGCCTTCAATGATATTGAACCCAGGGGCAAAGGTGTATGTTTTATCTTCTATCATGCCGAAACTCTTAATGGTGATGCTGTCGACGGTCATGACTTTACCGGCGTTCCCAATTTGTATGTACTTTCTTCAATGGGACAGCCGCTCCTTTCGTCAGGTGTTAGTTTGCTGGTAGATTTCGCCCTTTGGTAATTCTTACATGCGGCGTTCGGGCTTTGGCTGGAAAAATTGTAAGGTCGCAGGAGACGTTAGATACGGCCCTGAATGCATTTGGCTAATGCCATCCTATGTAGCCGATTTGTTTTATGGCAAGGCGATTGGCTGAACGACTGAAAAAATGCAATTTTTTCGTATATATCACAGCCGCATTTTTCCATTCTTCGTTTACAGAGCGCTGCCGCCCTCCAGAGCAGCAAGGCCCATGCGGAGCGCAAGCCGGGCGATTTCCCGCTCCTCCTCGCTGCCGGTTGTGAGTTTTTTCTTCAGACATGCGTAATACGCGCCCCGTATGGTCGGATCCGCCTCCAGTTCCTGAATATCGGTTTCGGGAGTCGTGCGATCACAAAGTTCAAACTGCATGAGCGCCGGTAACTGTGCCGCTATGGTATCCTCACGGAGCATCAGCGAAGGCAAAACGCTGCCAGTCAGCGTGACGCGGAGCGCTGTATCCTCATCATACCTGTGTTTCTGGATGTGCTCGCGTATACGTGCCGCAGCCTCCGCCGTATCTGAGGCTCCGCTGATATCTAAGGTATCGTTTTCGTAATGCTTTTTGGAAAAACGAATGCGCTTAATATCTGCATTTACCGTTCGATCCTCGCGCCGCGTCAGCTCTGCATATACCGCGCCCTTGAGCCCGGGTTCATCAAAGCCTCGTCCTTCAAAGCAGCCGGCATAGCCGTAATACGTTCCCCCTGTTCTCAGAATGCCTTCAAAATTGTGGACATGACCGAGCGCAGCATAATCGATTCGCAGCCGCTCAAGCGTTTCGCGCCTCAGCGGTGCGTACGGAGAATCCGCATTTCTGATATCTGCATGAGCACAGAGGATACGTATATTTTCGTCCTCCGGCAGCGTATAATCTTCAAGCGGTGAATATGGCAGGGAACGGCTGCGGAAAGCATATCCGCACACGGTTGCGCCGATGTCGTCAAAACGGAAAAAGGAGGGCGTTTCCTCGCGGAAAATGTAAACATTGTCTGGAAAGTCTTCCGTTGCATATTTTGAATACGGCGTGTAAGGGTCGTGATTGCCTGGAGAAATGACGAAGCGGCAGCCGGGGATGGCGGCAAATTCCCTTTTCAGCATCTTTACGGTTTCGGGCTGGACAGAGGCGTGATCGAACAGGTCGCCGGCTATCAGCACGAGATCGATGTTCCACTGCCTGGCGCGCAGAAACATGGAGGAAAAGGCGCCGCGCAGCTCGTTTTTTCTAATTTCGGAGATTTCCGGATTGTACAGGGAAAAGGGAGCGTCGAGATGAATATCGGCGCAGTGCAGAACTTTCAGCATGAGAGCGTCATTCCTTTCAGAAATCTGTAAACGCTGATGCGTTGTACGGTTTGTTCGTTTTTATACGGCGGCCCTAAAGAGGGCCTGTCATCATCCGGAATGTCTGCGTCTCTTTTAGGCGTCAAATCCACGGAAGCAGCGCCCGTTTTCCGGTACGAGTATTCTATTCTTGGCTGACGGCAGAAAAGGCTTCGGCAAGCTCCCGATTTGCTGCATCCCGGTATCTGTCGCTGTAGGCGGAGACGCTTCCGCCGGAAGCGGCAGCACTTGAAAGCGCTGCAAGCGTTGCGGACCGAAGGCTTGTATATGCCGGGGCGAAAATGGCGCCAAAATCGTAATAGACGGAGCGGCCGATGATCTCCAGAGAATCCAGAGAGCGGCTGTCACGGACGACATAGGCCAGCCGGTCGGCAAGATATTCCTGTTCGATATAGGAATAGGAGGCGGCAAACAGCGCCTGCAGAATCTGTCCTTTAATCTCCGGTGAGGAGCAGCCTGACGGAACTGTCAGCACAGGCGTCCGCTCTGACGCATATGAGGAAAAGGCTTCCTGTGTTTCGCTGATTTTCGGAAGCGGCAAAAATCCCCAGTTGACGCTGATATCGGAGAGCTGAGACATCCTGGCAGCGGTATCGATAAGAAAGAGCAGCTTGTTTTGGCAAAAAAGACCGATGACCGGCGTATCCGAAAGAATTCCTGCGGGAACAGCGGACGTGCTGCTGCCGTAAATTGCCATATGCATGACATCTGCCAGAAGCTGCAGGCTTTCCGTGTTGTCTGTGAGAACCGGTGTCTGATCCTTTCCGGACGATACGAGCTGAAGCCCTGAGGAAGCCAGCAGAAGAGCTTCCAATTCGTCATCCGTCCAGCCGGACAGAGCATGGCCGTATGCGCCTGTTGCGCTGCCGTTGACATCGGTCAGCGCAGCGGAGGCCATGCTGAAAAATGTCTCCCATGTCCATCTCCCTTCCTCCATTGCCTGATACGGACTGCTAAGCCCGCACGTCTGAAGCAGATCCTTGTTGAAGTATACACCGTAGAGATTGTCAGGGTTGTAAAGAAAATCACCCATGACCGCATAGGTCCTGCCGTTTGCCGAAACAGCCTCCATCGCTTCTGTGTCAAAATAGGGCGCATCCAGATCCAGGTTCGGCAGGGTTCGGAGATCCTCAAGGAGCCCGGCCTTCTGAAACCGACCGACCCATTCGGCGGGGATAGCGTAAAAATCGGCGATATAGCGCCCGTTTTCGGACGTCTTTGCTTCCACCGCTTCCGCGTAAAGCGTTTCAATATCGTATTCTAAAAAGACGAGGTTGGCATTAAACTTGTCGGCGATCATTTGATTGCGTTCCAGCAGCAGGCTGTCCCATTCGTTGTCTGAGGCGGCAGGCTTAAACGCGGCGGTGCTGACTGTCGCTATGATAATAGTTTCACCGCCCATATCCGTTGAGGGAAGGGCTGCGAGGAGCTCCTCCGCTTCTTTGCGCAGATTTTCGGGATCAGGCTCCGGTATTTCCTGTGAATCCGAAGGAGATATGTCGCTTGTCAGCGTACCGCTGTCCTCCTTTGGAAAATTGATGCGGATAATGCCGCAGGAGGCAGATGAAACAAGGACTGCTGCGGTGAGTATCAAAAGGAGCGGACGGAAGAAACGGCTGAAGTGAGTTGAATTTGACATGTATAACCTCTTTTTGTTTGCAGCATTTTATTTTGGCAGATAGGAGGAAGCCTTCCGGATGGAATATGAAGTATTGCACACGGCTCGGCGTATATTGCTCCTTCTGCGTACGAACGTACTGCTAAAGCACAGTGAAATTTACAGGCGTAAAAAATGATTGAGTAACGTCGCCGTCGTCTGTCAGAGATATCGGCAGAGCCGGGAAAGCGGAAGGCGCTTACGGGGATCAAAACCGCCGGCAAAGCCGGTTCTTTTATATTCTTCCGTACCCCACCCAGTCTTTACGAATTTTGAAATAAAAGAGCGGTTTCCTGCCGCTTCATCTTTTTGCTGCGGTCTCAGACAGCCGGTGATACAGAAAATTTCGGCTCCTTCTTCCTGAATTTGTTCCGCGTCCGCGCGCTCCGTTTCGCTTGGAACCGTGTCGTTGAAACAGAACAGATGCTCCCTCTGTCAGGGTATCTACATCGCAAATCAGAAGATTCGTTGAAAGGCCTGGCCGCAAGTCGATTTGAGAGCAGGGCTCCCTGTACGGAAAGAATGCGGCATGACAGTCATATCACAAATATTTAAGCCCATGGACTGGCTGTCAGAGACGGAGACGGTCTGATCGTCGCGGCGATAAT
Organism: uncultured Eubacteriales bacterium; assembly: GCA_934526185.1. Lineage (GTDB taxonomy): Bacteria > Bacillota > Clostridia > Oscillospirales > CAG-272 > CAKTAA01. Next base: position 20,507 of record CAKTAA010000020.1, on the reverse strand, counting down.
ATATTTGGAATTCGAAATACGGAAGACCAAATTGTTATGACGTTCACTGCGGCATTTCACCGTCGTATTCGCCGGCAATTGAACACAATGGCGCCAGCAGGCGGAACAGTTCATTTTACAGCGCAGAATCACGAAGTTACGTTATTCTTACCTATTATAACCGAAAGACATAAAAAAATCAATCGTTTCAGTGATTCTTCCCGTCGGAATTATACAAAATCAAGGAGTTTTGATTGAAGGGCGGAGAGCAAATCCTCTTTTATGCTGTCAAAGCCAACAAAAAATGAGATCGCACAAGGGATCGATATGAAAAACGGTAAGAAGTAAGTTGCGGATGATAAAAAAGGAAAGGACGACGGCCAAAAGACTCCATGCCGCCGCGGATATTGCCGGCAGACGCACACGCCGGCCACGAACGATGCACAGAAAAGCGCGGATGTCAAAACAGACAAACAGGAGAATAAAGTAATGCAGCGGCGGATAGGATAAAAATGACTGTGCAAAGCGTCCCTCAAGCAGATACGACAGCGACCGCGTCATGCCGCATACCGGACAGTAGATATGCAGAAGTTCGTGAATTTTGCATGCGGTAAGAGATTTCGGCAGGCGTGCAGATATTTCGAGATACAGCGGGAAAAGCAGCAGTAGGCCGGCGAGCGCCGCATGCAGAAACAGAAATGCATAAAGGTCTTTTTTTCGCGGGATGCTTTCACGATTCATAGCTGTCGGACGCCTTTCTTTGAGATTTGGTAATTTGAAATGTGTCAGTTAGCTATACGACAAAGGCGGTACGGCTGCGAGGGACCTCTCAGGACAGGCGGCATTTGAAATCCTCATAGGAGAAGCGGCGCAGAAGCTTGCAGTTCCCCCGCCCGTTCCGCAGGGCAATTGACGGAAGCGGCATCCCATTGAAGGTGTTGTTCTTTACCATCGTGTAAATGGCCATATCCCCGAACGTCAGGCGGTCGCCTGGCTTTAGAGGTGCGTCGAACGAATAATCGCCTATTACGTCGCCGGCAAGACAGGTGGGAGCGCCCAGGCGGAAGGTAAAGGCTTTTTCACCGGGAAGTCCCGCACCCATTAAGGGCGGTCTGTACGGCATTTCCAGCACATCCGGCATGTGGCACGCGGCGGAGGTATCGAGAATAGCGAATGGTCGGTCGTCATACGGCGGGACGTCCAGCACGGTGGTTATTAGAAAGCCCGCGTTGAGCGCCACCGCTTCTCCCGGCTCCAGATACACCTGAACGCCGTATTTGTTCTGCATATGCAGGATGCATTTTTCGAGGAGTTCAATGCGGTAGCCTCCGCGTGTGATGTGATGGCCGCCGCCGAAGTTGATCCATTTCATTTTCTCAAGATACGGGCCAAAGGAATCTTCCACAGAGCGAAGTGTTACGGCAAGGGCGTCCGCGTTCTGCTCACAGAGCGTATGAAAATGTATGCCGTCAATTTGCTCAGCAAGATCTGCATTAAAATAACGCCGGCGGACGCCCAGGCGTGAACCGTCCGAGCACGGATCGTACTGTGCGTGCCCCTCCTGCGTCGAGCATTCCGGATTGATGCGCAGCCCGACGCTCTTCCCTGCGCGGCGGACGGTGTCTCCATATGCAAGAAGCTGAGAGGGGGAATTGAAAACGACATGGTCGCATATGTCGGCAAGCTCGCGGATTTCATCCGGACGGTACGCGGCGGAAAATACATGGTTTTCCAGATTCATACATTCCCGGCCGAGACGTGCCTCATATAGCCCGCTTGAGGCCGTTCCGTCGAGATACTGCCCGATGAGGGGGTACAGTGCGAAGAGGGAAAAAGCTTTCTGCGCAAGCAGGATTTTGCATCCTGTGCGTTCGGATACGCCGCGAAGAATTTCCAGATTTCTGAGCAGCGCGGCCTCGTCGATGACATAACACGGTGTTGGCAATGCGTCTGTATTCATATCCTTGATTTCCTTTTTAAAATGAAGCTGATTTTTTTGAAGGGAAGCGGAGCGGTTAGAATAGAATTAAAGTCCGACTGGAGGAAAGGCGCAGAACTTCCCCTATGTTTTGACAACGGTTTGTCTTGGCAGACGTATTCCTGCAAACAGGCGCGCCGCCGGCCCCCTCTGTTCCGGGGCCGGAAGGGCGCGCCCTCTCTGCGGCATATTGTAATCTTATTCATCGACCGGCGCCGGATCAAAGCTTTCCTTCCACGGCAGTCCGCAGCGGTTCAGCTCCTCCATAAACGGATCCGGATCAAATTCTTCAATGTTGTGAACGCCGGGCTTGTTCCAGGCGCCTGTGAGCAGCATTTTCGCGCCGATCATGGCCGGTACGCCGGTCGTGTAGGCGACTGCCTGAGAACCGACCTCTCTGTAACATGCCTCGTGATCGCAGACGTTATATACATAATAGCTTTTCGGTTTGCCGTCTTTTTTTCCGTGGAAAATACATCCGATATTGGTTTTGCCCTTGGTGCGCGGGCCGAGCGAGGCCGGATCCGGCAAAACCGCTTTTAGAAACTGGAGAGGGACAATCGGCCGTCCTTCGAACAGGATCGGTTCTATAGACGTCATGCCGACATTTTGCAGGCATTTAAGATGCGTAAGATAGCTCTGGCCAAACGTCATAAAGAAACGGATGCGTTTGACGCCCGGAATGTTGATAGCCAGCGATTCCAGCTCCTCATGGTGTAAGAGATACATGTCCTTCGGACCGATCTCGGGAAAATCGTATATGCGCTTGATTTCCATCGGCTCCGTTTCTATGAATTTCCCATTTTCGTAATAGCTGCCTTTTGCCGTGACCTCTCGTATATTGATTTCCGGGTTGAAATTTGTAGCGAAGGGGTACCCGTGGTCGCCCGCGTTGCAGTCCAGTATATCGATGGTGTCGATGACGTCGAAGTGATGCTTCTGTGCATATGCGCAGAAAACTCCGGTGACGCCTGGATCAAAGCCGCTGCCGAGCAGAGCGGTGATGCCCGCCTCCTCAAATCTTTTCCGGTAGGCCCATTGCCAGCTATATTCAAATTTTGCCGTGTCCTCGGGTTCGTAGTTCGCGGTGTCGAGGTACGGCGTTTTTGTCATAAGGCACGCCTCCATAATCGAAAGATCCTGATAGGGCAGAGCCAAATTCATGACGACGTCCGGACGGACGGCGCGGATTAGGGCGGCAACCTCATCAATATTGTCAGCGTTCACCTGCGCTGTTGTAATTTTTGTTTTCGTATGCGGCGCCAGCTTGTCTTTCAGCGCATCGCATTTTGATTTTGTGCGGCTGGCGATGCACAGCTCCTCAAAAACATCGCTGTTCTGCGCGCACTTGTGCGCGGCAACGGAGGCGACCCCGCCGCACCCGATAATTAAAGCTTTTCCCATTTTGCTTGTCCTTTCTGTTTGAAATGATGTTATAGCTTGATTCAGAAATTCCGACTTTATTCCGCCTGGTTCCGGACATCTGCGGATTTGCGCGCCTGTGTCAGGGCAATCAGCATTTCTCTTGTCAGCTTGCATGCCGCGGCTGTTGATATGCCTCCCGCATCGTATGGAGGCGACAGCTCGACCATATCACAGGCAATGACGGAGGTGCGGCGGCATATTGCTTCTACCGCCTGCCGAAGCACGTCAAAGGAAACGCCGCCCGGCTCTGGGGTACCTGTTCCGGGGAAAACGGACGGATCCATAACATCGAGATCCACGGTAAGATAAACCGGCTTGTCTCTGAGAGTCTCCAGCTTTTCCGAAAGTCCGGAAAAGTCGAAGGGAATCAGGGAGGTGTGCTCTTTGGCGAAGGCAAATTCCGCGCGCTCCCCGGAGCGTATGCCAAACTGATGAATTCTACCGTCTCCGAGAAAGTCATGACAGCGGCGGATGACGGAAGCGTGAGAAAGCGTCTCGCCCAGATATTCCTCCCTAAGATCCGTGTGAGCGTCTATATGAATCAGATGCAAATCGGGATACTTTTGATAGGCCGCGCGCACGGCGCCGAGCGTTACCAGATGCTCTCCGCCGAATAGGAACGGCAGTTTTTTATCCTTTAAAAGCTCAGAGGCGGTTGCCTCCACAGCCGAAATGACAGCGGTTGGATTCCCGAAGCTAAGCTCTAAATCTCCGAGGTCGCAGACGGAAGCTTCCTCCAGATCTGCATCCTGGTACGGGCTGTAGGTTTCCAGCCCGAACGATTCGCTTCGAATGGCGCGGGGACCGAACCGCGTTCCCGGTCGGTAGGATACCGTTCCGTCGAACGGCGCGCCGAACAAGACAATAGCCGCTTCGACGTATTCCTTTTCACATCCTATGAATATTTCGTGATTTTTTGGCATTATCATTGTTATGACCATAGCTTTCACGCAGCGAAAGCTTCCTTTGTTGTAAAATTAGGACGGTTTTCATACAAAATTTACACTACTTTGTGTGTCAGACAGTTTTCGCGCGGCAGAGGGTGTTTACTTCCGGCTGTTTTCCTGCGAAGCTACTCTACATCGCGGAGCATTTCCTCTACGTAGGTCGGCAGAGCGAACGCGCCGGCGTGAAGCTTGGTGTTATAATATTTTGTGCGGATACCGCGCAGATTCCAGGCGGCTGCGTGCAGATCCGCTACCGGATGATACTGCTTTGATGAAAAGCCGAAGAGCCAGTGCCCGGACGGATAGGTCGGTATGTGGGCCTGATATACCCTGCTGATGGGAAAGCTTTCTACAATGCGCTTATGCGCGCGCTGCATCGCTGCGGCGTCCTCCGCGTAGAATGGGCTTTCATGCTGATTGACCATAATACCGTCTGCATGCAGCGCTTTGTAGCAGCTTCCGTAAAATTCTTTGGTAAACAAGCCCTCTCCGGGGCCAAACGGATCGGTGGAATCGATGATAATGATATCGTATTCATTCTCACAGGAACGGATATACTTGAGCCCGTCCTCGCACGTGATGGTCACGCGCGGATCGTCGAGACGGCAGGCGGTCTGCGGCAGATACTTTTTGCAGACCTCGATGACAAGGGGATCGATTTCCACCAGATCGATGTGCTTGACAGTTTCGTATCGCGTCAGCTCCCGCACCACGCCCCCGTCGCCCGCTCCGACGACAAGTATTTTTTCCGCCCCGGGATGAACGGCCATGGGTACATGTGTAATCATTTCATGATAGATGAACTCATCTTTTTCCGTCAGCATCATATATCCGTCCAGTGTCAGAAAACGCCCGAATTCCCGGGAATCAAAGACGTCGATTCTCTGATATTCGCTCTGGGCGGAATAAAGCTGTCTTTCTACTTTGATGGAAAAACTGGCCTGGGGAGTATGACGTTCTGTAAACCACAATTCCATTCGCTGCTTATCCTTTCTGTCGCCGGCTCATGACATTCAGGCGTTCGATGTTCAGATCCTCCGGCCCGGTCATGGAGCAACCCTTTTCCTTCGCGTATTTTATATACTGTATAATATCCGGCGTAATTCTTTCTCCCGGCGCGAGAATCGGAATACCCGGCGGATAGCACATCACAAATTCGCTGCATACGCAGCCTGCGGTTTCCTCAAGAGGCAGAGACTTTTTCTCGGCGTAAAACGCTTCCTGCGGCGTTGCTACCACCTGAGGATCGATGTATTCCTGCGTCAGGAGTCCGGTCTTTATTCGGCGGAATCTTCTCTTGATTTCCGAAAGCGCGCCGATCAGACGCTCCGCGTCTCTGACGCGGTCGCCGATGGACAGATAGGCGAGAATGTTTCCCAGGTCTCCGAATTCGATCTGAATGTCATATTCGTCCCGCAGAAGGTCGTATACCTCGATTCCCGCCAAACCCAATTCCAGTGTATGGACCGAGAGCTTCGTTTCGTCAAAATCATAAATACTGTCGCCGTTGATAAGCTCACGGCCGAACGCATCATATTCGCCGATTCTGTTGATTTCATCTCTCGTGTATCTGGCCAGTGCCTGTACCTGACGAAATATATCGGATCCGTGCAGCGCCAGACGGCGGCGTGAGATATCCAAACCGGACAGCAGAAGATACGAGGCGCTCGTCGTCTGTGTCAAATTGATGATTTGCCCCGTGTAACCGGCATTGACAGAAGGGCCGAGCAGCAGAAGTGAGCTTTGCGTCAGACTGCCGCCGGATTTATGCATGCTGACAGAGGCCATGTCCGCCCCCGCGTGCATGGCGGCTTTCGGCATATTCTGCCCAAAATAAAAATGTGTTCCGTGCGCTTCGTCCGCCAGCAGCAGCATGCCGTGGCGGTGCGCCAGCGCAGTAATTTCCTCCAGCGCCGAGCAGATGCCGTAATACGTCGGATTGTTGACGAAAATTGCCTTGGCGGACGGGTGCTCCCGGATGGCACGCTCCACCTGACCGACAGACATTCCGAGCGCGATGCCCAAACGTCTGTCGGTTTCGGGATTGACGTATACCGGGACTGCGCCGCACAGCACCAAAGCGTTAATGACGCTCCTGTGTACGTTTCTCGGGAGGATAATTTCATCGCCGCGCTTTAGAGCGGTCAATACCATAGCCTGTACGGCAGAGGTGGTTCCGTTTACCATGAAAAAACAGTGTGCGGCGCCGAAGGCATCGGCTGCGAGCTGCTCCGCCTCCATGATGACGGAGGTGGGGTGACACAGATTGTCGAGCGGTTTCATGGAATTGACGTCGATGGAAACGCACTTTTCTCCTAAAAAATCGACAAGCTCGGGATTGCCCTTTCCCTGTTTGTGACCCGGCACGTCGAAAGGGACGACGCGCTTTTTTTTATATGATATCAGCGCCTCGTATATCGGCGCCTGCTCCTGGCTTTCATCACTTGCGGGCGCGCCGCCGGCTTCCTGCGCTTCTGCTTCTGTATCAGGAGGTTCCTTTATCATCCGTATATATTCCTTCCACTGAAAATTTCTATCATTTCGCGTCTCAGGCTGTTGGTGATTTCCAGACGTGTCTGCGGCGCAATTTCAAAGACATCCGTGTTAAAAAGATAGTTTTGCAGATCGATTTCCTTTATCAGCATTTTTGTATGGAACAGATTGGCTTGGTATACGTTGACATCCACCGCGTCGTAACGCCGAAGCGTCTCCTTGTCGATGTATTCCTGTATGGAAGTGATATTGTGATCGATAAACAGCTTTTCGCCGGTCACACTGCGCGTAAAGCCCCTGACACGGTAATCCATGGTGATGATGTCGGAGTCAAAGCTGCCGATCAGATAGTCGAGCGTGGAGAGCGGGGTGATTTCGCCGCAGGTTGCAATATCTATATCGACGCGGAAGGTTGCGAGGCAGGTGTCCGGATGGTATTCCGGATAGGTATGGACGGTGACATGGCTTTTGTCCAGATGCGCCACAATGGCCTCGTCGTTTATAGGAACCATGGAATTTTCCGCAATCAGAAAGGTCACCGACGCGCCCTGCGGATCATAATCCTGTTTCGAAATGCTCAGAACATTGGCGCCGACCATGGCGGTCAGATCCGTCATGATGTTGGTCAGTCTGTCTGAATTGTACTGCTCGTCAATATATTCAATATATTTTTTCTGTTCTCGCGGCGTTTTTGCATAGCATACGTCATATATATTGAAGCTGAGTGATTTTGTCAGGTTGTTGAAGCCGTAGAGTGCCAATTTGTTTTCCATATCTCAGTCCCTTTTCTGTATCCCCGGCAGTTCGGGAAAATTCGTCGGTGCTTTGTTCTCTTTTTCAGAATCTTTTATTTCGGGAACATATCCGGTGTTTTAGAAAGCGTTTCCGCGAGATTTTTTCTATGAGGCTCTGACCGCAAAAAAACGCAAATGAAAGTACCTGAGGTACACATCACTTGCGTTGGATGATTTGAAAGGAAATTTCCTGACAGACCGGAGACACACCATGCCGTCACCGAAAGCGCGACGCACAAAAAGACTGTCATTTCCCAATTTCACCCTGCGGGCTGTTCGAGTCTATATAGCAAATACTACTTTACCACTCTTATTGACCGTTTCACAAGTTGATGCGTGCCTTGACACGCGCGGGTTATGAAGTAACCAACTTATAAAATAATGAACCGCGTTCGATTCAATCAATAAGGCAACTTCAGTTGCCAGCCGGAAAATCCGGCAATCGGCATTTGACCCGGCTGTCCGTATGGCCTCGACTTCCCATGACGGAAGTGGTCAAAACATTTGCTTTGGAAAGACTCTGTCGATTGTGGAAATCACAGTTTCTCCAAAATGATTGTCTTTATCATACCACGTTGCGCGAAAATTGTCAAGTGATGCGGAGTGTATTTATATAACGAATTTGTAACATTTTTTAATAAGGGGCTTAGGGGAGATAATACGTTATTTTATGCGGAATTACGCGGGAAAAATGCACCGCATTCAGTCGAAGAACTGTTTCACTTGCTCAATGTCCGCCGAAAGATATGGCAGGCTGCCGCATATCGGCCCTGAAGAATATTAAATGAGGATGGGAGCGCAATAAAACTGTAAAACAGGTGCCTGCGCCTGTTTTGCTGAAAGCGTTATTCAATTATAATATATCTGCAGTAATTTGCAGACTTTGGATAGAAAAGCGCGGATTATGGAGTAACGGCTGAAATAAATTTTTCAGGCTGCAATGATATCGTGAGCGCGGCCGGCACAAGCCTCCGGCCGGTGAGAAAGGAAGAAAATGAATATGAACGGCGAAGGAATCAGCGAACGCATTTGTGCAATGACGGCAGATATTTTGTCCTTGGAGAAAGGTGAGGTGAAAGCGTCGGATTCCCTGCGGGATTTAAATATTGATTCGATTTTATTCATTCGGCTTGTGGTTATGATTGAAACGGAACTGTCCTTTCAGTTTGAGGATGAAATGCTGCTGATGAGCAAATTTGACCTTCTTGGCGATATTATCGATTATGTGACCAGAGGAAAAGAACAGGAAAAAGAGTAAACTTTGGTATTCCCGGAAAAAGCCGCGTTTCCTTCGGAGGTATAACGCCGGGATGCTTCTGTCATATCTTGAGCATTTGAAATCTTCAGCTTGCGGACAGATGACCGGGCAGCCGGTTAGATGGATTTTCCATTTTCGCATCAAGTTTTTACCTATATGAATTTATCTCTGAAAAGAAAACGGTTGCAATACCGTTTTTTTGCTTTCAGCCTTAAAATGTGATTCAGCCGGAATTGATACCGTATTTCTTTTATTATGGTTATAAGTCTTGCAATTTATGTTATTTTATGCTATAATAAATCACATACGAAGATAGCGTGAACTGAAAATGCTTCTGCGGCAGAATTCCTTTTTTGGATGCATCCCGCTGTTTTGAAAGTGATAATACTGTGAAAAAAGCGTAGGGGAAGCAAAAATTGAGAAGAATTTGCTGCCGTGGCCTTGCGTTGGCGCTGTTTTGGGTTTACCTGCTGTTCGTTGTCGCCGGGCAGGTGTCTCTGGGTTCTGTCTGGATTCATTGGATCAGCAGCCGGTTTATTTTTTATTTGTATTACAGTTGACAGAGTAGATTTTTGCGCGTAAAGTGCCGCGGGAACGGGGAGTTGTCCCGCGGACGAAAAAGCGAAGGCTTTGCCTCTCCGCTCTGCGGTGCAAAAATCGCATCCCGCTGTTACAACGAAAGACTTTTCCTCTCGGATTAGGATATTTTGCTGTAACAAGCACGGTAAGACTCTTTTGAGTTTTTCCGGTGACTGTCACTGCAAAATATTTTTTCTGGGAGGATTTTTTATGGACACCCTTTACCGTACCCCATTTTGCGCCGCATATTGGAGAGCGGCAGCCCGGGAATTTTCATCGACAAAGACGCTTGTCGTTGCAGCGCTGCTCAGCGCTGTCTGCGGCGTACTCGATGCCTTTTTTATCCCGGTCGGCGGCAGCTTGCTGCAAATTCGTTTTTCCTTTTTCGCTGTGGCGCTTTGCTCAATGGTAACCGGTCCGCTGATTGCCATTCCCTCCGGCTTTATTGTCGATTTGATCAGTTATCTGGTCGGAGGCGGTTCAATTTACGGATATTTTCCGGGGTATATCCTTTCCGCAATCGGCGGTGCGATGATTTATGCCATATTTTTATACCGCTCGCAGGTGACGCTTTGGCGGGTATTCCTTTCAAAGCTTCTGGTTAATCTGCTGATTAATGTTTTGCTCGGCTCTGTCTGGCGCGCTTATTTCGGCGGGAAAGCTTATATCGTCTACCTGTGGTCCTCAGGACTTAAAAATTTGGTACTGCTCCCTCTTGAGGTCATGGTGCTGACGTATTTTTTGAAAAAAATGCTGCCTGCACTAAAAAAAATGCACCTGATAAATCCGGCGGTTGAATTCACCATGACAAAGAGAGACATTGTTATCAGTGTGATTTCAGGCGTTATCGGAGCGGCCGCGCTGCTCTGGTATCTGTGGTATAAGCTCCCGCGCTGAAGTTTTCTTACGCAGCCGGTTGACTTTGCTTCCTGATATTTTTGAAAAGCAGGTCCGTCTCTGTCGATATCGGCAGAGACGGGCCTGCTCTCATATAGGCAATGTCTTATCGGTGAACAAAGGCACAGAAACTGAAGATATATAAAAAAAGCCTGCCATCCGAAACTTGCGGGGCAGGATTTTTTGGATTAAAATTTTGCTGAGACAGAAGTGCAGGCAAAGAATCACGGCATGAAACGATTCGGTGGGGATACACGCAGAGTATGAGATATATAGCCGTATAAATCAAAGCCCTTCTGCTTCCCGCTTCATTTGCCGCAGCGAGAAGGAAATCCCGGATTGAACGCAGCATAAGCGGACCGGCAGAACAGGAGAAGTCAGTCTTGCGGATCGCTTACAGCCGGTATGCCGGTGAGTGTATAATTCCATGCTACCGTATCCCCGTCCTGCAGCCGGTACAGATTGCATCCGGTATCGACAGTTTTCCTGTTTACGGTATACACCCAACCCGAAAGCGGTCCCGCGTCCAGCTCGTATAAATTTTCGATCCCCTCGACATAAACGCTGCCGAAGGCACTTGAAGCCTCTCCTTCGTATTCGAGCTGCAGCCTGTATGTGCCTGCCGCCTGTGATAACAGATCGAAAACAGTAGCTCCGGTGGGAAGGGTGAAAACGGTTTCGGGAAGTATAATTCCATCGTCCGGCAGAGATTTTAAAAGCTGATCGCTTGCTTTAGATGCTGCTTCATAGACCTCTGTGCAGGAAATGGAGAGCGTGACGCGGATTTGATTTTCCTCAGTCGAACTGGTTCCGGCAGACGCTTTCTGATAATGCTCCTCCACCGTTTCAATGCGCGGGGCAATAAAACAGACGGCAAGGATGACAGCACAAATGACCGCTGCCGAAAACAGCAGATTTTTTGTACGGCTTGTGAGCTTCATGTCCGTCTCCTTCCCTTTAGAATCTTTTGTCGCAAAATGAATTGTTCGCTTCCGGCCGCGCAGCCGTGTATCCGCAGTCGATCAGTTTATTTAACAACACGGGCTGGATCTCAGGATAGGTCCAGTTTTTTGGAAGACTTTCCGAGAGGAGAACGCATTCTATTTCCGAGTTCGGCAGATCGTTCATTTCCGCAATATCGGCGTAGTACAGCATGCCGAAGGTTTCGCTGCCGTTTGGATTTATCCTGTTTGTTCCGATAACGGAATAGATGCAGACAGGGGAAAGCTCGTATTGAACAGCTCCTGTTTCTTCGAACAGCTCCCGTTTTGCTGCAGTCGGAATATCCTCCCCCATCTCCCGGTGACCGCCGGGAAACTCAAGCGTATCTCTGCTTTTGTGCTTGCAGAATACCCATCTATTTTGAAAACGGGCGGCAATAACAACAAATTTTATAAGCTCATCGGGAACTTCGTCGTGAAATCGGACATTCATCTTTTCACCTGTACCTTTCTCTTAGAAACACGAAGGCCCTTGTTTATGTCTTAGGCGTTCACGGCAGAAGACTTTGCGGTAGCGGCTTCTCCTCTTACCGTCCGGCAGCGGAACGGCGTCGGAGCATACAGAAAAACGCGGTGCAGCATACAGCAGCGGCAGAAAGGATGACCGCAGCAGCGTCTCCGGTCACCGGAGAATCTTCTGCCGCTTTGCCTAAATCCGGGCGTTCCGTATCGGTTGTGTCCGGAACGCTTGTATCGTCGCCGACTGCTGCGGTACGGAAATCAAAAAGAGAACTCCGGCCTTTTTCCGCGCGGATGAGAGCCGCAATCGTATAGAGCGCCTGGACGCCTGCCGTGGCGTTTGCAGCTTCATCCTCCGGCAGATGCTTTATTCCGCCGTCGTCCGTGCGGTATGCCGCAAGCGCCTCGTACAAATTGACACCGTTTTTGATAAAGCGGCTGTCGTTTTGCCAATCGATTCCAAGGGTGGTAAGCGCCAGCAATACCTGAGCTGTGCTTTCGGCATTTTCGCCCGTGAGGGGATTGCGGAATCCGCCGCTTGCACACTGCACACGCGACAGGGCCTCTACAGCCTCGTCGATTACCATATCCACAGTTGCGCCGCTGAATTCATCGCTCTGCCCATAAATTTCCGTTCCGCCGCGGTACGGCGCGAGCGCCGTCAGTGCCGCAGCCGTAATATCCGGATCCGGATTCTCGCCGGTCAGCGCAAAGCCGCCCCCGGGAAGCCGCATGCGGATGATTTCGTTCAGTATGCTCTCCCTCGTGACATTTGATGCGGATGGAATTTCATATCCTTTCGTATCGAGCATGAGAAGTCCCCAAATCCAGCCGTTTATCCCCTGCTGGCCCAACGGGGCATCCTCGCTCCGGGCGTAGATGCCGTCCGCTATCAGGTTGATTCCGCTGACATCGGTCGGATCGCCGCCTGCTGCTAAAATCCCCAGTGCGGCGCGGTGCCATTCCGTTGCCTTGTTTTTACTGAGCTTATCCGGCCTTTCATACATTTCAGAAATCCAGGCGGAAAGAGCGTTTAGATAGCCGCTGTAATCACCGGATATGCCGAGCCGCTCCATGGCAAAGACCAGCCAGATCAGCGTCTGCGGTGCTCTTTCCTCCCATAATGCAGGAGAAAGCAGGGAGGCGTCGGAGTCAACTCCGTATTGCTGCTTCTCCCATTCAATGATTCCCTCGGCAAATTCTTCATATGAGGGGACGGAACCGGCATCTTCTATATCATTCTTCAAGGCTTCTGCCGCTTGTGCCTGCGCCGGCAACAGCAGCAGTACGGCAAGAAACAGCGCACATATTTTTTTCATTAACATTCACTCAACCTTGCTGAGCAGGGTTTTCCTTTTTTCTTAATTTATGCCGTATTGTAACTGCTCTGACTGTCCGCCGGAAATCACCAGCCGCAGCGGGCAGGAATTTTTGGGGATCCGCGCCCCGATATGACAGACAGTCAGGATATACGGCGGCAATCCAAGTCACACAGATGCTGTACTTGAAATGTATGAAATGCTTAAATGAGTATTCGATGTTCGACAGTAAAATTTCATTGAGTATCCGCTTCTTTGCCGGCCGGCTGTGCGGTCTGAAAACTGCTGCCTTTTCATCATACAGCGGCCTGCGGGCCGGTTCAAGGTGCTATTGTACTGTTGTGCCTGCGTCAAGCAGGGTATCAAAGCGGTACATTTCAGGAGAGAAGCTGGCATTTCCGTACAGAATGATGACAAGGTCCGGCTGGATTTCCAGAAGGGTATCCGTCAGGTTGCCGGAAAAGCCGCGGAGATCCATCATATGCGTTGTCTGAAAGCAAGTGGAAAGAAATGCGGTGAAGGGAAGGGCAAAGGAGTCCTTGACAACGGCAACCGTCAGCCCGTTTGAAATTTCCCGGTTTTCGATGCGGAGATGACCGAAGTCGTATTGAAAGTACGAGGCGTAGCGGTTTTGTGTTACGTCGTCCGACAGCAGGAGCTGATCACGAATAATGGTTTCCCGGAAGGTGCCTTTCCACTGCGGCGTTTCCTCCGACGCATACACATTGAATATTTCATAGGAAGTCTGGAAACGGGGAAGCAGGCAGGTGTAATCGTCAAGACCGCACAGCGTTGCGCTGACGCGCCGTCCCTGGGAACCGAGAAAATAACTGTCGAAGCTGAGCGCTTCCCAGGCGTCTGCCTGTGTTTTTGCCGCATCAAGACCGAAGCCGTATGCTTCGTTGAGATAGGAAACGGTATAGCTGTATGCGGAAAACGCAGCCTGCGTTGTCCAGTGGTGGTCGGTTCGGTAGAACATCAGAGAGGGATCAAAGGCGATGTCGGCAAGCACCTGGCGGAAGCTGACGGCGCTTGTGCCGCCTTCTTCAAGCAATCGGATCATAGTATCCGCGTTGTCCGTTGCCGCGCTGTCCATCCCGAGAGGAAATTCCGTATATCCCTCAATATATTTGTTCGGCGCCTGCAAATAGAGCAGAGGGATACCCTCGGCCTTCAAACGTTCATTCAGCCGATTCACTGCGTCGGCATACGGAGAAGCATCAGCGGGAGGCGTATAAAAATGCAGGCCGTTGTGATTGTCGCGGATCATGTAGGTATACATTGTATCTTCGAAAACGTCGGCTCCCAGCAGATTCTGCACACCGGCGTAGAGGGAGATAAAGCTGTCGAAGCGGTAAAATCCCGTGTCAAAGGCGGTTTCCACCGCCTGCTTTTCCGAAGATATTTTATCAGAGAGCGTATCGCCATCAAAGGCAATAAGTGATTTTGCGTTGCTCACCGCGGTCATGACTCCGAAACCGAACAGGATGAAAAGCGTCAGAACGGCCGTGATGGTGGCGCGCAGCGGTTTTGCAGATTTCATCAGCTTCACTTGAAACTCCTCTTTTCCAAAAAATAATCCCGGGCAGCGTATTGCTGCGCGGCTTGTATCAGAAATTAAAATAGATGAACGGATTATAGGTACCCTTCAGCAGATAGGAGATGCAGACAAGCAGAAGGGAGGAAAGGGCCAGAGGATACAGAACATCGCAGAAAGCGGCTGCTATTTTTCCGGCACGCCTGCCCTCGCGCAGCCTGTCCAGCTTGCGGTTGATAAACGGTGCAGTTGGCAGTGCGAAAAGGATTGCTGCTATCAGATACGGCGCTTTCTGTGTCAGATACATGAGGAACCGTCCGTCTGCAAACGGCTCTGTGAAGGAAAACATAGTATGAAAATACCGCCCGGCAGCACCAAGGGTTTCCGCACGGAACAGTACCCAGCCGAACATAACGGCGAGCATGGTGTAGATGCGTCCGATACAGTTTTGCAGGGGTGTATGCTTTGCGTCCGATTTGACAAAGTTCGGGAAAAACAGCTTTTCCGCTGCGAGCAGTACAAAATAGAACAGACCCCACAGCATGAAGTTAAACGAGGCGCCGTGCCAGACGCCGGTCAGGAACCAGACAACCAGCAGATTGAAAAGCAGGCGGCCGCGGCTGCTGACGCGGGAGCCGCCCATGGGAAAATAAACGTAATCACGGAACCATGTGCCGAGAGAAATATGCCATCTGCGCCAGAATTCCGTAACGCTTGCGGATATGTACGGATAATCAAAATTTTCGAGAAAATGGAAGCCGAACATACGGCCAAGGCCGATAGCCATATCGGAATAGCCCGAGAAATCGTGATAAATCTGGAGGGTATATGCCGCGATGCCAAGCCATGCCATAGCAGTGGACAGGGCACCGGCGTCGGAAAGCTCAAAAGCTTTGTCAGCTATCAGCGCCATGGTGTTGGAGAGCAACACCTTTTTAGCAAGTCCTGTCAGGAATCGGCACACCCCTTCGGAAAAATCCTTCCAGGTTTCCCGGCGGAAGCGAATCTGCTCCGCGATAGTCTGATACCGGACAATCGGGCCCGCGATAAGCTGAGGAAAAAAGGCGATATACAGTCCGAGATCCAGCGGATTTTTCTGCGCCGCCGTTGTTTTTCGGTAAACGTCGACAACGTAGGAAAGCGCTTGAAAGGTAAAGAAGGAGATACCGATGGGCAGGGCGATTTCCGGTACCGCGAAATCCGCCGAAAAAATCAAATTCACAGAGCGGACGGTGAACATCAGATACTTGAATACAAAAATCAGTCCCAAATTCACGGCGATTCCGAAAATAAGCCAGATTTTGCCGCGTTTTCCGCGGCTCTGTTCATATCCGATTGCTAAGCCAAATATGTAGTTGAGCAAAATAGAGGCCAGCATGACAAAAACAAAACGGCTTTCTCCCCAAGCATAGAAAAAAATGCTGACGATAAACAAAATAGTATTTTTGATTGCGGTATGATTTTTAAACAGATAATACAGCGCGATGGTGCCTGTCAGAAAAGCACACAAAAAGATCGTATGGGAAAACAGCATGTCACTTATATCCTTTCACAGAATGGGCTCCGGCAGAGCAGACGTTTTTGGTCTGAAAGCCGCGTTTGTACCGCTGTCTGTTTACATCTAACGTTACTGAAAAAATTTACGGTCCAAACAGCGGAGCTGTATGGCTTCCGCCATATGAGGTATGCCGATGGTTTCGCTCTGCGCGAGATCTGCGATTGTACGGGCGACTCTCAGAATCCGATCGTACCCGCGCGCGGAAAGCTGCATGGAGCGGAAAGCCTGTCCCATCAGCTTTTTCGCACTGTCGTCTATGCGGCAGTATTTTTTGAGCTGCCCCGATGTAAGGCGCGCGGTGACAGCAGGCGCATCTCCCGCCTCGCGCATCCGTTTTTCCGCAAAGGCGCGTGCGTCTGTAACCCTTCTGCGGATAACCGCTGAGCTTTCTGCCTCGGCATCCTCGGTCATTTCATCAAATGTTACGGGCGGAACCTCGATCTGTATGTCGATCCGGTCGAGGAGCGGGCCGGAAATGCGGGAGATATACTTTTTGACATCTGCAGGCCGACAGGTGCAGGCGCGTTCAGGATGCCCGAAATAACCGCACCGGCAGGGGTTCATCGCACAGATCAGCATAATAGCGCTCGGATAGGTGGCTTTGCCTCCAACTCTTGTAATGGTAACGCAGCCGTCCTCAAGCGGCTGACGCAGTGCCTCCATTGCATTCCGGCTGAATTCGGGGAGCTCGTCCAGAAAAAGCACACCGTTGTGTGAGAGAGAAAGCTCGCCGGGAACGGGAATCCGTCCGCCCCCGGTAAGTCCCGCAGCGCTCATGCTGTGATGCGGAGCGCGGAACGGACGTTCGGTAAGAAGCGTTGTATGCGGCTTCAGCAGCCCTGCCGCCGAATGAATTTTTGTGGTTTCTATGGCTTCCTCAAAGGTTAGGGGAGGAAGAATGGTGGGCAGACGTTTGCTCAGCATGCTTTTTCCGGTACCCGGAGGCCCGATCAGCAGGACATTGTGTCCTCCTGCTGCGGCAATTTCCAACGCGCGTTTGGCGCGCGCCTGTCCTTTGATCTCGCTGAAATCCATCCCGTATACCGGGATGTGTTCGGTAAAAGAGGATGAATCATACGCAAGCGGCTGCAGCAGCGTCTCTCCCCGCATGTGTGCCAGAAGCTCCTGAACATGACTTACCGGATAGACACGGAGTCCTTCAATGACGGAGGCTTCCGCAGCATTTTCTTCTGCGACAAAGAGCTCGGTCAACCCGGCTTCGCGTGCTGCAAGCCCCATACTCAGTACGCCCGAAACCCCTCGGAAATGACCGGAAAGGGATAGTTCGCCTATGAAGCACATCTGCTGCAGCCGGGGCGGCGGGAGCATGATACCCGCGCACAGCATAATGCTGATCAGAACAGCCATATCGTAGGCGGTCCCTTCCTTTTTGCGGTCCGCCGGAGCCAGATTGACGGTCAGAAACAAATTGGGAAATTTGATTCCGCTGTTGACTACGGCAGCCCGGATGCGTTCGCGCGATTCCCGAATAGCAGTATCCGGAAGCCCGACAATTTCAAATTGAGGCATACCTTGCTCCGCATGGCATTCAACTGTGACGGCATATCCTTCAATGCCGTTTCTGCCGGCGCTCTTTACTGTCGAAATCATGATGGATTTCCTATCCCTTCGTAAAAATAAAGCTGTACCGATTTGTGAAAGACGATACTTTATCCGGACGGCCAGGCGGTGAATACGCTTGAAATGAAAATACAGGAGGCATTCTCTGTTCAGCCGCCGAAGAATCTTGTCATCCGTGCGTGAAAACGCACCGATGAACAGACAAACAGATTTTTATGGAAATGACAATCATACGGAGGTAGTATATCATAAATTGAAAGTTTCGTAAAGGTTTTTGTCAGAAAAAGATATGCTGCGCATATTTTCATCCGGAAAGAATCGTCGGCAAAGCGCAGGTTCCGATGAATATAACATAAGGAGCCAAAATTTCGGTGATGGCTCCTTACAGAACGGTGCGGCTGATTTTAAATTTCGGGTGAAGTTATCCGACGGAATGCCGTCTTCAGTCTCCGCTTCTACTCGTTTTGTTTAAAATCAGTTCTCTGTTGGACATCAGTCTTGCATCATCGGGGGAGAGGGAGATTGCCTGCTCGATGCTTTCCGCAGCAGCGGCATAATTGCCGGTATAATAATATCCAAGAGAGGCGAGATCGTACGGAAGACTGCCGAACGCGGCGGCTTCACTGATATAAGTTCGCGGACGCTCCGTTATTTTCATAGCCTGTTCCGTAAAATAGATAACGGCGTACCAATCCTCCCGTGTATAGGCTTCCATCGCAGCGTCCAGCCACGGCTCACGCAGATACGGTGCCTCGGCAACGGCGCGCAGAAGCCATATACGGGCTGTCTCTGCATCGCCTTTTTCCAGATAAGCTCTTGCAATATAGCGCATGGAGGCACAGCGTTCGTCGGCCCAGTTTGCGGTACTCATCTGCAGATGGCGGGTGGCTATACATGGATCCCATTTTCCGTAATACATGTATTCCCGGCCGAGATAATGCATATTTCTGTCGTTTTCCGGATCCTCTTTAACCGACAGTTCGAGAAGCTGAAGATATTGGCCTCTCGATTTATTGGGATCCGCATAATGGTCAAGCTGAACCCCCTCGGCATTGACGCGAAGGCATTCACCGGGACCGGTATAGGTAATGACCTCATGCACCGGATTTCTCCATTCAAAGTGATGGCGGGCGTGAATTTTATCGATCCAAAAGACATATCCTTCATTGCCGTTATTGTCAAAATTCCATGTGTAACGGTAGCTTGCCTGCTGTGCGCCGTTTTTCCAGGCGGCCTCCAGCTTTTCCCGCCAACCGGGATGAAATACCTCGTCCAAATCTGTCGAAACACAGATATCGGCTTCTTCAGGTACGTGTGCGAGAGCGCGGTTTCTTGCGGTATCAAAACGCCAGGGCTCGATGACCTCACAGTAAACTTCAGCTCCGAGCTTGCGCAGCAGCGGTACGGTACCGTCGGTTGAACCTGTATCAAGGACAATAATATCATCGGCTTCCGACATGGAACGGTACCACCGCTCAGCAAATTTTTCTTCATTTTTACTTATCGCGTATACACAGACGCGCAGACGGTTCATAGCTAACAACTCCTTTACTGTTGCAGTGCCGCAGCGATATGCGGTAAGCTCCGTTGTATTTGGGAAAGTAAATAAACACAGCAATATCAGCGAACAGTTTTCATACGGGATGATTAGGGGGAGGGCAATGCGCGGTAGCATTGCCCTTTACTCCCCTGTTTCAATCAGGTACTCAACAGTCCGGCTGCCCTCAGATTAGCAAGCAACTCGTTAAATTGGGTCACAATGTCAGCAGTACTTGTAGCATCAGATACCGCAGCCGCAGGAGTTACGGTACCGGCAGGGCCTGTGGGGCCAGTAGGGCCGATAGCACCCGCAGCGCCTGTAGCACCGGCAGGACCGGTGGGGCCAGTGGGACCGACAGCGCCTGTAGCGCCCGTAGCACCCGTAGCACCCGTAGCGCCGGCAGGACCGGTAGGACCGGTGGGGCCGACGGCACCTGTAGCACCGGCAGGTCCGGTAGGACCAGTGGGGCCGACGGCACCTGTAGCACCGGCAGGACCGGTGGGACCGGCAGCACCTGTAGCACCGGCAGGTCCGGTAGGACCGGTGGGGCCGACGGCACCTGTAGCACCGGCAGGTCCGGTAGGACCGGTGGGGCCGACAGCACCAGTAGCACCCGTAGCACCCGTAGCGCCGGTAGGACCGGTGGGGCCTGTAGGACCGATAGCACCAGTAGCACCGGCAGGTCCTGTAGGGCCGGTGGGACCAGTAGCACCCGTAGCACCCGTAGCACCTGTAGCGCCGGCAGGTCCGGTAGGACCGGTGGGGCCAGTGGGACCGACAGCACCAGTAGCACCCGTAGCGCCGGTAGGACCGGTGGGGCCGACGGCACCCGTAGCACCCGTAGCGCCGGTAGGACCGGTGGGGCCGACGGCACCTGTAGCGCCTGTAGCGCCGGTAGCACCTGTAGGACCGGTGGGACCGACAGCACCAGTAGCACCCGTAGCGCCGGTAGGACCGGTGGGGCCGACGGCACCTGTAGCGCCTGTAGCGCCCGTAGGACCAGTGGGGCCGACGGCACCTGTGGCACCTGTAGCGCCGGCAGGTCCGGTAGGACCGGTGGGGCCTGTAGGACCGATAGCACCCGTAGCACCAGTAGCGCCGGTAGGACCGGTGGGGCCGACAGCACCCGTAGCACCTGCAGCGCCAGTAGCACCTGTAGGAC
>CAKTAA010000019.1 GCA_934526185.1 uncultured Eubacteriales bacterium | reverse complement strand
CGGCGCCAAAAAACTGGCAAAATCAGTCATCAATTCCTCTTTGGTTAAAACGGCCATGTTTGGCGCTGATGCAAATTGGGGACGAATTCTGTGCGCGCTTGGATATACGGGCATCGATATTGATACGGATCGCATTGATGTGCGGTTCCGTTCGCGCGCGGGGGAAATCTTAGTGTGTGAGAACGGCAAAGGCTATCCGTTTGACGAGGATACAGCGAAAAGTATTCTGGAAAAGGATGAAATTATAATTGACGTAGATATGAAAGACGGCAGCGCTGCCGCTGTTGCGTGGGGCTGTGACCTGAGTTATGAATATGTGCGCATCAATGGCGATTACCGCAGCTAAGAAACGACAGCAGATAAAAGCGACAGCGGGAGAAAATCCCGTAAATCGACAGAAGAGGAGAGCGATTATGTTTGTATCGAATTATGACAAGGCGCGGGTTCTGACGGAAGCGCTGCCATACATCCAAAAATATGCCGGCAGGACGATTGTTGTAAAATACGGCGGTAATGCAATGCAGAACGAAGGCTTAAAGGAGGCGGTCATACAGGATCTCGTACTTTTGGCGGCTGTAGGGATTCACGCGGTGCTGGTTCACGGCGGCGGTCCTGAGATCAGCAGTATGCTGGATAAGCTCGGCAAGGAGAGCAAGTTCATAAACGGCCTCAGGTATACAGACGACGAGACGATGGAGGTTGTGCAGATGGTTTTGGCCGGAAAAACCAATAAAGATCTCGTCAACCATATCATGGGAATCGGCGGCAGGGCGATCGGTTTGTGCGGAATTGACGGCGGGCTGATCAAAGCGAAAAAGTTATATGACGGCAATGTTGAGTACGGAAATGTAGGACAAATTGTGGATATTGACGTCTCTGTGGTGAAGGATGCGATTGAAAAAGGGTACATCCCTGTGGTATCGACAGTTGCGCTTGGCGTTGACGACAATCCGGTGTATAATATCAACGCGGATACGGCAGCAGCGGAAATTGCCGTTGCGCTCGGTGCGACAAACCTGACGTTGCTGACAGATATACGCGGTCTGATGTACGATGTCAAGGACGAGGGAACACTGATTCCTGTGGTACGCATAAGCGAGGTGCCCGGACTTATTGAGTCCGGCATTATCTCCGGCGGTATGATACCAAAGGTAGGGTGCTGTGTGCAGGCGGTAAAGGGCGGAATCGCGCACACCCATATCATTGACGGACGGATTCTGCATTCCCTTTTAATCGAGATGTTTACAAACGAAGGTATCGGCACTATGTTTGTCAACGGGTAAAAAAGAGGACAGTGCTTATATGAGGCTGCAAATTATCAGGGAAAGGCGGAAAAAACTGTGAATACAGCAAAAAGGTCGGAGCAAATCATACAGAAGGATCAGACTTATATTATGGGTACATATGGTCGTCTGCCCGTTGCGGCTCAAAAAGGGAGCAACGCGCGTCTGACAGATGCGGACGGCAGGGAATATATCGATTTTACCAGCGGAATCGGCGTGAATTCGCTCGGATACTCCAATTCCGGATGGATACGGGCTGTGACAGAGCAGCTACATGCGTATCAGCATATTTCAAATTATTATTCCTCTGAGCCGTGCGCTAATTTAGCAGAAAAGCTGATCAGCGGTTCCGGACTTAAAAAGGTATTCTTTGCAAATTCCGGCGCGGAGGCCAATGAGGGAGCGGTGAAGCTTGCCAGAAAGTATGCAAACGATACTTTTGGAGAGATGAAACGGCCTGTGATAGTAACGCTGAAAAACTCGTTTCACGGCCGGACAATGACTACACTGACAGCTACGGGCCAAGAGGAATTCCATAAATATTTTTCACCCTTTGCTGCGGGCTTTCGGCATACCCCGATAAATGATGTTGAGGCTTTGGATAAAGCGCTTGGCGAGGATGTCTGCGCCCTGATGATTGAAACCATACAGGGAGAGGGGGGCGTCAACCTCATGACGGACGCCTATGCCGGCGCCGTCTCTGACCTCTGCCGAGAGCGCGGAATTCTTCTGATAATTGATGAGGTTCAGACGGGAATGGGGCGGACCGGCCGTGTGTTTGACCATCAATATCTTGGGCTGAAGCCGGATATTTTGACGCTGGCTAAAGGTCTTGGCGGCGGTTTGCCTGTCGGAGCTTTCCTCTGCGGTGAAAAACTGGCCGATGTCATGGGGAGGGGAATGCACGGTTCAACCTTTGGAGGAAATCCAGTCGTTGCTGCCGGTGCTAACTATGTTTGGGATACGGTGAGCTCTCAGGATTTTTTAACGAAGGTTGTCAGCAAGGGCGAGAAAATCCGAGGAATTGTCGAAACATGGGATCTGCCATGCGTGAAAGAGATTCGGGGCCGCGGACTGATGATCGGTATTGCAGTTACCGCAGATATAAGGAAAGTACTCACGGCATGCTGCGAGGAAGGACTGCTGATTTTGACAGCGGGAACGGATACGCTGAGGCTACTGCCGCCGCTGACGATAGAAAATACGGATATTGAGCAGGGACTCGATATCCTACGCCGTGTTTTGAGGATGACGGAAAAATAAAAGCAGATTTGAAAATCAGGAGTTCCCTATGCGCCTTCGGCGCGTGGGGATTTTCTGATTTTATGTAGAAATTGAATAAGGGATGTATTTCTAAAAAGAAGTACATCCCTTATTTTATTTAAAAAATACCAAATATAGTGGAAATCTAATAATAACTACTATATAAAGAATTGCTGATAAGCTAAAATAACCAGCATTTTGTCGAAATTGATTGAACATATTCGTATAAAGTTAAAAGTAATATAAAAATGTCGACTGTTTTAAGGCAATAACCCTTAAAACATTGATGTTATCAGGAGTATAAAGCATAATAAGGTAAAAGGGAGGTGAAATTATGTAAAAAAATGACAAATCCAGAAAAAGCTGCGTCTGTAATTTACAGAGAATAAAGCAATGTACAAGGAGGATAAAAATGTATAAAAGAATTAAAGATTTGCGTGAGGATCATGATCTGACACAAAAAGAGGTAGCAGATATACTGCATATTCATCAGACCACATATTCGGACTATGAACTGGGGAAGCTGAATATTCCACTGCAGATGCTTACGGCACTGGCTGATTTGTTTCAAACAAGCACGGACTATTTGTTGGATAGAACGGACGACCGGCTACCCTATCCTAAAAATAAAGTGGGATATCGAAATGACAGCGGAATGAAGATGTAGGATTAAGTATTTAAAGGCATTCAAACGGATGTATAAATTTGTTATTCTTTGTAAACATTGACAGGCTTTATTGATTGAAAGCACCAAGAGAGATGATTCATAAAGTAAGTTTTTTGTACAATCAAGGAGCAAATTTATGCTCTTAAATGGTAA
This sequence comes from uncultured Eubacteriales bacterium, assembly GCA_934526185.1. Taxonomy (GTDB): domain Bacteria; phylum Bacillota; class Clostridia; order Oscillospirales; family CAG-272; genus CAKTAA01. The sequence goes on along the minus strand of CAKTAA010000019.1, from coordinate 29,559 downwards.
AAAATGTTAATTAATGCTAAAACGATTTCTTATTTGATACAAAACTTAAAGTTTATATGCAATAAATAATCCAAATATAAGAGACAAAAACACAGTATAACCATTTTTATGGCAATTTGTCATAAAATGAAATGGAAGTAATTGGTTTGTCGCATAATAAGAAATAGAGGGGAGGAAATATGTACAAACGGATAAAAGATTTAAGAGAAGATAATGATATAAGACAAAAGGAGTTGGCAGACAAACTTCATATCCACCAAACTACATATTCGGATTATGAGCGCGGAAAGTTAAATATTCCATTGCAGATTCTCAACAGCTTAGCAGATATTTATAACACAAGTACAGATTATTTGTTGGGAAGGACCGATGAAAAGCTGCCTTACCCCAAGCTGAAGGTGGGAACGAAGGGCGACGAAGGCGACGGTGGATTAAAGATGTAATTTCATTTGTTTAGGGGTTTGATTAAAAACGCATGAAAGAATGCGTTTTATAAGTTATGCCCGAAATGGAAAGCAATGTTAGCATTTCAATAAAAGTTTTAATGCACTGCCGAGCGTGTAAAGATGATCGCTGTCATGATAAGGTAATACATTCTGACTTTTTATTTGTGCATACGAACAGTGAACAATCTGTGAATTGCCGGCGGGCCTTCAATACGATTGAAATTTTAATGGCAATATGACCTTAAAAAATGTATAAATTATAAAAATGACGTAATATATATATATTGTTAAATAAAATTTATGTCTAAAAAATGAATATAAACTTTGATATATCGATATTAGTTTTTCAAATAAAGATGTATTATAACGTATCATTCATTTTTAAAGCACATATGCTTTGCTTTTATTGAAATGCTAAAACAAGGCAAGCCGCGAGAAATCTCACGGCTTGCCAAAGTTTAATTTCATTACGGAATCATTTTTAAGATGTGATCAATTTATTGTATCAAGAGTTGCTTTTTCAGTATTGCATGACATTATTTTAACTTTAGAGTGCTCGGTAATAAGTGTAAATCTATGGTAATGGTAATAATTGGAAACATATTTTACCTTATAATAAATTTCATAATACCAGCGGAATTGTCATTATTTCGGCATATTCTGGAGTGAATCGACAGATTAATAGCATAATAATGAATTAAAAAGATAAAAAATTTATATAAAATTCAAAAAAGCTATTGCAATTTTCAAAAACTTATGATACAATAAAAATGTCACCACACTGTTCACATGGAAAAATGGTTGGAAAATTTGTATTAGGGGCAGATGTTCCGGCTGAATGAGCAAGGTGAATGCGGGAGACTCTGAAGCATTGCTTCAGAGTCTCCCGTTATATATCATTTGTTGAATTGTTTCGCATTGGGCTCTGCATGTTGAGATTGTATAGGACGGTTTGTTTGCTTCGGTTTCTTGACGGAAAAGCCGAAGGTGCCGATGCTTTTGCCAAGCGAATAGTACTGGCCGTGTGCGAATGCAGCAAGTCCTGCGCGTTCCAGATGCAGCCGACCAGTTTTGTCCAGAAGAGAGTTATCGACCTGAACAGCAACGATATCAGCGAGGAGCATGTCATGCGAGCCGAGCGTCAGAATTTGATCCACTTTACATTCCAGATGTAGTGGACTCTGAGCGATCATGGGGCAGGAAACGGAAGACGCTGGTATTTTATCAAAATGACAGCGAGTAAATTTGTCTACCTTACGGCCGGTGTGTATACCGCAGAAATCAGCATGCTTTATCATTTCCGCAGTGGTCAGATTGATGACAAATTCTCCGCTTTCTTTGATGATGGGATAGGAATAACGAGATTTTCGCAGTGAAATATAGGTTTTGGGTGGGTGCGTGTTAACGATACCGGTCCATGCGACTGTTATGATATTAGCAGAAGTCATGGTGCCGCAGCTTACCATAACAGGAGGAACGGGTGCGAGCAGAGCTCCGCCCTTCCATATTGTTTTCATCTGAACTCCTTTCTTACGGAACAAAACAAGGTATGGGGATACATCATTTGCAGAAATTCTGTATAGAATACTTGCGGAGAGCGGTTTCATATGATAATATAATGTTGCGGCAGACACCAATGCACCGGAGTTGCCGGTATTAAAACTTAACAGGAGAACGCACCGTTCTTCGCTGACAAAGGATATGTCCAATTATAACATATCATCGGCTGATTTACAACCGATTGATTCTCATGATTATGAGCCGCAAAAAGCAGGCCGAGCGCAGGGGACAGTATGTATCTGATGCATTTCACCGGCTGATAATAGCATTTTAAAAGGATAATATCGCATTTTACCGTAAAAGTATTGATATTCACGGAAAAATCGTGTATGATAGAACCAGTGGAGGAAGAGGGGGAAAGCGGATGAAGATCAAAATTGAGCAATCTTCCGCATATTCCGAAACAGAGATCATTATCCGCTGCAGCGAAATAGACGACGAAGTGGAAAAACTGATTTCGACAGTCCGGCTGTTCGCCAACACGGTAATCGGAAAAAAGGACAACCGAACGTTTATTCTCAAGCCGGAAGATATCTTTGCATTTGATTCTCAGGACAATAAGGTATCCATATACACAGCGGATGCAAAATATGAAACGCCGCTGAAGCTGTATGAAATAGAAGAAAAATTCCGTAATTCCCATTTTCTGCGCGTGAGCCGCTATACTATTATCAACCTTCGGAGAGTCGATTATCTGGAGCCGCTGTTCAACGGCAGGATGATGGCTGTCATGAAAAATGGTCAAAAAGTGGTAATCACCCGGATGTATATTCCCGCACTCAAGGAAGCTCTCGGAATGTAAGGAGGTGTTGGGAAATGAGCGAACAAAAATTAGGATATCGAGTATTTATAACTTTCTGCGTAGTAATGGCGGTTGGGGTTATCGTGCTTCTGGCTGAATATATGATGCTGGGATATCGCCTAATCGATATATCCGTGCTTTGGAGTCTGGTGCTGACCGGTTTGATTGTCAGTCTGGCTACAGAACTGATTTATCATAAATATTTTCCCATTTCCGGTCATCATCTGAAACGCAATGTTATCTGGCGGAATCGCATAATTTGCGCAGTTATCAATGCTTTTGTTGTGGTAGTTGTAGGTAAATTTGTGCTGGGGGGCGGATTCAGTCTGCCGGTTCTCGCAGTGATATCCTTTGTTTTTGGACTTGCAGCGATTGTGATAAGCAATGTTATTATCGACCGCATATATATGAGAAATGTGCGCGAAATGAACCGCAGACTGTCACAGATGAATAACGTAATTGGCGACAGCACCGGTGAATTAGCCGACGCCGAAACGGAATAACCTCCGACGGCGAAAGCAATTCCCTTTATATAGAAGTATTTTCTCCTTAAAAATTATGCATACCCAAGAAAAAAGCGGGACAGAAGATTTGTCCCGCTTTTTTCTTTGTAAGTATTTCGTTAAATTTTGTATGACAGCAGAATCTCCGTAATGTTGATATACAGGGCGCTCCGCGCGGAGCGCCCTTCGTAATCCGCCGCAGCATGTGGCTTGTCCAGCATTTATCGTCAATGTGGATGGGTAATCTCCTTATAGATATAACATAACCCTTATACATTGATTTCATGTTTATTTTATATCGAGTTAAAAGAGACGGATATATTATTTGTGTTCGGCATTTTCTTCCGGAACTATAATTTTACCATCATTTTCTTCGAATTCTTTGATACATTTGCGAATTAAATATAAAATTTGTCCATTGGCAGAACGTCCTTCAAACTTTGAAATATAGTGTAATTTATAATGCAGTTCTGGATCAATTTCAATACCTAAATGCTTATTTTTCTTGTTTCTCATCTATAATCACCATAAAATCTTAAATTAAGTATATTTTAAGATTAATATGTGGTATAATGTTATAAGTATACTTGTAATAAGTATACTTAATTTACAGATAGTATGAGATTTAAAGTGAAAGTAGCAATTATAGGTACAAGAAATTTAATCATTAAGGATTTAGGGAAATATCTGCCGGACGGCACAACGGAGATCGTTTCCGGAGGAGCAAAGGGAATTGATTCCTGCGCACGGGAATATGCACATGCCATGGGCATCATGCTGACTGAATTTCTGCCGAAATATGAAAAATATGGCAGGAGCGCTCCTCTGAAGCGCAACCTGCAAATTATCGCCTATGCCGACTGCGTGATTGCTTTTTGGGACGGAAGCTCAAAAGGAACGAGGTTTGTCATCGAAAACTGCCGGAAACAAAAGAAAAAGGTAATGGTTGTTCTGAGTGAAACCGTTACCTGACAGTATCCCGAAAGAAGTTCTTTCTGTCTATTATGCAAAGAGAAGTATGCTGGATACTGTTCTGCAGCTCGAAATCTCCGTTTTTTTGTGCTTGTACCGGCAAGCATTCAGGCCGCACTTGCGGTCAAGGCAGAAGGTATCCTTTTTCTACAGCCTCATCAAGCAGGCGCCGACAAAACTCCCAGAGAAAAAGGGAAGAGGACTTTATCCGATCCAGCCGTTTTTCCACTTGCGGCGCATGCACTCCGTGTATGCGCCATTGTGTCCCTTTTGTTATATAGTTGTGGTAAAATGGCATAAAAGTGTCCGCCATCCGGGCAAACCTTGCTTCGGGTGTAAGACATGCTTCAAATTCTTCCCACAGTCTACGGAAATCCGGTCCCTGATCAGGGGGTAAAACGGAAAACAGATGCTCAGCCGCTTCCTGCTCCCGCCGGCTTTTTGTCTGATTTCCCGCAGTGTCGTATGCATAGGTATCGCCCGCGCCGATTTCCACAAGGTCATGCAGAAGCACCATGCGGAGCACCCTTTCCATGGAGAGTGAATCCCTTTCGTCGCAGTATTCATACAACAGCATCGCGCATACGGCCATATGCCAGCTATGTTCCGCGTCATTTTCACACCGGCTGCCGTCCATCAGTAATGTTTGCCGAAATACCTGCTTTTCTTTGTCTATTATTTGAAGAAATTTTAGCTGTTCCTGCAAACGATTTTCTGCGTTTTTCGTTGTCATATCATCTGATTCCTCCTGATTGATTTTAGCGTAGTTCGGAAAAACGATCCGTCAATGAGCGAATTACTGCCGAAGCGAGAAGCATTCCTGCGACGGGAGGAACGAAGGATATGCTGCCCGGAACGGAGCGTCTGCCAGGCGTTTGCGTTTCGTCGATATCAGCCGTATCGTGTGCCATTGGCGCCTCGTCTGAGAAAACCACCGGCAGATGAAAGATACCTCTCTTTTTCAGCTCCCGGCGCATGACTCTTGCCAAGGGACAGACTGTTGTTTCCGAAATATCGCTGATTCTTAACCGCTGCGGATTCAATTTGTTTCCGGTCCCCATACAGCTGATGAGCGGCGTTTGGTGTTCCATGCATGTTTCGGCAAGCAGAAGCTTGGAGGTCACTGTGTCAATGGCATCGATGACGTAATGAAACGATGAAAAATTGAATTTCGGTTTCGTTTCATTCGAAAAAAAGCAGCAGTACGTATGCAGCTTAAGTTCCGGATTGATGTCCTGAAGTCTGTCTGCCGCAACCTCTGTCTTGTATTTGCCGAGCGTGCTTTTGAGTGCATAAAGCTGCCGATTGATGTTGCTTTGAGCAACGGTATCGTGATCGACAATGGTCAGCGTGCCGATTCCCCCGCGCACCAGAGCTTCCGCTGCATAACTCCCGACGCCGCCCAACCCGAAAAGAGCCACATGGCATTGAGAGAGTTGTTCTACAGCGTCTTTTCCAATAAGTTTTTCTGTTCTTGAAAACAAAACGTGTAATTCTGAATCCATATTTTTCCTTTCTGTAATTTGCCAGTCTCGTTGTTCATTATTATATACGAAATCGACGGTATTGTATATATTTTTTTAAAAAAAATTCGGGTACCTCTTGACATTGCCAAAGCTTTTTGTTATAATAAATCCTGTTGTTGTATGTTTGTATAAACGGGGTGTGGCTCAGTTTGGTAGAGCGCTTGGTTCGGGACCAAGAGGCCGCAGGTTCAACTCCTGTCACTCCGACCATAATTGGACACTAATTTTGATACAATGGGTATCATGATTGGTGTCCTTTTCTATAATTTTTTTGCACATTCGGCACTGGAGGGAACAGGAAGGTATTCCTATGTGATCGCCCGAAAAGGGTATCAAGTGAATGCTGTGGAACTGGTCGGGCACAATATAGATATTTTCAACAAACACACAATTCGGAGAATCCGTCACGATCCGGCAGGCTAACGCAAAGGAGCTGTCCTTTTTTATGAATAATACCTACGATGTTAAACTTCTGTTTGGGCCAATATATCATCTCTTCACAGCGATGATCAGTTGCAGGTGCTTTTTGAGGTGCTCTGCGTATCAAAGAAGGGGGAATCCTGTTTTCCGCCTACTAATGATGCTTTTAAAAGAACAGCATTGTGGAGTTGAACTCCCATGTTGCTCTTTTATTTATCTGTTTTAAATGAAGTTCGAATTAACCGATACCGCATATCGGATACTATATAGTCGAAAGCTTTCAATTAAGATCTAAGATCCGGAGGTTTGATTTTGGAACAAGAAAAAGTAACAGAATTATTATCTGACAACTTAAAGAATATTTTTGCTTTTTCTCTGTCAAGGCTTTACGATAAGTCGGAAGCGGAGGATTTGACAAACGATATTATCTGCGAGGTGTTACAGTATGCACGCCGATTAAGAAACGAGGATGCTTTTTACAGCTTTATGTGGCGGATTGCGGAAAATACCTTTAAGAAACGTATCCGCAAAAGGAACTTCACAACCATGGAATTTGATGAAAATTTTGTCGGAACATATTGGGTAACACCTGAAGAAGAATACCTGAAGTCAGAAGAACTCAATCTTTTGCGTCGCGAGTTATCTCTTCTGTCAAAGCTGTATCGTGAAACCTCCATCGCTTATTATATTGACGGCAGAAACTGTTCCGAAATTTCAACCGACCTCGGTATAAGTGTTGAAATGGTAAAATATTATCTTTTCAAAACAAGAAAAATTTTGAAAGAAGGTATCGGTATGTCAAGAGAATTCGGAGAAAAAAGTTATAATCCCGGAACTTTTCGTATGGACTTTTGGGGAGAAGGAGACAATTCTTGTTATTGGCAGTTGTTTAAAAGAAAGCTTCCCGGAAATATTCTCCTCAGTGCTTATTCTACGCCCGTAACAATACAGGAACTGTCAATAGAGCTGGGCGTTGCCGTTGTTTATCTCGAAGATGAAATTGAGTTGCTTATGAAACATGACCTCATTAAGAAAACCGGCGATAAATATCAGACAAACATCATCATTTTCACGGATGAATATGAGAAAAAATTGACAAATAGAATCAAACCTATTTATGAAAAAGCGGCAGAACAATTGAACGAAAAGCTATCAAACCTTCTTCCTACACTGAAAGCATTGGATTTCAGGGGAAATGATTATAATAGCAACCGGATGAAATGGACTTTTGCAAATCTGGTTATGATATTCGCTTTGAACCTATCCGATAAGAAGGGGCGGGAGCTCTTTGGAGAGTATCCTCCGCTCTCTAACGGTAGTTACGGCTTTGTTTTCGGGTATGATAATGATTATCAAAATCATCATTTTAATGGTATCTATAACCAGTGTGAGAACAAAGACAACACAGCGTATTTTTCGGTGGAAAACTACCGGGTCATTGAAAAATGCCAATTATGGGAGCCTGCAAATTGGCATCTTTCTGTTCAGGCTATGTGTGACGCCATTCTCGAAAAGCCGGCAGATCAAAACAATGCTATGCTTATAAAATTAATCGACGAAGGGTTTATTTCAAGCCACGGCGGAAAATTATCGGCTGAATTTCCCGTATTCTCGTCCGATATGATGGACGACATCATTTGGCCGTTATTAAAACCGTTAGCTGAAGATGTTTGCAGCTGTATGATTAAAGTTTGTGATCTTGCTGCGCATACGTTGAAGGACTTTATCCCGAGAGCTTTGTCGGATCAAGGGGCTCACCTTGCATTTATTCATCATCAGATGGATGTTATGGCTTTTATCATCGAGACAATGGTGAAAAGAAATTGGCTTGTCATACCGGATGAAAATGAAAAGCTTTGTGTTTATGGGGTAATACGATAGTAATTACGGATAGATACACGAGAGTTTAAATCCGCCCGCCAAAAGCACTGAGATATCTTTTATACATCCTATAGACATAAAGAGGAAAGCTGCAAAAGCAGCTTTCCTCTTTATTATCCCATAAAATCAGGAACTTTTGCATGCAATTCGTGATGTCCTCCGCAAGAACCTTCTCCTCTTTGCTTGCCGTTCCGTTCCCTGCGCGTATACAGCCGCCGAATTCCCGGCGGCTAAGCGCAAGCAAAGCTCGCGCTATTCTGCTTTTCATCCTCCGCTTTCCGCTGAAGCAGATATCGTGTTCTGATTCGTCTATAACACCAGTGCGTATTGCTTCGCTCCGTCGTAAACGCATTCCGATCCTCCGTGCCAAGTGACGGAGTTTGTCTGTCAAGAAAACTCCACAATTTCAGTAAATGTTATATCTACATGGAATATATGTACGTGAAACTACAGTCAGAATTATCAATCGGTTCAAAAAAAAACTACAGATTCATTTTTGCAGAGATTTATATTGTTGTCATAGTTGCTCTTATAAGAATTACTAAGTTTCATTTTGCTTATGAAGCTGTTCTTGTTTTATAACGAATGGCAAAAGGTGGCCCTTATAAAGATGTTGAATTTAAAATTTACAGCCCAAGTCAGAGCAGAAAGAAATTTCGAATTCTTTACGTTGTACTTTTTGTTTTTTTATGTTATAATGTTGTATGGCTATGAAATCGCTGTATGATTGTTTATTTGTTGTCATAAAACAGGTAAGAGGTTGAAGATAGATGAAAGAAGTTATTTTGTGCAAATATGGTGAAATCGCTCTGAAAGGAGCGAACCGGAGATATTTTGAAGATTTGCTGTGCAGGACGTTGGAGCGGCGCGTCAGTAAATACGGCAGCTTTTCAATTAAAAGGGAACAAAGCACCCTGATGATTACGCCGGAAAGCGATAGTTGTGATATGGAGGATGCATATGAGGCTGTGAAAAAGGTCTTCGGTATTGCTGCAGTAAGCCGTTCGGTTATGACAGAAAAAAATATGGAGTCGATCCTCCGCGCTTTAAAGGAGCTGGTTTCGGAACGACTGGAGAACTGCCGGTCATTTAAAATTGATGCCCGGCGCAGCGATAAGAGGTTTCCGCTGACCTCGCCTCAAATTTGCGGAATTTGCGGAGAGGCTGTTCTGGAGCAGATGCCTCGGCTTTGTGTTGATGTGCATCAGCCAGATATTGTCATTCGTGTCGAAATTCGCGATACGGCTGCGTATCTGCACGCCGGTCAGGAAAAAGGAGCGGGTGGTATGCCGCTGGGCTCCAACGGCCGGGGACTGCTGCTGCTGTCAGGCGGTATCGACAGCCCGGTGGCGGGGTGTATGATGGCCAAACGCGGCGTCTTGATCGAAGCTCTGCATTTCGAGAGCTTTCCGTATACCAGCGAACGGGCGCGCCAGAAGGTCATTGCGCTTGCCCAAAAAATGACGGAATACTGCGGCGATATCCGGCTGCATATTATATCCGTAACGCAAATACAGGAAACGCTGAAGCGAAGCTGTGAGGAGGACTATTTCACTCTTCTGCTGCGGAGATATATGATGTACCTGGCAAACATGACCGCACGGGAGACCGAATGCACGGCGCTCATCACCGGCGAAAGTCTCGGTCAGGTTGCCAGTCAGACAATGCAGGCGCTTGGTGTAACCGACGCTGTAGCTGAAATTCCGGTTTTTCGTCCCCTTATCGGCATGGATAAAGAGGAAATTATTGAGCGTGCAAGAGTCATAGACACCTTTGAAACTTCTATTCTGCCATATGAAGATTGCTGTACCGTATTTACGCCGCGGCATCCGCAGACCAAACCGGCTCTCTGGAAGGTTGAACGTGAGGAAGCAAAGACCGACAGAGAGGTTCTGCTTTCTCAGGCATGGGAAACGAGATATACCGTCGATGTGCGCCGATAACAGGGTTATAAAGCGTTTTATATACGAATCAGCTTGGAAAAATAAAGACATGAGGCTGAGCGCGGCGATTGAGACGGCAGGGAAGGCGTCGTCTGTCTGTATTTTGTTTATATATAGTAAAGGATAGCACAAATATATGAAAGAATATTCCGTCAACTGGAGGCAGAGGCTGCGGACAGCAGATCCTCTGCTTGCGGGGACAGCGGTATGCATGGCTCTGTATGGCCTCGTGGTGATTTATTCTGCAACGCATACCTATGACTCTCTCCATTACGCCGTTGTGCAGACGGCTGCAATTGCCTTGGGGATCGCCGGTATGCTTGCTCTGTCTCTGGTTCATCTTGACCGTTTTGTCAAACGCTTTTGGCTGCCGCTGTTCTTTTGCGCTTGCGCTTTGCTTGTTCTGACGCTTGTGTTCGGAACCGGAGACGGCAACCGAAGTTGGATCCGATTTTCATTTATGCCGCTCGGATTTCAGCCATCGGAATTTGTGAAAATACTGTTTATTTTGACCTTTGCTTACCATTTATCAGCAACGGTGGAAAAAAGAAACCAACCGCTGACTGTTCTGTTGCTTTGTCTTCATGCGGGATTAATTATCTGCCTCGTTATGCTTCAGGGAGATCTCGGTTCTGCTTTGGTTTTCCTCTTCGTTTTTCTTGCCATGCTTTACAGTGCGGGAACGAAGCTTTGGTATTTTGCAGGCTTTGCCGGCATTGCCGCAGCAGTCTCTCCTCTGCTTTGGAAATGTCTGAATACGTATCAGCAGAAGCGAATTTTGGTCGGATTTCAGCCGGAGCTCGATCCGCTTGGATATGGATATCAGGTCATCCGAAGCAAATATGCTATCAGCTCCGGCGGATTTTTCGGATCGGGATTTTTACAGGGGGCAACCTCTCAGAATCCGTCCCCGGGTGCGCTTCCGGCTAAGCATACCGACATGATTTTCGCCGTGATGGCAGAGGAATTTGGCTTTCTCGGTGCCATGCTTTATCTTTTCCTGTTGACTTTACTGGTTCTTCGCATGTTGGTGCTGGCGCGGCGGCTGCACGGTCAAATGGGCGGATATATATGCATCGGCGCGGCGGCCGTATTCATTTTTCAGGCGCTGGAAAATATCGGCATGTGTCTGGGGATACTTCCCGTCATCGGCATTACGCTGCCGTTTATCAGCTACGGAGGCTCTTCTGTTTTCAGCCTGTTTCTCCTTGTCGGCATTGTACTCAGCTCTGCTTCCCGCCCCACTGCCGTCAATTCTTCGATGTAAGGCTGGGACAAAAGAGACATTGCTTATGACGGACTGCACACGGTCCGTTTGGGTGGTATCGTTTGAAAAGAGCAAATTCGAAAAGGAGAAAAATGTCTTTCAGGTATTTTGGGGAAGGGAATGATCATAATATGCAAAAATCACCTTATGAAGGATTGCAGAGCGAAAGCAGTGAGACGGCGGAGCTTCTTTCGGAGACGATGGTCCGGTGCTGGCTGACGGATGCTTTTAGCAATTATAAAATAGAAATATATGAGAAAATTGATTCCACAAATAACCGTGCCAAAGCGTTGGCGGAAGAAGGGGAAGCCGAACCGACAGTTATTCTGGCGAATGAGCAGACGTCCGGACGCGGGCGACTGCACCGGCAGTTTTCATCTCCTCCTTCGCAGGGGCTCTATATGAGTTTGCTGTGTTATCCGTCCCTGTCGGGCGAAAAAGCGGTTTTTCTAACCACGCATACGGCGGTTGCGGTATGCCGCGCCATAGAGACCGTATCCGGTATTTCGCCGCAAATCAAGTGGGTTAACGATATTTTTGTACAGGGGAAGAAGCTGTGCGGTATTTTAGTGGAAAGCAGTCTGAGGGCAGACGGTACACTGCCGTATGCCGTTATCGGGATTGGCATAAACGTAGCTGCACAGAAATACCCCCCTCCGCTTGATCAGATTGCGGGATCCATCGGGGACTTCAGCCCCGTGCCGGTTTCCCGAAACCGGCTTGCAGCGGAAATTTTAAAGGAGCTCGGGGATCTTGCCGGCCATCCGCCGACAGACGAACATCTTCAGGAATACCGCCGCCGTTCTCTTGTGATTGGACGTACCGTTCGGGTAACACGCGGATGTGAGTCGTTCCTCGCCAGTGTTTTGGACATCGACGGGGATGGATCGCTGATAATCGAAACCGAAGGCGATGTACAGACGCTGCGTGCAGGAGAGGTGAGCATTCGGCCGGAATGTGAGTCTGACGAAAATATGACGTAAATCTGAGTGTTTATGTTTAAATATAAACAAAGAAACAAAAGGAAACGTAAATTTAATTGTTAATTGTTTTGCTGTCAAAGAAATCGAATGGCATTCCGGACAAATTCGAATTCTGTATGAAACAGAAGATGAGCCGCCTATATGCCGGCAGCTCCGAATACCGGAGAAGAAGGGAGTTGATAGGGATGAAGCATGACGATCCGCTGCGGCCTATAACCGATGCATGTAAAAAGGGAACACCGGCCGGCGGCGTCTACCTTTTCTGCGGTGAGGAGGAATACCTAAAGAGACACTATCTTGGACTTCTGCGCAAGAAGCTGTTAGGAGAACCGGAGAACGCTTTGTTTGACTGGGTTCGTTTGTCGGGAGATAACCCTGCCGGCGGAGCGCCGCTTCCGGAGTTGCTGAGAGACGCTCTTGAATCGCCGCCGCTGATGTGTCCGGGGAAGCTGGTAGAAATACACTCTCCCGGACTTGCTTCCCTGTCCAGAGAGGAGCTTGAGCTTTGGGAAACGCTTCTGTCCGCGGTTCCACGCGGCGGAGAAACTGCGGTTGTTTTGTTGTGCGGCAGCGATGATTTTCCGATGAATTATCGATGGGAAACGACTGCTTTGGCCAAAAAAGCTTCCCGTTTTGCAGCAATCCTCCCGTTCTGTTACCAGTCAAAAGCCAAATTGTCAGGATGGGTGTCGCGCCACTTGGCGAGCGAGGGCCTGTCTGCTTCATCCGATGTAATATCTTTTTTCATAGACCGGTGCGGTTGCTCCATGGATACGCTTTCAGGTGAGCTGCAGAAGCTGAGCCACTATCTGCAGAGCGAGGGACGCTCTGATATTGAGAAAAATGACATTGCGGAAATTTGCTGTCCGGCTGACGAGGCAGAAGCATTTGGCATCAGTACCGCTGTGATACAGCGGAATATCAGCCGCCTATTTTCTGAGTTCGAAATATTGAAGCAGCAGAAAACAGAGCCGATGAACTTGTTCTTTCAGATTTCATCCGCACTGAGCGACTTGGCTCGGGTAAAAGCTGCTCGCGCATCGGGTATGACCTCGGCGGAAGCGGCAAAAGTACTCAAGCTTCATCCGTATAAGACAAAGCTGCTGACGGAAGGCGCCGCTCTGTACCAATCATCAGAGTTGGAAACGCTTCTTGAAAGCTGCCTGAAGACCGATCTTTATCTGAAGCAGACCTCAGTTAACGGCTATGAATTGGTAGAGCGGCTGATATGTCAGATTTCACTCTGATTGTGCAGGCGATAAAACCGAAAACATAACTTGAAAAAATGAAAAATCAAATTTAATTGAAATGAAAGGCAGGATGAAGGATGAACAATTTTACGTTTTTGAAATGGAGAGGTATGACCTTTTCCGGTATCTGCTGTGCGCTGCTGTGTGTTTGCTCCGTTATAACCATACCGATTCAGCCCATACCGTTTACACTCGCGGTTTTCGGGCTGATGCTGATTGGAGCTGTGCAAACGCCGCGGTATGCTTTGATGAGCACACTCGGTTATCTGGTTCTCGGCATCATGGGACTGCCGGTATTCTCAGGTATGCAGGGCGGCGCCGGCGTGTTGTTCGGAGCGACCGGCGGTTACCTGATGGCATACCCGTTGATGGCATTTGCCGTATCATTCTTTACGCACCGAATGCCGTGGAAAACTGTGGGCCGTTCTTTAGGGATGGCTGTCGCGCTTATTCTGTGCTATGGTCTCGGAAGCCTGTGGTATATGTTCTTTGCAAAGGTGAGCCTGACGACCGCTTTTTCGCTGTGTGTACTGCCGTTTATTCCCTTTGATTTGTTAAAATGCGGATTGGCCGTACTGCTGTCAGCTATTCTTGAACGTTCCGGCTTGCTGAAGAACATTGAGGCTGTTCAAATATCCCATAAAAGATGACGGTTGATACAGACATATCGTTAAAAGTGACGTAAGTACTGCTTACCCGAAGCGGCTGCGAAATATAGGAAAGGAACGGTGAGCCAGGCTGTGCCTGAAGCAGCACCGGTAAGAATATGAGCGAAAGAAACGACAGAAGCCGGATTGACAGCGACAGCTTTTGGGATCTCGGTGTACCGCCGAAAAGAAAACATGTGACCGCCGACCGTTCCGATATCAGCACTACGGAAATCCTGGTAATGCCGCCGACGAACGGTGGGGAAAACGGACAACAGCACTGCGAAAACGGAGCTCCTACGATGTTACCTGAAGCGTCCAGCGCTGAAATTCCTTCGGACGGCCTTCCTGTGCCACCGAAAAATACGGTCAGCAGGCGCCGCGGAAGCAGACAGCCGGGAGACGTGAGGCCTCAGATGGCGGAACCGGTTTGCCGGTATGAGCCTGAGCGTTCACTGATAAAAAGCGTCTGTGTGCTGCGGTGGCCGGCGAAATATCAGTATTTTGAAAAATTTATCGCGGATGCCGAACGGTATTTTAACCGAACGGCGTCTCCTTGCGAGTATGTCAGCTTTTATGCCTATATGCCGCAGTATTCACAGATGTCTGCGGCCCAGCTTCAGTGGTATCTGTACTGGCGCGACAACGCGCGGCACGGCAACTATTTACAGACGGATTACAGCTACCTGTTTCTGTATCTTTATGAAATTATCAATCTGCCCGCGCGTGTGCCGCCGGAAAAGGGTGTACGGCAGATATGTGATTTATGGCTGCATTACCGCAGCTCTTTTTCGAGGCTTGATCGATATCTCGGAGAATGGCTGTGCGATTATTGTCTTGTACACCAGCTTCCCGCGCCATTAGAGCGACTGGAGCCGATTCTTCCGGAAATATCGGAAAAGGTTTCGTTGAAGGAATTTTATATTCAGATCGAAGAAAGCGGTGCATGTCCTTTTACTGTGTCGCTTGTCGATATGCTGACAAATTATAATTGGAAGAGCAGTCGATGCGTAACGCCCCAAACAAAGGAGATTTTTGCAGAACATTTGTATACGGCTGTCCTTGAGACACTGGCGGAAGCGTGGAAGAGGAGCGGCGATACGCGCGGGCAGTTCGGCCTTGCGGAAGTCAGTCAGACGAGGGATGCCTTCAGCGGGGCGCTGTGTTCTTATGCGTGCAAACGCCGTATCGATCTTACCTATATCTCGTTTTCCCGGTCGTACCCGCTGAAGTTTTTGATCACAGATTTGTGTAAGCTTTCCGAAAACTGCATTCGGGCTGCACTTGGAATCAAATCCAGACTCAGCACAGCAAACGTGCCGGAGGAAATGAAACAAATCATGCTGGCCTATTACAATAAACATCTGCCGCCCATGAAAAAGGTACCAAAGTCAAAGCCTCCCGTCCGCGATGGTTCAGAAGAATATGCACATCTGTATGAACCGGCAGTTTCTGAACTGTCTGTAGAGAACGCTGTAGCGATTGAGCAATCTTCCTGGGCCTCTGCGGAGCTTCTGACGCGTTTTCTTTCGGATGGTGCAGAAAGCTGGTCCTCTTCCGACGGAAAAACTGAAGCTGAAATACAGCCGGAGTCAAAGGATGATGAGAATTTCAGCGAAATGCTCTCTAAGACATCCGTCCGTTCGACAGAATCTATTGCTGATCAAATTTCAGAGATACCCTGTACGGGAAATGAGAAAAAAAGAGGGGGTACCTATGGGGTTCCTTCGATCGATATGGTATCCGGCGCCGATCCCTTTGACAGCTTTGTGGCATCGCTCAGCGACAGAGAGTATGCAGCACTAAAATGTATCGTATCGGGCGAAGTGTCGGAATACAGGAAAATTTGCGAAGGCGCATTTTTGCTTGCTGATGCTATGACAGACAGTATAAACGAAAAGGCCTCGGATAGTTTCGGGGATATTGCCGTGGTACCCGACGGGGATTTTTATCATCTGTCGGATTACTATGCGAATGAAATTACAGATGCGATTCTAAAACAGGAGGAAGCAAATGGTATGGCTTAAATCTCCGGAAACAAGGAGACCTTTGTGGATCGGTCTTGCGTTTCTCGTAATCTGTCTGATCTTCGCCGCGAGACTTGTCAATCTGCAGCTTGCAACAGCGGATGGAACCTATACTTTCGGTGAAAGACAAATACTCACGGAACGGCGTGTGACGGTGCGTGCAGCGCGGGGTATGATTTGTGACCGAAATGGAACGCCGTTGGTCTCCGATCGGCAAATTTATGATCTGATACTGGATTGTTCGGCACTGTCCGAGAACGCTGAAGAGCAGACTAAATGGCTGCTCTCGGCACTGCGCGATATGGAGGCATGCGGTGCTGCCCCCGCGTCCTCTCTGTTAAACGCCGTATTGTCTGCCGCTGACGATGAAATTTTAAAGGATACAGGCACAGAACAGCTTTGCCAATTTCTTGCATTGCCGGAAGACACTTCAGCACAGACGATACGGGAGGCGCTGATTGACGCATTTGCTGAAGATTTCGATTCCTCAGAGCATGAAATGCTGAGAGGAGCCAGCGAAGAGGAGAAAATTACATTGGCATTGATCCGGTGCGAATGGAAAATACAGCCGCCAAGTGAAACACAGCCATATGTGCTGGCTGAAGATGTTCCTTTGGAGCTCCTAACCAAGATACGCGAGGGGGTACATCCTGGCCTGACCTTTCAAGCTCGTACGGAGAGGCATTATCATTACGACGGATATGCGTCGCATATTGTAGGGCGTGTCGGCAAAATACAGTCGGGTGATGCCGAATACTATACCGAGCTCGGATATCCGGTTGATGCAACGGTCGGCCTTGACGGAATAGAAAAGGTTTTCGAGGAAACGCTCCGAGGGACGGACGGCGTGATGCTGCTGAGAGAGGATCAGTACGGAAATCTTGTGGAGCAGATTACATTAGTCGAAGCGGAAGCGGGGAAAAATGTCTGGCTTACAATTGATATTGAGCTTCAAAAGGCGGCTGAAGACGGTCTGAAAAACAATATCGCACAGATAGTGGAAACTGCAATGACAACGGCAGGGGAAAATGACGGTGAGGATGCTGATGCCGGAGCGGTCTGCGTCGCTGATCCAAGAAACGGCGAAATATTGGCTATGGCATCATACCCTACTTACAGTCTCAGCAACTTTGCTGCAAATTATGGAGAGCTTTTGAGCAGTGAAACCGGTCCTCTTGTAAACCGGGCGCTGAAAGGACTTTATGCGCCGGGTTCTGTGTTTAAGGTCGGTGTTGCGGCTGCGGCACTTGAGGATGGGTTAATAGAAGGGGATACGCTGATTGAGGACCTTGGCATTTATACGTATTATCCGGATTACCAGCCGCGCTGCTGGGTGTATACGAGAACCGGTCAGACACACGGAAAGCTGAACGTTATCGGTGCTCTTCGCGACTCCTGCAATTATTTCTTTTTCGAAACGGGACGACTGCTCGGCATTGAAAAAATGAACAGCTATATGAAACAGCTTGGCTTAGGAGAACCGACAGGAGTAGAGCTTCCGGAGGCTGCCGGAATTCTTGCCGGTCCCGCATACAGTGAGTCGGTCGGCCGTGTTTGGCAGCCTGGGGATACACTGCAGGCAGCAATCGGTCAATTGGATAATGCTTTTACACCGGCGCAGCTTACTGCTTATCTCAGTACGATTGTTAACGGCGGAACACGATATGGTCTGCATTTATACTTGAAAACTGCGGAATTTTATACGGAAACGGTTCTGGACGCCCCCGAATCAACCGTCCTGTCAAGTGTAACGCTGAGTACGGAGCATCAAACGCTTTTAAAGGACGCGATGCGGGAGGTGGCGGACAACGGTTCTGCAGCACGGATTTTCCGCGGATATCAGGTTCCTATTGGCTGTAAAACAGGTACTGCACAAACCGGCGGAGAGGGAAGCGATAATGCGGTATTTGCTGCATTTGCACCCTTTGACAATCCGGAACTGCTTGTTGTCAGTATCATTGAACACGGCTCTTCCGGCACGAACGCTGGCTTTTGCGTCCGGGATATTTTCGACTGTTACTTTGCAGAGAAATAAAATGTACTATACAGCATTTGTTTGGAATAGGAATGCAGAACAAGTGACGTTCACTTTTATAATACTGACGAATGCTTAGAAGATGTAAAAATTCGGAAACGCCTTCCCGGCTGTCATTGTCGGGCCATTATTAAAATATTAAGCAATTGAAGCGGTTAATGTTATTTTGCTGGGAGATATGGACCGATATAGTGGATATTATGAAATGGAATATGCCTGCGTGCAATAATGGCTATGCAGGACATGTAGTTAAAAAAATGATGGATTTCGGTTTTACAGAACCGGAAAGCGGAAGTCATTGACGCGTGGGGGCGTTCACATAATTAAGCCGCCCGTGTTTAGAGAAAAGCAATTTTACTTTGGAAGGCAGATTACGGAACCATGCTCGTAATAGAAGAAGAGAGCTGACGATTGAGTATAGCACGTATGCGGCTTTAGACTATACCGCAAATTGTAGTTTGTTTAGCCGTAGCTTACGGCACTTTCCATTCATTTGAACGCGTGTCATAGTTGGTTACCTTTTTTGTAATGTAAGAAAAAGGGAATATAGAAAATGCTAAAAGGTCGGCAATCCATACGGATTGCCGACCTTCCAAGTATTTTTACACTCGATGACTATAGAATGCGAGGGTTTCCTTTGTAGAAGACAAATATGGCGTTTTTTATTAGTGTCCCAAAATAAAGAGCACGGCAAAAGAAAATGTTGATATAGGGGCGCTTCGGCATAACACTGCATTTCTTTAAGACATAGATCGGCGAGGGAAAAAACTGCGGAATACGCATATTATGGCAACGAAAGGTTTGCTGCACAATAGATATCACTGTCCTCCTGCTTTGTCATCCAAATCATCTATTTTGTCTAAGTACCTCGAATGCGAGAACGGAAGTGGCGGAAGCTGTGGAAAGCGCGGCAGGAAAATTTCTGCCATACTCAAGGCGCACGCACTGATCGCAGCTTTGAAGCAATCCTTTGGAAATGCCTCGTTTTTCGCCGCCGACAATCAATAACAGAGGCTTGTGTAAATCTGCATCATATATCGGCGCAGATCCGTGCTTGTCGGCGCAGATTATTCTGTATTTTTTGTCAGAAAAAATTTCAGCAGTAAGATCGCTCTCCGAAACGTATGTTTCGATAAGCTCAGAAGCGCCTGCCGAGGCCCGGCAAACGACACCTGCCGCTGACATCCAGTTGCGCGGTGATAATATGATACCGTCTGCTCCTGCAGCGTATACAGAACGCAGAGCGTATCCGAAGTTATAGGGATCCTCAATGCCTTCCAGCATGATATAAAATCCGGACGGACGTACATGTGACGGACATAGAGCCGGTATCGTCCTTGATGTACAGACCGCCAGAATACCACCGTGTGTATGTCCGATTGCAAGTTCTTCAATAATATCAGAATCCACAATTTCAATTGGTGTGCCTGCACTTATTGCGGCAGACTGCAATTTTAGGTAACTGCGGCTTTTTTTTTCAGCTGTCTTCCGGTCAACCAGAACGGTTTCAATTCGGCGATCGTTATGCCCTTTCTTTTGAGCCTCCCAGACCGCCGATATGGATACCGCGCCCTCGAGCAAAGTACTGTCTTTAAATTTCTCCGCTTCTTTTTTCATAAATCCTGTTAACTCCACGTTTCATTTGCTTTTTTAATGATACGGAACACTGTTATATATTTATACGGCTAATACTGGTTTGGGCGGCAATGTTTTTAAATCATGAACCGCTGCGCGATGATGCTTAGCGTGTTTCTCTCAGTTGAATGAGCGGTGATTTTTTTTGCTGCTGTCAATGAATATAATAACATAAAAAAAGCTGCAAAACAACCCCGTCAGGTATATTTATATTTAAAAGACAGCTATAGACGGCATATTTCTGCACTTTGAAATGTGCGCCTATGCAAAGAAAGGTATGTCTACAGTTAAAGAAAATGATAAATAAAAATATTTGTATATCCTTGACGTCAAATATTTTCAAAAAAAATGGTACAAGACTTGACAAATATCTCCTGATATGATAAAATAAAAAAGTAATGTGAATAGCAAATGATTCAAAGAAACGTGCTTTGCTGTTCTCTTACTAAATTATATCTTTTGTATATTTTGTAAAATCGAATTATAAGCGCCTTTAGCTCAGTGGATAGAGTGCCCGGCTACGAACCGGTAGGTCGAGGGTTCGAATCCCCCAAGGCGCGCCAGCGGCGAGTCGCCGCAGACAAGCACCGGCTGCGTTTTGTAGTCGGTGCTTGTTTTATCCCACGATCATAGCGCTGCCATCTTTTTCCTCAACTGTTTACAGAAGTTCTTGTTTTATGCGGTTAATTGAGTATTAGCGGTACTCAATTAACCGCATAAATTTTTTATTCTTCACGAATGCGCATCCTTTCAATCTCGTTTTTTTATTTAAATTTCTGCTTGTTAAGCACCTTTGCTAAGATATCATCCTTAGCGCAAATCTTACGGTTCATGCTATTTTCAGCAATTCACGATTTTCTTTGATGATGCGAAGGGAATAGCCAAATGCAGAAGCAACTGATCTTCAAAATCGGTAAGAGCTTTAGACATCAGGGCTTCATCCAAAATTGTACGTTCGCCATCCTGCTTTTTCAAAACTTCAAGCGGAACAGGAAATTCACGGATCAATTTGTATTCAACGGCCTACCTAATAAATGGCCGCATAATGTCATGAATCTCTTTGATTGTTTTCGACGAAAGATATTTGCTTGGATCAAAGACTTCAGGCTCAGATGTGTCCTCCGAAATCACACGTGCTCCTTATATAAGATCATTATGTCCGGCACAGAAGCAGGGCGCTTCCGCCGACAAAGACGCTTGTATCATCGCAGTATCAGAGAAACGCAGTTACCGCGGAGGTCGAGGCGTAATAAGGGCGTACATTGAAAGTGTTATCAATATCGAAAAGAAGCTGTCTTTATGTCAAGTTCCTAGTCCCTTGGGTGAATATGTTATGCAGGATAATAAGAGTCAGTAAACCATGACCATTTATTATCCCAAGCTTTTGCCTATTCCTCATAAATCGCCTGTATGGTTTGAAAAGATATAATGTGAATTATTTTCAATTACTTATCATACCAATTCAACTGAACAATATCATGCAGTCATATCATAACGTTCATGGCATAGTACACATACAATAATATGATAGGACAAAGTACCGATTTTAACCGATGATGAAAAAAATATATACAGAAACATATTTCCAACACTATATTTTTATTTTGGGGTATTGCACTAATCAGGATATATGGAATTTGTTATTTAAAACTTCTGAATAAAATTTCAGGCGGATAGACCTTGATTGCTTTGTAAAGGCTTCTGATGTTTATAAAGATGAGCACAATCAATAAAAAATAGTTTAATCCTATGTATTGATTTTCTAAATTACGAACATATTTTCATCTATAAATATGAATGCAGTATGAATAAACAAGCCACTCCGGACAAACAGATTGAACAGATTCATTTATTTGCTCAAAGCTATTTACTTTTAAAAAAAAATATGGTAAAATAATATTGTAGAAAAATAAAGGAAAGAAGGATTTACTATGAACAACGAATTACTTATGAAGAGCAGACACATCCGCATTGTATACCTCCCCCCGGCAACGGTAGCATCCGCTCATTTTGTTGGACCAAATCCTGAAATGCAAGCCAATCAAGCAATTGATCAGTTCGTTAAATCCACAAATCTGACAGATATCAAACCTGATCTGCGTCATTACGGATTTAACAGAGATGTAGACGGAACGCACGGTTACGAAGTATGGGTGACCATTCCCGAAGATATGGAGGTTCCAGAAACATTAACAAAGAAAACCTTCAAAGGCGGCCTGTATGCTGCATATATGATTCCTATGAACGCATTTGAAGAATGGAATGTTCTGAATGCATGGCTTGCAGAGAATCCTGTATACGAAATGAACAATGAAGGCAAAGGTCAGGACTGTATGTTTGGCGCATTAGAAGAACACATTAATTATTTCAACCATGTCAAATTAGATAATACGGAGCCGGACGATATGCAACTCGACCTCCTAATGCCTGTCCGTGAAAAATAAATAAGGAGGCTAAGCTATGTCAATACAACGCCAAGCAGATTTTTGGTACAGAAATGTCTGTGATGTTTCCGCAGCAGCAAAGGACTTTATCAAAAAATCAGTTGTAGATAGCGAAGATCTCCTTGACGGGCTTGCTGAATATGCGGAATTATTAAGAAATATTTATAAGAACTATACAGCATTTGAAGTATCAAAAGTTGAAAGTCAAATGACCAAAATCGGTATTTTGGCCGACGATCTCGACAATTATCATAATCTAACAAACACGGGAGCATGTTTGTTTGGATTAGCAAAATCAGGAGAATTGCGTAGAGAAGGAGAGGTTTTTTATCTTCGGATAAATAAGGCTTTGTTTAGGACCTATTTTAAGAAACCTCCAGCCTTTTACTTTGATCTGTTACAGCAATATGGCTTTTATTACATGTTTTACAAAAATGAAAAACAAGTTAAAACCGTAGGAAGCAGCGATACAATTGAGCTCTATTATGAAGGTCATGGATCTGGGGCTGTGTTGTATGCAATGAAATATCTTTCAGACTATGTTGCAGATAAGGACAGTAAGGATGTTATTCTTCCCGCTTTAACAGCTTTTCTGTTTGCAGACTGCGACTCCCTTCTTCTGGATATAAACACAAACAACAAGCCTATGTATACGCTTCCGCAGACAGTTTTAAATTGTGTCGGAAACAAAAGAGAGTTGTTATCCGAACTGGTTTCTAAATACTGCGGAGAATCCAAGCTAAATATTCATTTGGTTATTAACACTTACGTTTTTCCAAACTGGACCATCAAATTTAAACTGAAGAAAAAGACAATCTCGACTTTCCATGCTGAAGCGGACAATTTAATGATACATCTTCCTGTATCCTATGAGGTCGGAAAACTGTTAATTGATAAAAAAGATGAATTATCCCCTAATATTCGCGATTGTTTAAACCATTTTGGATGTGCCGGATGTGGAAAATGCCAGGGGCAGCGCAATATGGATAACTATAAGGGCTATCATTTGTGCAGCCTGCCTTTCAGTAATTTTACCACAGAATACGCTCGACTTATCCGAACGAATATTTCCTCAGAAGATCTAAATTCAATTTGTTTTATCATAGATGCACTTCTTGCTCAGAATTAATAAAACAAAATTCCTACTAAAAGAACAAGTCATCTTTTGGCAACGGATCATAATTGAGAAGTTTGGTCTTATGCAAAGTTAATGAGAGAAAACGAAAAACGCTGTGCAAATTTTCCGTGATGTTCTTAACGGAGAATTGGTGGGTGGTATGTAACCGGAAGGTGTAAAAGCCTTCCGGTTATTACTTTATATGCAGTTTCCTGTGGGGTGTGCGAGGACTTCGATTGCGGTGATGCCTTCCTGTTCATGAAGAAGTGTATGCGGATGGGGCTGCCAGCTGTTCGGGAGTATTTCTCGAACTTCTCATACATCTCTATTCTGCGGATGAATACTCGCAGCAGTTCGGGTGTAAGCTTTGGCATCTCGATATACCGCTTTGCATCACGAATGAATTGCTGTATGCACTGGTCACGCATATCCATTCTTTCGATGCTCTCCGCAAGTTCCTGCAGCTCCCGTTTCTTCTCCGCTTGCTCCTGCTCATATCCGTTTGCCATCGAGTCGTAGCGTTCGGGTGTAATTCTTCCCGATACTCTGTCCTCGTACAAGCACCGTATGATGTTATCCAGATCTTGGATTCGCTTTTCAAGCTGCTCCTTTTGAATCCTGGCATTGCGGTAGAACTTTTCCGCTTCTTCCTCACCGTTCTGTGTTGCCATCACATAGAACTCGTCGGGATTATCTCTTGCGAATGCGGTCACGGTTTGGAGGTTGTGCAGTACGATGGTATCGAGAACACTCTCGCGGATATAGTGTGCGGTGCATTCGGTTGTTCTGCTTTGGAATCCTCCGCATTGGAAGTTGTTGTTTTCCGGCTTGACGGTTTTCCCTCGGTGGAGATATAACCGCTTACCGCATTCACCGCAGAAGAGCAATCCCGCATACTTGTCCATCTCGCCTTGCTTGTCGGGGCGTTTCCGTCCGGCGAAGTGCCGTTGTACCGTTTCGAAGGTTTTGCGGTCGATGATCGCTTCGTGGGTGCCCTTGAATATGAGAATGTTTTCGGGATTGTTCTTCAACCGCTTCTTCAGCTTATTGGACTTGGAATAGGTTTTGAAGTTTACGGTGTCTCCCACGTACTCCTGATTGGACAGCATCTTTCTGACGGTGTTTTGCGCCCAATGATATGGCCTGCTCAAATCGGGGTTGCCCGACTTGTTTCCACTTTTCCTAAAGGCATACACGCTTGGGCAGAGGCTCTTCTCAGCAGACAGTCTGTCACAGATCTTCACGATACCTATACCGTTTGCATACATCTCAAAGATTCGTTTCACGATAGGCGCGGTTTCGGGATCGGGGATATACTGCTTCGGGTTATTCGGGTCTTTCATATATCCGTATGGAATGGTGGTTCCGACTCGTTCTCCGCGCTCACCTTTGGCTCGTTGTACGGCTCTGATCTTGCGGCTGGTATCACGGGCATAAAAATCGTTGAAATAATTCTTGATGCCGGAGAAGTCGCTGACACCGTTTGCGCTGTCCACACCATCGTTGACGGCGATGAACCGAACGTCGTATTGTGGGAAGGTTATCTCCATCAGCATTCCCGTTTGCAGATAATCTCTTCCGAGACGGGATTGGTCTTTCACTATTACTATTCCAACTTTGCCGTTTTCGATATCGTTCATCATCCGCTTGAAATCGGGACGGTTGAAATTCGCTCCCGAGTATCCGTCATCCACGTAGAATTGGATGTTCGGGAAGCGGTGCTGTTCTGCGTACTGCTGTAAGATTAACTTTTGGAAAGAGATTTGTCAAGGGTGTTTTACCATTCAGCAACGAATTAAGGCATAAACAATATCACATTTTTATAATGCTTTTTGACCACAATCAGTCCGGCACTGACTGTGGTCTTTATTTTGGAAATGACATTTTCCCCTTAAATAAAGGAATCAATCGTCGTTGCGTTTTTCGTCAATATCTGCCATAATAAAAAGAAGTGTAAATAAAAGAAAAAGGGGGGAATTGCCATGCCGCAAACACCGTTTCATGCCTATTACAAGGCCCGACTTTTGGAACAACTGCCGGAAGCAGAACAGTTCCTTCCGGTCTTTGCATCATCGGATATTGAAATCTATCCGTTTCAGATTGCAGCGGCCAGCTTTGCCCTGCGTTCCCCCTATCAGAAAGGTGCCGTTCTGTGCGATGAAGCAGGTATGGGCAAGAGCCACGAGGCCATGCTGGTCATCAATCAAAAGTGGCTGGAGGGATACAGCCGGATTCTGTTGGTCATTCCCAATGCCGACCTGCTGCACCAGTGGACGGAAATGCTGGAGCGATTCTATACCGTCCCATATGTGGTGCTGACCAATCGGGACCAATGGCGGCAGAACACCAGTGAGGACAACTCCAACGCTTTTATCCAAGATGCCATTGTTATTACTACCTACGACTTCGCCGCCGACAATGAGGAGGCCGCAAAGGTAGTTAACTGGGATCTGACGGTATTCGAGGAAGCCAATGCCCTCTCTCCAGTCTACCAGGAGGACAACAAGCAGGCCAAGGCCCTCAAGCGGATCGCCGGAGACTCCTTCAAGCTGCTGCTGACCGGCACTCCCATTGAAAAGAACATCATGGACTTATACGGTCTGATCTGGTTCATCGACGAAACGCTGCTGCCGGGAGAAAAAGAGTTTCTGGCCCGGTATCTGCGCCGACCAGAGAACTACCCGGAACTCAGCGAACAGGTCAGCCGCTATTGTTTCCGTACCCTCCGTTCCCAGGCCAAGCACTACGCCAAGGTGACGGAACGTGTGCTGCTGACCGTGGAGTACACCCCCGGCAAGGCAGAGCGGCAGCTCTATGAGCTGCTGTACGCCTACATCAACCAGCCGGAAAAGCGAGCCTTTCCCGAAATGAACCAATATGACCTGGCTCTGCGGCTGCTGGGCCTGTTGGGTTCCTCTACGGCGGCAATTTTGCAAACCATCAAAGGTATCGTCAAGCGGCTCCAGGGGCTGGAAAACGCAGCGGACGAACTAAGCCAATGGCAAGAGATTCAAACCGCAGCCGAAAGCATTCCCCAGGATGCCAAGGCCGGTGAGCTGCTGACCGTTCTCAAACAGGGATTTTCCCTGATGAAGAAAACGGGAGCCAAACAGAAAGCGGTTATCTTCACCGAGAGCGTGGAAACCCAGAAGATGCTCCAGAATCTTCTTTCTGACCGGTACCGCACTCTGGCCTACAACGGCAGCGCCGATTACTCCGTGATCCGCCAGTTCAAGGAGGATGGCGAGGTGCTGATTTCCACCGATAACGGTGCCAAGGGCTTCAATCTGGAGGAGGCTGCTTTCATCATCCACTACGACTTGCTGTACAACACCTTAAAGCTGGAGCAGCGTATCGACCGCTGCCACCGGCTGGGTCAGGAAAACGATGTGCTGTCAGTGGCCTTCATCGACAAGAACAACTTTGCCGATGTTCGCAAGCTGGAGCTGGTCAACAAGCGGATGTTGGTGACAGACGGTGTCTTTGGTATTACCGATGACGTGCTGGGCGGTTTTACAGATGATGTAAAAGCAGCCTTTCCGGTCATTGCCCAGCGGTTGCGGCCCAGGGCACAGATTGAGCAGGCATACCGCCAGACCCTGAGTACCCACGAGGAAGATAACCGGCAGACCGTCTCCGCAGCGGAGGATATTCTGTTTACCACCTTCACCAAGGAACTGGCCGACAAGGTGAAGATCAATCCCAAGTATGTGAATCGCCGTGGACAGGAGCTGAACAACGACCTCTGGGAAATTACCAAATGGTTTTTTACTCGTTATAATGAAAAGAACGATGATTGCCGTTTTGTGATTGACGAATTCAACCGTACGATCACGGCCACGGAGTACCGGGAACTGCCGGTGCTGTTCTACTACTGGACGGGGAGCCGGAACCGGCCCTATCGCAGCCAGAAGATGTACGGCATGGCAAAAGACTTCAAACCCAAGGCCGGACAGATTACCCTGTCCAGTATCATAGGCCGTGGGATTCTCCACGAGCTGGAGTGTGCCAACGAGGGAGTGCTGACCATCCCGACGGTGCAGGCGCCGTGCCAGATAGCCCTTTATACTGTCACCCTGGTTTCAGGCTCCAGCCGCACAGAACACGCCGTACTGTGCGGTTTGACGGATAGCGGCAAGGCCCTGGACGATGCAGCTTGCCGCAGCATCTTTGACTTGCCGGTGGAGAGCAGCACGGAGGATGAGCGGAGATCCCCCCACTGGTTAAAAGGAACCAGCCGCCCCCACCCGCTGGATCGGCTGGTGCCGAGTGATAAGATGATGGCGGAGCAACTGGAGCGCCTTTCGCCTGCCCAGGCCGAGGAAATGGAGCGGATGAAGCAGCAAGTGTCCGCTGATAAGGCGGCATTGAGCCGAGAACTGAACACCCTGGACAGCCAGGTACAGCAGGCGCAAGCGGAGCTGGAGGCCGTCACCGGCGACCGGCTGAAACGTCTGGCTGCACAGAAGAAAATCAACCAGCTTCGGCAGGAATATATGAAGCACCAGGAGAGCCAGTTCTTTGACGCCATGCGGCTGGATATGGAGCTGGAAGAAAAAATGAAATCTTTTGCCGACAAAGAAAAGCTGACGGCAAGGGTGCAGAGAGAATTTGTGGTGGTGATTGATAAGAATGCGAAAGAAAATAACTGATTTTTACAACAAATATTCGGTTGCTTTTAATATAATCAGTTTTCTTGTGGCTATCGGAAGCATCTGCCTTACAATCTGGATTTCCAAACAGCCTGTGACACTTCCGCAGAAAGAGCTTAGTTGTATAACGACAAATAGCAAAAGTCTTGTACTGATGCTGGGAAACGATAGTAACTTGAAATTATTGTACGGAGAACGTGAGGTTTCAAAACCGTGCATAACTTCGATTGTAATTCAAAATACTGGAGCTTACCCAATAACAAATAGTGACTTTTTGCGGCCATTTATTATTGCTTTTGGGGAAACAGACGAGATATTATCGGTTAATATAGGCGATTGCTCCAATCAGTATATCAGGGAAGAAGTCGTCGAAAATAGTAGTTTTAGCAATCAGAAACTGACCATTGATAATTTTTTGCTTAATCCAGGAGAAATGTTTACGGTTGATATAATAAGTGATGGAGGTATCCCTCTTATTAACTTCGATTATCGCTTAGAGGGGATCAGCGAGTTAAATTTAATCAATAATCCCTCTAATCAGATCATTCTTACACGTAAAGAAAATCCTGTGAGTATTTTGCCGTTTTTAGTTCTACTGTGCTTGATTGTAGTAGCTGTAATTATCGTAATGGTAATTGTTATGAAGAAACTAAATAAGCGGGATGCAGCAATGTTTGACCGTTTAGAGGCAGCAATAAGGAAAGAAATGCAAGAGGAGAATCAGCATGAACAATCTGATTGATGGTTTATCCATGAACATAGAACAAACCAACCTGGACAAGCTGCGCTCGGTGTTCCCGGAGTGCGTCAGCGAGGGCAAGCTGGACATTGACAAGCTGCTTTCTCTGTGCGGCGAGTACATCGACAACGATTTTGAGAAGTACAAGTTTGAGTGGAAGGGCAAAGCGGACTGCCTGCGGCTGGCCCAGAAGCGTTCCACCGGCACTCTGCGTCCCTGTCCAGAGGAAAGCGTAGATTGGGACACCACCCAAAACCTTTACATCGAGGGTGACAACCTGGAGGTCTTGAAGCTGCTGCAAACGGCTTATTACCGCAAGGTGAAGATGATTTACATCGATCCGCCCTACAACACCGGCAACGATTTTGTCTATGCCGATGATTTTGCCGATCCCATGGCACGGTACAAGGAAGTAACCCAGCAGACCACCAAGAGCAACCCGGAAACCATGGGCCGCTACCACACCAACTGGCTCAATATGATGTACCCCCGTCTGAGGCTGGCGGCAAATCTCCTGCGGGATGATGGTGTGATTTTTATCTCTATTGATGATGCAGAATTATATAATCTCAAGAAAATCTGCGATGAGGTTTTCGGTGAGGAAAACTATGTTGCGACACTTGTTTATGACAAGAACCGTAAAAATGACGCAAAATACTTTTCTGTTGGCCACGAATATATGCTGGTTTATTTTAAGAGTACTGCTACTA
>CAKTAA010000018.1 GCA_934526185.1 uncultured Eubacteriales bacterium | reverse complement strand
CCCCCCGCGACTGCACTGACGGAACTCTGTTCCGTCAGTGCAGTCCATTAGCCCTGAACGCTGTAGTTCGGCGCTTCCTTTGTTATGTTGATGTCGTGGGGATGAGACTCCCTAAGGCCTGCGCTCGTAATGCGGATGAATCGGCCGTTCTTCTGAAGCTCGGGTATGGTCGGCGTACCGCAGTATCCCATGCCTGAACGCAGTCCGCCCAGAAGCTGGTAAACAGTGTCCGCAAGAGTTCCCTTATACGGCACACGGCCCTCGACGCCTTCTGGTACCAGCTTCTTTGTGTTTTCTTGGAAATATCTGTCCCGGGACCCTCTCTCCATAGCTGCAAGCGATCCCATTCCGCGGTATACCTTGAAGCTTCTTCCCTGATATATCTCCGTGTCCCCGGGGCTTTCCTCACAGCCTGCAAGCAGTGATCCCACCATGATAGCGTCCGCTCCGGCGGCTATGGCCTTCACGATGTCTCCGCTGTATTTGATGCCGCCGTCCGAGATGACGGGAATGTCATATTTGCTCGCCGTACAGGCTACGTCGTATACGGCGGTAATCTGCGGGACACCGATGCCGGCCACCACGCGCGTCGTGCAGATGGAGCCCGGTCCGATGCCCACTTTGACAGCATCGGCTCCTGCCCGAATCAGCGCCTCGGCCGCTTCCGCCGTTGCAATGTTGCCGGCGATGAGCTGGCAGTCCGGGTATGCCTCTTTGATTTTTTTGACACAGTCCAGTATATTTTTGGAATGTCCGTGTGCGGAATCCAGTACCAGTACATCGGCTCCTGCTTCCAGCAGCGCGCCGGCGCGCTCCTTTACGTCCGCTGTTACGCCGATGGCCGCTCCGCAAAGCAGTCTGCCGTTTGAATCCTTCGCGGAGTTCGGATATTTCGTCGCTTTTTCGATATCCTTTATGGTAATCAGGCCCATCAGCACGCCGTTTTCGTCGAGCAGCGGCAGCTTTTCAATCTTATGGCGTCTCAGAATTTCCTGCGCCTGCTTCAGCGTGGTGCCGACCGGTGCCGTGACCAGATTTTCCTTGGTCATGACATCACGTATCGGCATGGAATAATCTTCAAGGAAGCGAATGTCGCGGTTGGTGATGATGCCCACAAGCTTCTTGTCCGCCCCGCAGATCGGCACGCCGGAGATACGGTACTTGGCCATGAGCTCGTCCGCCTCGTACACAAAGTTGTCGGGCGACAGATAGAATGGGTTTACAATGACGCCGCTTTCGCTTCTTTTGACCTTTGTCACCTCATCCGCCTGCTGTTCCGCGGTCATATTTTTATGAATGATGCCGATGCCGCCTTCTCTCGCCATGGCAATGGCCATAGCCGCCTCCGTCACCGTATCCATGGCTGCGGACATCAAGGGAATGTTCAGCGTAATTTTTTTCGTCAGACGTGTTTGCAGACAAATCGACCGGGGCAGAACATCGCTTTTCGCCGGAATCAGCAGGACGTCGTCAAAGGTGAGTCCTTCTTTCAGGAATTTTTCGGAAGCATTGCAGTTGACCATATGGCATCTCCTTCACTTTTATTTGATTTTTTAAGGAACCTTGGTAAGGACCGGAAACGGCAAACCGGCATTTGCGCTTGAAAATGCCGGCGATATCGTTATGATTCCTATTATTATATTACCATTGACGCTATCTGTCAAGCATCATATCAGGAATTTACATTTTTTTTAAATGTATGGGGATAAACCCAAACTGTTCGGAATTATTTATATAAAAATATACGCCGGCTTATTGATTTTATCAGAAAGGTGTGATATTATAACAGTTAGATGTTTTTCTTTTACAATACTTTGGGGCACAAAAGGCCGCCCGCCTGTCGGGAGGCCGACATAGCTCCGGTGGGGGTGCTCGGGGGGATGATGGGATTAACAAGAAGAGAACAAATACGTGAATTGCTTGCGTCGCAGCCCTTTGTTTCTTATAATGAGCTGGAAACGCGGTTTCCCACGCTTTCCGGCATGACGCTGCGGCGGGATATTGCGTATTTTGAGGCGGCGGGCGAATGCATCAGGGTGCGCGGCGGCGCGCGTTCCATGAAGTTTATTACGACATCTGTCGAAGATTCCTTTCCCATGCGGCTGAATGTCAACAGAGAAGCAAAGGAAAGAATTGCGGAGGCCGCTCTTTCGTACATCGAAGCGGGAAGATCCGTTTTTCTGGATGCCGGAACTACCATTTTATATTTTGCCGCACGGCTTCCGGACGAACGGATGACGTTTCTGACATCGGGCCCCAACATTGCGATGGAGCTGCTGAAAAAAAGCAAGCCGATTGTGAACCTCGTGGGGGGAATGATCAACCGTGACAACCTTTCGG
This sequence comes from uncultured Eubacteriales bacterium, assembly GCA_934526185.1. Classification (GTDB taxonomy): domain Bacteria; phylum Bacillota; class Clostridia; order Oscillospirales; family CAG-272; genus CAKTAA01. The sequence continues at coordinate 30,980 of CAKTAA010000018.1, read as the reverse complement.
TGGCCGGGCCGCAGGCGCTGGACTATCTTGCCAATGTTAACATCGATCTGGCCTTTCTGACGCCCTCTGGTTTCTCGCCGGATTACGGCTTTACCAGCGGCAATTATGCGGAATGCGAATTCAAACGCCTGGTGCTGGAAAAGGCGCGGCATACCGTTGTGCTCATGGATCATACGAAAATGGACAAATGTCTGCCGTATACCATCGGCCGTCTGGAGGATGTACAGGTGTTTATCACGGACAAAGAACCGGAGGAGGACCTGCGTAAAAAGGCGCTTTCGGCAGGTGTCGAAATGGTTGCGGCAGAGGCTGCTGACTCTCAAAATCCGGACAGGGAATGATACCCGGACGAGCGCCATGAGGCGCGCGGGCGGAGTGAAACAGAAGTATGGGAGAATAGGGACGCTGCAAACGGTTTTATGTGTATCAGTATTAAAATACAGAAGGATAATTGAGGTTTAAGGGGGAATTTTGCTATGGCAACTGCAGTCATCATGCCCCGGCAGGGGCAAAGCGTGGAGAGCTGTATCATTACGGAGTGGAAAAAGAAAACAGGGGATACGGTGAAGGAAGGGGATATCCTGTTTTCGTATGAGACGGATAAATCATCCTTTGACGAGCCTGCGGCGGTATCCGGTACACTCCTCGCCGTATTCGCAGAGGAGGGGGACGATGTTCCCTGCCTTGAAACCGTCTGCATCATCGGTGAGGCGGGGGAGGATTTTTCCGCCCTGATGCCCGCTGGCAGCGGTGAACAGCAGCCGGCGCCGGCGGAAAGCAAGGATATGGATCAGCAGCCGGAGTCGCCGGCTGCGGCAGTAACGTCTGCCGTGCCTACGGAAAGAATGCAGCAGACGGCTGCTTCCGGCGGAAAGCTGAAAATCTCGCCCAGAGCTAAAAATCTTGCGGAGAGAACCGGTGCGGATGTGCTGAAGGCCTTCCCGACCGGGCCGGAGGGTAGAATCATCGAACGCGATATTCAGGCGGTGCTGGATCGCGGCCAGACGGTATCCTCCGCTGCGCTCGGCGAATATCTGGCGGCAGGCCGGCCTGCTGCCGGCACCGGGGCGGGCGGCAGAGTGCTCCTTGAGGATCTCGGCGGCAAGCCTGAGACGGAAAGCGCACCCGCTGCAGGCAGTACCGGCGCTGAAGATTTCGCCGGATTTGAGGAGGAAAAGCTCAGCAACATCCGCAAGGTAATTGCAAAGAGCATGCATGCCTCCCTTTCGGAAATGGCGCAGCTTACGCTGAACGCCTCCTTTGACGCCACGCAGATTCTGCAGTACCGCGCTCTGCTGAAGGCACGCGCGGAAGCGATGGGCATCACCAACATCACGCTGAACGATATGGTGCTTTATGCTGTTTCGAGAACGCTGCCGGCGCACCGTGCCCTGAACGCGCACTATACCGGTGAGTCGATGCGGTATTTCAAGCATGTGAACCTCGGTGTCGCGGTTGATACGGAAAAGGGGCTGCTGGTGCCTACCGTTTTCGGTGCGGACACCCTGTCGCTTGACGAGCTGGCACGCGCGTCCAAAGCCCTTATCACCGCGGCGCAGAAGGGCAATATCGATCCGGATCTCCTGCGGGGCGGAACCTTTACGGTGACCAACCTCGGTTCGCTCGGCGTGGAGAGCTTTACGCCGGTAATCAATCCTCCGCAGACCGCTATTCTCGGCGTCAATGCCATTACGCAGCGCGCAAGAGAAGCTGCTGCGGCGGAGGGCGGCATCGAGTTCTATCCGGCCATGGGGCTGTCGCTGACCTTTGATCACAGGGCGCTTGACGGCGCGCCGGCTGCACGGTTCCTGCAGCAGCTTTGCAGAAATCTTGAGAATTTTTCTCTTCTGCTCTCCCTGTAAGCGGGGGGACGGATAATATCCGGCGGGACAGACCGCTTAGCGGCAAAACGCGCGGATCTGAACAGCTTTTCGGCAAACAGGGAAGCTCCTGCGTTTGTTCGCAGACCTGACGGTTTCGCGTCTGTCAAGAACAACGTCCCGCCGAAGCGGGAGGATACGGGACAGGCGAAGCGGCCTGTCAGACCTTAAAACGCATACGATAGTAAAGGAGATGCAGGTATGTATGATTTGATTGTGCTCGGAGGAGGGCCTGCCGGTTACAATGCGGCTGAGCGCGCCGCGCACCGAAAAATGAAGACGCTTCTTATAGAGGGACGTGCGCTTGGAGGCGTGTGCCTCAACGAGGGCTGTATCCCGACAAAGACGCTGCTGTATTCCGCCAAGCTGTATGACTCGGCAAAACACGGCGCCGCATACGGCGTGAACCTTTCCGGTGCTTCGATTGACCACGGAAAGGTTGTGCAGCGCAAGGACAGAGTGGTAAAGAAGCTGGTGGGCGGTATCGGCGCTTCCATGAAAAAGGCAGGCGTGGACGTGATTTCGGCTTACGGAACCATCCGCGGCAGGGAGGAGGGCGCTTTTGCCGTAGAGGCTGACGGCAAGTCCTATCAGGGAAAGCGGCTGCTGATCTGCACCGGTTCCTCTCCTGCGCTGCCGCCGATTCCCGGTCTGCGCGAGGCGCTTGCTTCCGGTTTTGCCATGACGAACCGCGAAATTCTGGATAGAAAAACGGTTCCGGAGAAACTGACGGTCATCGGCGGCGGCGTCATCGGACTGGAGATGGCTTCTTATTTCCGCTCTGTCGGCTCTGAGGTGACGGTCATCGAAATGCTGGATCACATCGCCGGTCCGACCGACCGCGAGATTTCGGAGCTGCTAAAAAAGGCTTACGAGGAAAAGGGTGTACGCTTCCTGCTGAATGCCCGGGTGACCGCCGTGAAAGAGGGCGCTGTCTCCTATGAGGCAGGCGGAAAGGCATGGGAGACTGAAGCGGACGCTGTTCTGGTATCGATAGGCCGCCGGCCTGTGACCGAGGGAATCGGACTGGACTCCATAGGTGTTGCGACGGAGCGAGGGGCGATACTGACCGATGAATGCGGCAGGACCAATGTTCCCGGTGTATGGGCTGCCGGGGACGTAAACGGCCGGTCAATGCTGGCTCATACAGCGTACCGTGAGGGCGAGGTGTGTATCAGCAATATGGCGGGCGAGCGCGACCGCGTACGGTACGAGTCCATTCCGTCTGTTATTTATACCAATCCGGAGGCGGCGTCCGTCGGGGAAACCTCGGAAAGCGCGGCGGCCAAAGGGCTGGAGTTTACGTCGCTTACGGTCCCGCTTCAGTACAGCGGCCGCTATGTGGCGGAAAACGAACAAGGAAACGGCGTGGTTAAGCTGATTATCGGCCGCGCACACCGGAACGTGCTCGGCGTTCACATTCTCGGCTCCTATGCGTCGGAGATGATTTACGGCGCCGCGATGATGGTTGACAGAGAGATGCGCGTGGAGGATATTCAGAAATCGGTGTTCCCGCATCCTACGGTCGGTGAGGTTATCCGAGAGGCCATGTTTATGGTAGAGTGACGGAACCGGTTCAGCCGGATTTGATTTTTGAGCTTGGTTTGAACTCTGTACTCAATACAAATCGTGCGGGAGTTTCCGTGCTCATGCGCTGAAATCTCCTGATTTTGACGAAATGAGCGACGCTCAGACCGGCAAAATCTGCATACAGTTTCCATTTGCACTGGCCGGGGGCCGGCGGCCGCGGCGAATCTGTGAATCTATTCCTCCGCCGGAGAAAGTTTGGGTTTATTATGCCGAAAAGTCAATTTGTCGATCCGAAAAAAGCATTTGAGGCCGGATACATCACTTTTGATGACATTCCGGTCTGCCAGTATCACAAAACGCTGGCCGAAGAGAAAAAGCTCTACTCCAAAGAGGATTTCATGCGGATTTACCGCGATATGGCGATCATCCGCGAATTTGAAACCATGCTGAACGAGGTCAAAACAAAGAGCGCGTACAACGGCGTGGAATACAACAATCCGGGGCCGGCGCATCTTTCCATCGGTCAGGAGGCATCCGCCGTGGGCGAAGCTTACGCGCTGGATATCGACGACCTTACCTTCGGCTCCCACCGTTCTCACGGTGAGATTCTCGCCAAGGGGCTTTCCTCCATCCAGAAGCTGGACGACGGCGAGCTGTACGATATCATGCGTGAATTCCTCGGCGGTTCCGTTCTGAAGGTTGTCGAGGGAAAGCTTGCTTCGAGAGACAATGTAAAGGAGCTTGCGATCGATTTTCTGCTGTACGGCGCGCTTGCCGAAATTTTTGCGCGGACAACAGGCTTCAACAGAGGTCTTGGCGGCTCCATGCACGCGTTCTTTATCCCGTTCGGCATTATGCCCAATAATGCCATCGTCGGCGCGGCAGCGCCTGTGGCGCTCGGTGCGGCACTCTACAAGCGCGCGAACCGCAAAAAGGGAATCGTCGTTGCAAACTTCGGCGACGGCGCGACCGGACGCGGTCCGCTGCTCGAATCCTTCAATTTTGCCTCCATGGACCAGATCCGCAAGCTGTGGAACGACGGCGCGGACGAGGGCATGCCCATCCTTTTCAACATCTTTAACAACCATTACGGCATGGGCGGTCAGACACAGGGAGAGACCATGGGCTTCGATATGGCTGCACGGCTCGGCGCGGGCTTCAACCCGGATCAGATGCATGCAGAGCGCGTTAACGGCTACGATCCGCTGGCGGTCATCGATGCGGTGACGCGCAAGAAGGAAATCCTGCTCTCTGGCAAGGGGCCGGCTCTGCTCGACGTGGTTACCTACCGTGTGTCTGGCCATAGCCCGTCGGATTCCTCCACATACCGTTCCGCCGAGGAAATCGAGGCATGGAAGGCTGCAGATCCGATCGAGGCTTTCCGCAAAAAGCTCATTTCCGGCCGCATTGCCAAGAAGGACGACTTCGATGTGATGCACGAGATGATCACAAAAAGAATGACGGAAATTATGAAGCTTGCCATAAACGATGAGATTTCTCCGCGCATGGATCTGGTCAAAAATCCGGACGCCATTGCCTCTCTGATGTTCTCCAATCAGCAGGTCAAATCCTTTGATCCGGACAGAGAGCCGGAGGTGCTGATGCCCAAGGAGGAGAATCCGCGCGTCAAGCAGCTCAAATCCAAGGCGCGCTTCGCCTTTGACGAAGCGGGAAAGCCTGTTCCGAAAATCAAGCAGCTCGGCGTGCGCGACGCCCTGTTCGAGACCATTATCGATAAATTCTACGAGGATCCGACGCTGGTGGCTTACGGCGAGGACAACCGCGACTGGGGCGGCGCTTTCGCTGTATACAGAGGTCTGACGGAGGCTCTGCCGTATCACCGCTTCTTCAACGCACCGATTTCCGAATCCGCTATTGTCGGCTCCGCCGTGGGCTACGCGATGAGCGGCGGCCGCGTGATTGTAGAACTGATGTATGCGGACTTCATCGGCTGCGCGGGCGATGAAATCTTCAACCAGATGGCGAAATGGCAGGCGATGTCCGCCGGTATCCTCAAAATGCCCATTGTGCTCCGTGTTTCCGTGGGTTCAAAATACGGCGCGCAGCACTCGCAGGACTGGACAGCGCTGACGGCGCACATTCCGGGCCTGAAGGTCGTGTTCCCGGCGACACCGTACGACGCAAAGGGGCTCATGTCCGCTGCGCTGAACGGTACGGATCCCGTTGTGTTCTTTGAGAGCCAGCGCATTTATGACAAGGGCGAGGAATTCCATGCGGGCGGCGTGCCGCAGGAAAGCTATGAAATTGCTATAGGCGAGCCGGATATCAAGCGCGAGGGCAAGGATATTACAATTCTGACAATCGGTGCCGTGCTGTACCGCGCTATGGAGGCCGCTAAGCTTTTGGAGGAAAAATACGGCCTGTCGGCTGAAATTATCGACGCCAGAAGCGTTGTGCCGTTCAATTATGAAAAGGTTGTCGAATCGGTGAAAAAGACCGGGCGCATCGTTCTGGTAGGCGACGCTTGCGAGAGAAACTCCGTCATGCGGGACATGGCCTCCAATATCGCCGAGCTTTGCTTTGACGATCTGGATGCGCCGCCTGTGGTCGTGGGCTCCCGCAACTGGATTACTCCTGCGTTTGAGCTGGAAAAGAGCTTCTTCCCTCAGGCTTCTACGATTATCGACGCTATTCACGAAAAGATTGTACCGCTGCCGGGCCATGTAGCCGAGGCCAGCTTTACAAACATCGAAAAGATGGAGCGCTCCAAAAAGGGCGTGTAACGGTTTTTCCTGACGGAAATCTGACGGAAAACTATGTGACGGGCAATTATTTTCTATCGTAAAAACGGCTGTGCCGGCTGTAGGCGCGGACGGTCAGTGCTGACCGTACCGCGCCCCTTTTTTTGAATTCCCGGACAGAACTGCGTCGATGGCTTTGCCGGAAAAAACAAGCGCCGGGCTTCCGATAGGCTGATCTGCGTTTTGGGAAACGTTCCGGGGGGCGGAAATATGCCTGACAATTTCTATTTGGAGGTTTTCTATGCGTTTTTTCAGAAATCCTGAAATTAAGGTGCAGGCGCTGCTGTTTACGGCGGCAGCCGCCGTAGCCGGCGCAGCGGGCTTTATTCAGAATCCTTCTGCCGGCTGGACGGCTCTGGCTGCGTCCCTTTTCTGCGCTCTTCTGCACTTCCTATCGACGTACAGACGCTACCGCCGGCTTGAAAATATGGCGGGACAAATTGACGCCATCCTTCACGGAGAGGGGGAAATGCCGATGCAGGATTACGCGGAGGGAGAACTGTCCATTCTGCACAGCGAGGTCGCAAAGCTGATGATTCGTCTGCGGGAGCAAGCCGGCGCGCTGGAACGCGATAAAGTCTTTCTGGCAGATGCTTTGGCGGATATCTCTCATCAGATACGCACGCCGCTGACCTCCATGCACCTGATTCTTTCGCTGATGTCCCGGCCGGAGGCCGACAGGGAGAGCAGAATGCGGCATGTAAAAGAGCTTTCCCGCCTGCTTACCCGTATCGACTGGCTGATTGGCGCGCTGCTAAAAATGTCAAGGCTGGATGCGGGAGCTGTTCGCTTTGTGCGGAGGGAGTTCCGTGTTTCGGAGCTTATCGAAAGAGCTTCCGCTCCGCTGCTGATTCCGATGGAGCTGAGGGAGCAGACGCTTGACATATGCGCAGACGGCGGAGAAACCTTTTTCGGTGATCTCGCGTGGTCTGCCGAAGCGCTGGGGAATGTCTTGAAAAACTGTGTCGAATATACGCCGGCCGGCGGTACGGTACACATTGCTGCCTCGCAGAATGCCGTTTACACGCAGCTCACTGTCAGGGACGAGGGCGGCGGGATTTCCGATGAGGATTTGCCTCATCTGTTTGAGCGCTTCTACAAAGGCAAAAACGCGGGCTCCGAAAGCTTCGGCATCGGTCTTGCGCTTGCCCGTATGATCCTTTTGGCACAAAACGGTACCATAAAGGCCGAACATGCGCGCGGCAAGGACGGAGCGGTTTTTGTTCTGCGTTTCTACCGCAACGAGACGGTATAGCGTCAGAATATTTCCTCTTTTCGCGGCATTTCGGCGGCCGCGTTGAAATTTTCGGATTTCTCTTCGGCCAATGTGACGTTTTTGTAATATCGCAGTCACCGGACTGTCATTCTCATCTGCTATTCTGTTAGGGAAGCGGGCGGCCGCATCTCATGCATGGAAAGGAATGATTTTACATGGAGCTGATTCAGGTTCAGCATCTGACGAAAACCTACGGGACAGGCAGCAATACGGTCAAGGCGCTCGACGACGTCTCCTTTTCCGTTCAAAAGGGGGAGTGCGTCGCGATTATCGGTCCCTCCGGCTCGGGCAAATCCACGCTTCTCCACATTCTCGGCGGGGTAGACCGCCCGACCTCCGGCAAGGTGTTTGTGGACGGCTGCGACGTCTACGCGCAGAACGATGAGCAGCTCGCTGTCTTTCGGCGGAGACAGGTCGGTTTGATTTATCAGTTCTATAACCTCATTCCGGTGCTCAATGTCCGGGAAAACATTACGCTGCCGGTGCTGATGGACGGGAGAAAGGTCAACGAGGACCGGCTATCCGAGCTGCTCGACACCCTGAAGCTGCGGGGGCGGGAAAGTCATCTTCCCAATCAGCTCTCCGGCGGTCAGCAGCAGCGGGTGTCCATCGGACGGGCGCTCATCAACGCTCCTGCCATCGTTCTGGCGGATGAGCCGACCGGCAATCTTGATTCCCAAAACAGCCACGAGATTGTGGAGCTGCTCAAGCTTTCCAACCGCAAATACGGTCAGACGCTTATTATCATTACGCACGACGAGTCGATTGCGCTCCGGACGGACCGCATTCTTTCTGTTGAAGACGGCAGAATCACAAGCGATACTCCCGCAGGCGGCTGACGCCTTCCGTTCATGTAAACAGGATGCGTTCCGCTCCTTGACGGAGCGCGGAAAGAAACTGTCTGTACCGATATACTTTTTCGGAAAGCGAGAGTGTTATGAATATACTGTCTACCTATACGTTTCGGGCGCTGAAGGCGAACAGAACCCGAACGCTGGTCACCATTGTGGGCGTCATTCTGTCGGCGGCCATGATTACAGCGGTCACGACGTTTTTATCCAGCCTTCAGCATTACATGCTTACGATTGCCGTCTACAATGACGGCGACTGGCACGGATGTCTGTACGGTGTGTCCGAAGACCGGGCGCAGAGCATCGCCGGACGGGAGGATGTCAGCCGGATCGCCTGCTCGCGGGAGGCCGGCTATGCACTGCTCGACGGCTCTCAGAATGATTATAAGCCGTATCTTTATGTCGAGGAGGCGGACGATACCTTTTTTGAAACCATGCCCGTGCATCTGAGCGCGGGACGTCTGCCGCAGAACAGCTCGGAGGTTCTTCTGCCCGATCACCTTCGCACCAACGGCGGGGTGAAAAAGAGCATCGGGGATACCTTGGAGCTGACGCTTGGAAAACGTGTCGCCTCTGACGGGGAGGAGCTGGATCAGTTTATCAGCTTCCAGACAGGCGAGGACGGCGTTTCGGAACAGCTTGTGACCTCCGGGACGGCGGTTTACACGGTTGTCGGATTTTATGAACGCCCCTCCTTTGAAGATTATTCCGCACCCGGATACACGGCTCTCACGCGCATGGACGAAGCGTCCGGCTCCTCCGACGCGCAGTATCATGTCTATTTCAAGCTGGACAATGCAAAGAATACCTATCAGGTGCTGGAGGAGGAATCCCTTGTGGGCGGTGCGGTACGTATTCTGAGAAATTCAGACGTGCTGCTTTACAGCGGCGTCTCCGGCTTCGAGAGCTTCTACAGGGTTCTGTACAGCTTGGGCGCTATTCTCATTCTGCTTATCATGTTCGGTTCCGTCTCTCTCATTTACAACGCCTTTTCCATTTCTGTCAGTGAGAGGACGCGGCAGTTCGGGCTGCTTTCTTCTGTAGGCGCAACAAAAAATCAGATTCGGAAAAGCGTGCTGCTTGAAGCGCTCTTCATCAGCGCTGCGGGCGTCCCGATTGGCATTCTCTGCGGCATTGCCGGCATCGGCGTCACGCTGTACGCTGTCGGCGGCGCCTTTTCCTCGCTCTACAACGGAGGCGCGCCGTATTCTATTGCTCTGCATGTGAATCTTCTGTCCGTTGTCACGGCAGCGGCCGTTGCGCTTTTGACTGTGCTGCTGTCCGCGTGGATTCCCGCCCGCAGGGCGACAAAAATCACCGCTATAGAAGCGATCCGTCAGGCGCGGGACATTTCGGCTTCGGCGCGGCCTGTCGGAACTTCACGGCTGACGCTGCGGCTTTTCGGCCTTGAGGGAATGCTGGCGAAAAAATATTTTAGGCGCAGCCGGAAAAAGTACCGGGCGACCGTTCTGTCACTTTTCATGAGCATTGTCCTGTTCATATCCGCCAATTCCTTCTGTACGTACCTGAAGGAGAGCGTTATCGGCGTTTTTGAGGAGGAAGAATATGATATTGTTTACTCCCTGAGCCAGGATGTCAGGGAGACAGCGGAGCCGGAGGATCTTTTGCACGCACTTTCCGGCACAAAGGGGGTGAAGCGCTCAGCCCTGATTCTGCGTACATGGGCAAATGCCGTCTTTGAGGAGTCGGCGCTTTCCGAGGAATACCTTCAGGAGGGCGGCGGCTGCCAGGTCTCGGTATTTCTCTGTTCCGTGGACGACGAAACGTACGAAGCCTATCTTGCAGAGTACGGACTGGATCCGTCTTTGTATAGGAATCCGCAGCAGCCGGTCGGCATTGTAAAATCTGAGCTTACGGTATTTCAGACTGACAAGGGGAAATTTGAATCGTTTGATGTGTTCAGCAGGAAACCGCAGACATTTTCTGCTTTTTGCCTTGACAGCGAAGCGTATTCGGCGCTGTCGCCTGAGGAGAGGGATGCCTGTGAAGCGCTGCCGCTCGGGGAGAGACCGTATGAAAAGGAGCTGTCCGTCACGGTCGGAACCTATGCAAAGGAGCTGGCGTTCGGCTGCAATTCAAGCGTCGAGGATTCGCTTGTCGTCATGTACCCTGCAAGCGTTATGCAGAATCTCCTGGAAAATGAAATGTTCGACAGCGCAGCCATTTACTTTGAGGCGGACGATCACAAGGAGGTCTGCGCTCGCCTTTCAGCCGTGCTGGAGGAAAAAGGGCTGCCGACCGGACTGCTGAACGATGTGGCGGCTTCCGGGGAGACCGATCGGAATATGATAATGATAGTCAATGTGTTTTCCTACGGCTTCATTCTGTTGATTTCCCTGATAGCCGCTGTGAATGTGTTCCATACGATCTCCACGAACATCGGACTGCGCCGAAGGGATTTTGCCATGCTTCGCTCCGTCGGGCTGACGCGCGGCGGGCTCGGACGCATGATGAATTATGAATGTCTGCTGTACGGTTTCAAGGCCCTGCTTTGGGGACTGCCGGTTTCCATTTTTGTTACCTGGCTGATTTTCAGGAGTATCAATCAGGGGTATCAGATTTCGTTCTATATGCCGGCGGCCCCGATTGGGATAGCTGTGGGAAGCGTTTTTGCCGTTGTCTTTATCAGCATGCTGTACTCTATGAACAAAATAAAAAAAGACAATTTGATCGATGCGTTAAAAAACGAAAATCTGTAAAAAGCAAACAGCCTGAAAGCACGGCGGCAGTCGGATTCTTTCCTCCGCTGTCCGCGCTTCCGAAGAGAAGCCCGTCCCTCCCCGCGGCTCTGCCGCAGGGAGGGACGGGCAGCTTTTATCGGCTTTTTTTATCGGCTTTGTTCGGGTGCTCCCCTATTTTTTTACGATAGAAAGTTTCCGTTTTCTCCCGCATTTCTGCTCCGCTGCTTCATCCTGTCTGTATTATGATGGCGTCCCATAAACAATACAAATTTTGCCAAACCTATTGACAAATACTATAAAATATGGTATAATTACCCTGCAATAGTCAAAAGAGGTGAGGAAAATGAAGGGCTTTACTAAAAATATTAAGCCGACTACGGCGGAGAATGTTCTCAAACGTGCGGAGAAATATTTTACCTATTGTGACAGTATCAATCTGAGGGCGCAGTGTGAGGGCTGCAAGTCCTATGTCTCCGGCAGCAAATGCCCCGAATGCCGCGTGCGCTTCCGCAAGCCGTATACCTTTTCCGGTCTCCTCTGCCATCTGGGGCTGACCAAGTCCGAATTTTTTGACATGGCAAAGGAGCCTGCGCTCTCGCACGAATTTGGGATGATTCTCTTAAGAATTCAGGCGTATATGGAGGAAAATACCTTTGTCGGAAATCTGTCGGCCGCCTCCGCCTCCGCTCTCTTGCGGGAGCAGTCCGAGATGGAGGAATCCATCAACAAAGACGGTGCATCTCTTCAGATTGTCATGGCGGACGAGCTTCTCTCCTTTTCCGACTGAGCGCGGTGTATGATGCAGAACGTTTTACAGATTTTTGAACTTACCGGTATCCCTTCGGAAAAGCAGAAACAGTTTTTTTGCGCCAAGGGAAAATATATTGCCTACGGCGGCGCGCGCGGCGGCGGTAAATCCTGGGCGCTGCGGCGCAAGCTCCTCCTCCTGTGCCTGCGTTACGGCGGAATATCCGCGCTGCTGCTCAGGCGAACCTACCCGGAGCTGAGGGAGAACCATATCCGGCCGCTGCTTTCGGAGCTTGCGGGCGGCAGCTCTGCGCTTGTCTCCTACAAGGAGAGCGAAAAATCCTTCTTCTTTCCAAACGGTTCGAGAATCAAAATGGGCTACTGCGACAGCGAAGCGGATGTGCTGCAGTATCAAGGTCAGGAATTTGACATTATCGCCATTGACGAGGCGACGCAGATGACCGAATATCAGTTTCAGACGCTTTGCGCCTGTCTGCGCGGCGCAAACGATTTTCCGAAGCGCATGTATCTGACCTGCAATCCGGGCGGCGTCGGGCACGGATGGGTGAAGCGCCTCTTTATCGACCGCGAATACCGGTCGGGTGAAATTCCCTCCGACTATGTCTTTATTCCGGCGCTGGTTTGGGACAATCAGGTGCTTTTACAGAAAAATCCCGATTATGTCCGCCAGCTTCAGGCGCTTCCGCATGCTCTGAAGCAGGCGTGGCTCTTTGGCAAATGGGATGTTTTTGCCGGTCAGTTCTTTCCGGAATTTAGGGAGGAACTGCACGTTGCGGATCCGTTCCCTCTTTCCGCCGGAATGCTTCGGTTCTGCGCCATCGATTACGGTCTCGATATGCTGGCCGCGCTCTTCATCGCTTGCAGCGCCGACGGCTGCGCGTATGTTTACGACGAAATCTGTGAGCCGAATTTGATTGTCAGCGAGGCAGCCGCGAAAATCCGGACAAAGCTTGAGGCCGGAACGGTGTGCATAGCGCCATCGGATCTCTGGAGCAGGCAGAAGGATACCGGCAAGAGCATTGCGCAGCTTTTTTCCGACAACGGTGTTTTTCTGACCAAGCTGACCTCCGCACGCGCGGACGGGTGGATGTGTCTCAAGGAGTGGCTCAAGCCGGAGGGGGAGAGCCGGCAGCCACGGCTGAAAATCTTCAGAAACTGCTCCGTACTGTTACGCTGCCTGCCTCAGCTTATGCACGACAAAGACCGACCGGGTGATGTATCCGTCACGCCTCACGATATCACGCATGCGCCGGATGCGCTCCGTTATTTTGCGGTATATGCCTCGATGCTGCCTGCTGTTTCTGCGAATGCTGCTCCGGTTAAGCTGGCCGATAAAATCAGGCGGCGCGGCGCGCGTTCCGTTCCCTGATTTGCCGGCGGTTTTCGGCGGAAGGAGAAGGCGCTGCGGCAGTATCTGCAATTTAGATTGCCTATGTCTGCGATTGGTATGCGGACACGGTTTTTTGCATATCTTTTTTACTTCGCCCGCCTGCCTGCGCTGTTTGCTTTGGCAGCGCATTTTGCGGACGGCCTCTTGAAATTACGTTACAAAGGGAAAGGATGGGTTCAACATTATGTTTTTTCAAAAAAAAGCGGGACGGGACGGCGCCGGCGTCTATGACGACCGTCAGGACAGGGAAAAAAGCATTGCGGAGCATCTGAAGAATGCGCGCCGCGCCCGTGCGGAAATGGATCGCTACTGGAACAAAATGCGCGCCTACTATGACGGGACGCACGCTTCGCTTCGGGAAACAGCCCTGTTTCTGGACGAGATGCATCTGCCGTGGCAGCCTGCTGTCTCGACCGACGGATTTATCCAGGTGGAAAGCCAGATTGAGCGGGAGCTGCCGGACTTCTCCTTCAGCGGCAGGGATGTCATCTGGGACGAGGACAGGGAAAAGGCGCGTCAGCGTGAGCATATTGTCCGTTATGTTCTGGACAGAAACGATATGGAATTCAAGAATATAAGAAATGAGCGGCGTCTGAATCTTTACGGTACGGCAATCTGGAAGGTTTCATACTCCGAGGGGGAGCGCGCCGGCGGCGACAGCGGAGATATCGTCATTGAAAATCCGTCGCCCGCACAGATTTTTCCCGATCCAACCGCCTCCGACGTCGATGGCTGCGAATATATCGCCTGTGTGTACAGGATGAACCGGCAGCGCGCCCTGCGTCTCTTCGACCGCGATCTTAAGGCCGCCGGCCTCTCGCCTGACGATCTTTTTCAGCAGAATCGTACACCGCGCCGCACCGATTCCGATTCGCTGAGCCGGATGCTCTTTGACTGTGGCTATGAGCTGTATGATGAGAATACGGACACGGTGGAGGTCGTGGAATGGTGGTTCCGGCAGCCGCAGGACGGTTCCTTTGCGCTTTCCTATGACAGCGGCGAGGGCAGGACGGAAGAGTCCGTCATCCAATACCGTGCCGGCGATATCGCGCTTTCCGTTCTCATCGGCGGAAGGGAGGTGCGGTATCTGCCGAAATTTTGGTCCCGCACGGACTGTTCTATGTTTCCCTTTGTCATTTATAACAAGACGCCCAGAGAGGACTCTGTTTTCGGCAAAAGCGAGCTGGAGCCGATCATTCCGCTCATAGATGCCACGGATCGCCAGCTTGCTTTCGCACAGCTCAACGCCGCTTTCTCCGCTTCCGATGTCATCCTTGCGGAGGAAAATGCCTTTGCCGATGCGGATATGCCGGACTGCTCGCCCGGCGCTGTCTGGAAGCTGCGCCCCGGCATGATCGACTGCGTCCGGCGGCTGGGCAATCTATCCTCGGAGAGCGCCGCACATTACGACATTGCGGACCGTTACCGGGCACTGATCCGTGAAACCACGGGCAACTATGATTTTTTACAGAACGACGATCTTTCACAGATGAAAACGGCTACAGGTCTGGCTCTGCTCAGCGAAAGGGCCGAAAGGCGGACGCTTACCAAAAATGCCGATAAATACGCGGCTTTTGCAAGATTGCTTCGGCTGGTGGACTATATGGCACTGGAAAATTTCTCCTACTCGAAAATTGTACAGATCGGCGCCGCGCCGGATACGAGCATGGTTTACGGCTTTGGGGATATCGCTGAAATGGGCTATGTTCCGCAGCTTGATGTGCGCGTGCTCACCGGCGGCAGCGCCAGCAGTCTGCGCTCCTATGCGCTGTCCGTGCTCTCTGACCTGCTTTCGGCAGATATCAGCGAGACGAACTATCTCTTTGTAAAATCAATTGCGGAGCTTTCCGACCTGCCGATGCGAAAGGAAATCTGCGATCTTCTGGATGCCAAATTTGCGCCGAAAAAGCTCTGATGCCGGCGGCGCCTGACAGGAACGGCGTCCCTTTCGGCAAAAGGTGCGGCGCGGTGTCCTGGTCTGACGGTTTATCACCGGCTTTCCCGGAACTTTCCAGGGACCTTGCATGTCCGCTTGACGGACGTATTTTCGGGAATTTTCCCGACGGGGCACGCCGCTTTCCGGCTGTACGCCCCGGATTCTAACGGAAAGGAGTTTATATCAATGGATGAAAATGAAAAATACGCGGATATGACCGCGGAGATGCTTCAATTGCGGGAGAAGCCGGCAGCAGAGCCGGAGATGATTCCCGAAACCTTTACACAGGAGGATGTCAACCGTGTGGTAAGTGACCGCCTCGAGCGGGAAAGACGCAATTTTAAGGATTTTGAACAGCTTCGTTCCCTGCTCTTTGGGCTGCGGCAGCGCGGTGTGCTGTCCGCGGATTCCATAGGCGGTCAGGTAGAGGAGCTGACGGCGCTTGCCGAAAACTCGGCGGCGGCAGACTTTTCGGACACCGATGACGGAGATGCGGCTTCGGATGCTTTTGCAGAGCCCTGTCAGACGGATGCCGCTGCTTCCGAAACGCCGGCGGATATGCCGGCGGAAGCTTCCCGGCTCCCAGACGACGCTGCAACCGCGCCGGTCGGCGCGGACGCGGAGCTTGCCGAGCTTGTTCAGGATCCGATGTTTCCCAAATTTGCAAAAGGAAAAAATATACCGTTTTCAGAGCTTGTGGAGGATTTCCGCGATCTGCTCCGGATGAGCGGACGGAAGGAAAACAGCCGGCAGGGGCAGAACCGTGCGGAAAATCCGGATCCGGCTGAACAGGCGCTGCGGCAGCTCCGTTCCATGCCGGTATGCCGCATGGCCGGCTCCCGGGCCGCCCCTCCCCTGAGCGAACGTCAGAAAGCGATTGCAAGAAGCGGCGGTATGTCCTATGAGGAATACTATGAGCTGATACGTGAAATCCCGGAGAGAAAAGGACGCCGCTTTGCCTCCGAGCGTCCGCTTTCCTGATGTTCCTTCATCAAGCGGTATGGCGGTTCCCCCTTCCTTTTCTGAATGAAAAGCTTTTCGGAAATTTTCGCTTCTTCGCAGGCGGATGCCGGTATACCGCCAATTTTATGGAAAGGATTTTTAATTATGAACGATATTTATACTTGGGCTCAGGATCTTTATCCTTTGGTCAAAAACCGTTTTGATTTGCGATACAACTCCCGGCTGAACGTGATTCGTGAAATTGCCGGAATTGTCAAGCAGGACGAGGTCGATTATAAGATGGAGGGCCTCGGCGGTTACGGCGAGCTGCCTGTTTATTCCGACAGCACGCTTGCGCATGCCGATCAGAAGAGAGGCTTTATTACCACCATCACCCCTGTAGAACGTGCGCTTTCCGTGGCCGTTTCCTATAAAAAGGCAAAGACCGATCTCTCCAGAGAGGCGGCCAAAACCGGCGTTCGGCTGGCCGACTCCGCTTATATGACCGTCCTCAACGAATTTTACCGCGTTTTTGCTAACGCTAAGACGACAAACGGAGCTGACGGCGTGCCGTGGGCTTCCGCTGCGCATCCGATAAGCAGCGACGAGGGAGCGGAAACCTTTTCCAACCTCCTTACAAAAGAGCTGAGCGTCACGGCCATTACCGAGGCGCAGACGCATGCCAGCTCGTTTGTAACACCTGACGGTCTTGCTTTTGCGGCAAACTACGACCTGCTGCTTGTCAGTCCGGAGCTGGAGGGAAAAGCGCGGGAGATCTGCGGACCGGAGGCCCGCATCATGCCTGCCCTGAATCCCGAAACCGGCCTCGGCGCCAATCCCGTTTACGGCATGAGATACCTTGTCATCGGCGGCGGCGGTACCGGTCTGACCGGAGGCCAGTGGGCGATTGCGGATTCCATGCTGCTGCCTGAGGTTCTCAAGCTGGTTTACATCAGCGAACCGACGGTTCTGATTTCGCCGCAGGACAATCCGCTGATTACCGATTACATCGGCTACGTCGATTTTGCCTTCGGTTTCGGCGACGCCAGACCGATTGTCTTCTCCTATCCGGAAACCGGTACGGAAATGGGTTGATTTGTCTGTGTCTGACGGCTCTTTCATACTGAAAATTTTCAATACAGGCCGAAGCTGTCATTTCGCAAACAGATCCGCCGGAACAGCTTGATTTTCGCTTCATACCGATGCTTTGCCCCTTCGTTTTTCAAAGCTGTGCGGCAGCCTCTTCCGGCGCCTGCAAATGAAACGGCTCCGGTCCTATACTGCGGGAGAGACCGACTTTTCGCGGCTGCGGCGGATGGTCCGTTTCTCCCTTGTTTATATTTCTGCTAAAAGAAGAAGCCGCCGGTTCGTCACGGAACGGCAATCGGCAGGCCGGAATAAAAAAGTACATAAATCAAAGCTTTTGCGTCCTGATGCCTGCTGCGTCTCTCATTCCGTTACCTGTAAAATATTTTTCGCACCCTACAAAAAGAAAGGAAGCCTTTGTTCTGCAAGGGCGTGGTGATGATTTTATGACATATACTTTAGGAGAACTGAAAGAACGGATTTTTACCGCACTGGGGCTTGACACGGCCAACGGCCGCGCCCTGCCTGCCGCAGGCGGCGTCCGCGCGGATCTGGAAAATCGGATGCTTCAGGAAATCGATATGATGTGCCGGAAGCTTTCGGCGGCGTCCCGTGCGCTTTCCGATACCGTTTCCTTTGATTTTTCGGCCGCTTCCCCAATGGCCGGCCGGCGTCTGCTTCCGCTGCCGGACGATTTTATTGCGCCCCTGCGCATTACGGACGCCGCCGGCGCTGTATTCTGTGCGTGGTGCATCACGGGCGCCTCGCTCAGTGTTCCTTCCGATTTCAGCGGTATTCTGACGCTGCTCTATGTCCGCGCGCATCCCGTTATATCTGCTGAAACAGACGACGAGAAGGAGATGTCCTTTGACCGTTCCCTGTGCGACGCGGTGATTTGCGGCGTTGCCGCTAATCTGAGCCTTACGGCGGAGGCCTATGATTTCAATCGCTTTATCCGGCTTCAGACAGAATATGACGACCGCATGACAGAGATTTACAAATGCTCCCGCCACCCCTCCCCCAAGCGAAGAACCCTGTTTGACGCCGACCGCTGCGGACTTCCCTTCAAAGGCAGGTGGTCTTAAATGTGCCCGGCTTCTGCAAAAAAAATTCTGTCCTATCCGTCGGAGAACGGCTATTCCGAAAACAAGGACATTCGCCGAACCTATTCCTTTCCGGCACTTGACGGCGGTCTGCGTCTCGATGCTCCGCCGTCTGCTCTTCCCGACAGCCAATCTCCGCGCCTGCTCAACTGCTGTGCAGCCGGAGGCGGTATACAGACGCGGCCGGCGAGACGCCTTTTCTGCAGTCTGGCCAGGCGTTCCGTTCCGCTCATCAATCTGACGCCGGGGGGCGACGGCGCTCCCGTGGGCTTTTTTTCCGCTCACGGCTCTGCCACTGTACAGAAGCTTGCTCAGGGCACGACCATTAAGCTTTTCGCCGCCGGCGACAGGGTTTCCTTTGAAATTCCGGAGGTTTACCGCGGCAGGCGCTACCTTTTGTCCATTGCCTTTCTCTTTGAGGTTCGAGCCAATGTCTCCTTCCGTATGTTTGAATATCCGGGCAAGCTGATTTCTTCGTCTGCGGAGCAGACCGTCTATACAAAGCTTTCCGACGGCTTTTACAGATATCTCATGACCGTTCCTTTTACGGCCAACGATACCGGCAAGTGCATCGTCAGTCTGGAATACGCCGCCGCTCTTACGACAGAATGCAATCCTGTCTTTGTCAAGGTCTACGATCTTGAGCCTGTGTACCTGAAAACGCAGTCGCTGCCGGCTGAGCTCACAAATCTTGCATTTACCGGTGAAAGCAGCGCCCTTGAGCTGTCCGGCGTCAGCATTCCCGACGAATTTTACGGCAATTCCCTGCAGGCGTTCGGCTGCACGCTGTTTCAGGCGGGAGATTCTCTCTTTGCCTATGACGGCGGCGACGGGCTTACCGCGCTTGCCTGCGGTGTTCTGAACACCAAAAAAAATCTCATGTTTATGGAGGACGGCAAGGTTTATCTGCATGACGGCTCCAGGTATCTCGTTGTAGACAGCAGCTTGTTTTGCGATACGGTCAAGCCGCGCATTCCCAAATATGTAACGGAGGCCTCCGCGCTTTCGGAAACATATACAGAAAACGAGGATTTGAATATCCTCTGCGACTACTTTGACTACTGCTTTTCCTTTACCAGCGCGCAGAATTTTCAGACGATTCAGGGACTCGATGTCGATCTCAATGATATCGAGCTTTTTTCCAGCCAAAGCTACCATTATATCGACCGCTCGGAGGTCTCGGTAGCGCGCCTTTCGCCCAATGTGATTTCGATTGATCTCGGCAGCGTCCGAACCTGCAGCCTCGTTGTGCGCTTCAAGTGCTCCGCTTCGCTGATGGCGGAAAAACGCGCGCAGCTCTTCGGCTGTACCTTTTCGACCGGATTCGGCTATTCTGAAACGCAGCGTATTTCCTGTCTGCTGATGGCGGGCAACGCGGACGACAGAGCCGCTTTTTATGCGGTCGGCATCCGGGGCGGCGAATACTTTCTGAATAAAAGAATGGTCTCAGTCGGCGGTGGGGGCGCGGTCATTACCGGTTTGCAGAAGTTCTATAATCAGGCAATTGTTTTTACCGAACACAACACACGTTTGTTTCAGGTCTCCAATACAGACGAGTCGCTCGCCTTTCAAATGTTTGACCTGCACGACAGCATCGGCTGCGACATACCGGAAAGCATTGCGGCCGCTGACAACCGAATCGTTTTTGTCAATTCCATGCACGGCGTTTGTCTGATTGAGAGAATGAACACCGCGTCGACCGAGAGAAAGGTGAAATTTGTATCCGCAAATGTGCTTTCGGGCAGCGCGGACGCGCCCGGCATTTTTAATACGGAACGGGACGAGCTGATTTGCGGAGTCGGCGGAATCTGCGGCAGCCGCTATCTTTTTGCGGCCGGCGGGCGCATGTGGGTATGGGATTACGGCGCCTATATTCCTTCGGACAGCGTACCGCTGCGGGAGGGAAGAGAAAATACACGCTGGTTCTATTATGAGCTCAGCCAGCCCAGATTTTTTGTTTTCCATCCGTTCTGCACTGCATTTGCCTGCGCTGATTCTTCAGGACATCTGACCATTTGCGGTCTTTGCGGGGATACGGCGTACGAAAACAGGGAAAGCGCTCTGCTCAGCCGTTTCCGCTCCGCGTCGAGCCTGCTGGGAGACGGCGGCGTCTTAAAGTATCCCAGAGAGCTTCGACTGCGGCTTCGCACCGATTCCTCCGGATCGTATAGGATCCGGCTGTTTTATGACGGCGCCGAGGAGGCGGAGGATTATGTTATAGACGGCATGGGGGACAAAAGCGCACTCTGCCGGCTGCCGATTCCGCCGAAGCAGTGCTCCCGTTTTGCCTTTGAGCTTGAGAGCAGCAGCCCGTTTTGCCTTGAACACGCGGAGGTTGTCTATACCGCGGTTGTATAATTCATTCCGTTGGCCGTACGTGCTTTTGCATAACGGCTGCAGCCGTTAAGAATATGACACAGCTTGATACAGCTATCCTTGCAATCCGGCTCTGTAATGTTGAGAATCCGTCAGGCGTATCGTTCTTTCATCCGTTGTCATATCCAGGTTAGATAGTATTCGAGCGGATCCCTCTGAAGGAGGTAGCGGAAAGCGTCTGTCTAAACAGGGCTCTTTTGCAGATACAATTCGTATGTTTATGAAACCGGGCAGAAGAGGAGCTTTTTTGTTTTACAGTTATTGGAGCAAATAGGGAATGCGAAGCGGAAAAAAACAGAATATGTCAGTAATTCTTTACAACGGGTGCCTGACTCCGTGCGATCCGCGTACAGTATCCGCTGACGCCTGACATAACAAAAAATCAGGCTGCCGTATAAAAACAGCGCAGATACCGCAATCACGTATCTGCGCCTGCAATGGCTGCGGGGAATTTTAAAGGACCTGCCGAAAGCATGGTCGTGACGTGCGCTGCACGTCTCTGCTTCCCGTTTCGTTAAATCGCCCGGCATAATATATCATTCTCCTCCCTCCGTTATCTGCAATTTTCCATCTTTGATGAAAAACGCTTTAGCAGAGGTGCGAATTCTTCTCATAACACCTTTCTCCATATCACCTTATGAAAAACTGGCCGCCAATTGTGATACTTATTGTTTCACAATTGGCGGCCGATTATGGTGCGGGTAACAGGGGTCGAACCTGATAAAAACATCTGAAAACCTCATATATATAAGCATTTATCAATAATCATGATGCATTTTATGATGCATTTTACGATTTGAAAAGCGCTGTATAATACTCGTTAACACGATCCTCGAAACTCTGTTTTGCCTCTTTCATAATGTGGCCGTATACCTGATCTATCATATTTTCGGTTTCATGCCCCATATAATCCGCTATATAATTCTTTGGCATATTTAATGACAGCATAACAGATACTGCATAGTGCCGCAAATCATGAAAACGGTAGTGCGATATTCCGGCTCGCTTAAGTGCGGAGCGGTAACGCTTTGATATAGCGCTTGGCTTTAAAGGAACAACACCGCTATCTGTTCTTTCAGCTTTTTTCATAACACACAGCACGGGAGAAAATAATCTTATTGTGCGCTTGCCCGCTACCGTTTTGGTTCCCTTTTTCACATATTGATTGTCTGCGTCTAAAACTTTCGCTGCACGGACTGTTAACAGTGCTTTGTCCAGGTCCACATCCTCCCATTCCAGCGCCGCTATTTCACTTCTGCGCATACCGCAGACGGCAGCCAGATAGACTGCAATCTCAATTTCGGATCCCTCCACCTCTTGGAACAGTCTGCGCATTTCCTCTTCCGTTGGAATATTTATATCCGGTTTCACTTTCTTCGGCAGCGTGGTTGAGAGATGAATTTCAGGGGCGTAGACGGTGAGCGCAGAAGAAAGCAGACCATGCATATTTCTTACTGTCTTTGGGCTGTGTGTCTCCGACTCTTTGTTTACGGCTCTCTGCACATCGTCTGGTGTCAGCCTTGACAGCTTTATATTCATAAGCTCCTGCAAGGCATTGCGCCTCGTCTGCCTATATTCTCTGACAGTAGAAGGCGACAAAACATTGTTCTTGCTTTCAATATACTTATCAATGGCTTCTCCCACAGTCAAATCTACAGATTTTGCCGACCTGTTTTCACGGTTAGCAAGAAATATAGCAATCTGCTTTGTGACATCTCTCTTGGATTGGCCTGTAATTGACTTATAGTGACGCTTACCGTTTGCGTCGGTATAATCGTATACTCTGGCATTGAAGCTCCCTGATGAAAGCTCTGTTATTTTTACCATAGACAGCCCCCTCTTTGTGCCTTTTGGAAAGACGCGTGCGGTAGTACCGCTGAAGAACAAGTAATATTATTAAGAATAGAGAACAAAGGGCGGAGAGCTGTATAGCTCCCCGCTTTTCTCATTGTGCGAATTCGATACTGTTCGCGGGGTGTTTTAGTCATTCGCATTCTCTAAAAGGAAACGTATGTGGCATGTCTCGCAGCATCGGCTTTTTTCGGCTTCATCCACGTTGCCGCTGTATATCTCGTTTGAATTCTTCAGATGCTGGCAGTCGTTATAGATATGATATACCGTACCGGCTTTCGTCCAGTAATATGTATGTTGTGGGTTCGGTATGATATCCGGTTTCGCGCTGTCTGTATTCATTGTCTGTTGGATTTGCGCGTTACTGGGTAATTCTGTTTGACTTGTTGGCTGCATATGCGGCTGTATTAGTCTAAGAAGTAACAAACATACAATGCCGCCTGTAAGAATCGAAAAAGAAATATTCAGTCTCTGAAATTTTCTTTCTAATGGAGTGAGATTACTTAACAAAAGACTGGCAAACACATTCGCTTCTTTTTCTTTTGTTGCATCTGTTTTAGAAATAATTCCGCTTTTTTGGTCTGAATAATGTAAATAAATATGCGCAGCTTCGCGTGTTAGCAGGAATAACTGTTCGTCTGATGTCAAATCATCATTAATAAACACAATCTTATGTTTTGCATCAACATATGTAAAGCATTTTACACTATTGGCATATTCATAGACATTCAAATGCTCCAGCAGATCTATCGTAACATCAGCACAGTCTGCCAGGCTGTATGTGTATATATCAAATTTTCGGTCTCTTAATATCGCTGTGATTGATTCAATTGAAACCGCTTTGCCTTTTAAGTGGTATTCCGAAATAAAATTTTGAACTAACACTTTAATTCGTCGCATTTTGTTTTCCTCCAAGCATAATTTTGTTCACAACATATTCTACTACAAAACACGACAAAAATCATCTACTAAAATTTGGCAATCTATTCTTCTTCTTTTTGTTCTTTTTTCTTAATATTTCATGAATTCGCGCAGTGACAACTACATCTCATTTATTTTCGGCTGTATTTTCGTTGAGAGTAATCGAATTATCATATAACATATTATCTTTTGTATATCTCGGAATGGAGATTAAATCATTTAAAGTTTCTGTCAAACGGCTTTGCCCTGCCTTGTTTAATAGATTATAAAGCCGAATGATGTGTAAAACGTTTTCACCATAATTCATTTTTATAATCTGTTCCGCGTCAAGTGTATTTGTGTTGAATTTAGAGTCATTAGTTTTCTGTGTATCTTTCACCGGAATAATATCGCCAACAATAAAGGAAATTGGGTCCAGTTCCAATATACTGGCTAAAGCCGCGATTTTATCACGCCTCATATTGGAAATGTAACCGTCTTCCCATTTTTTTACGGTACTTTTTCCTACATCTACCGCTTTTGCTATATCCTCAAGCGTTAAATTCAATTCTTTTCTTTTGGTTTTAATAATCTCGCTCGTATTCATTTCCTTACCTACCTTTGTTTTATGATTCAATTATATCATACTGTTTCCAAAATGCAACTGTGTTTGCAAATTATTAAAAAAAAGTTTCCTAAAGGGATTGACAAAAGGAAAAGTATGGTTTATAATTAAAGTGTCGTATAGGAAACAAACTGGAAAGGAGTAACGCATGAATATTACAGAGTTATATGCGGAAATTGGAAGGAATCGATACAGCATTCCCAAGCTTGCGCGAACGATAGGAATATCTCCCAAAACCTTGTATAAAAAACTTAGAAGTGAAGTGGAATTTAAACAAGGTGAAATTACGAGGATTGCCAATACACTGCATTTGTCGTTTGACCAGATCAGGTGTATTTTTTTTACAGATTTTGTTTCCTATAAGATACATAAATAGAAAGAGAGGATTGAAAAATGAACGAAATGCAAGTGTTTAAAAATGAGGAGTTCGGAGAAATGCGGACAGTGAAGATAGAGGACGACGTGTGGTTCGTTGGAAAAGATGTAGCAGACATTCTTGGCTACAGCAATTCAAGAAAGGCACTTATCGACCATGTTGATGACGAAGATAAGGGAGTAACGAAACGTGACACCCTTGGCGGATCACAACAAATGACCATCATCAACGAATCCGGCTTGTACAGTCTTATCCTTTCCAGCAAGCTCGAATCTGCAAAGCGATTCAAACGTTGGGTTACATCTGAGGTGATACCGTCAATCCAAAAGCACGGTGCCTATCTCACACCGAAAAAGATCGAAGAAGCGCTGCTGAACCCTGATACAATCATCCAGCTTGCGACCACGCTGAAACAGGAAAGAGAGGGGCGGATGAGACTGGAGCGGGAAAGCGAACAACAGAAACAGCAGCTTCGGGAGCAGGAACCGGCAGTACTGTTTGCAAAATCGGTTGAGGCAAGCCATACATCCATTCTGGTTGGAGAACTGGCTAAGCTCCTGAGACAGAACGGTGTGGAAATTGGTCAAATGCGTCTCTTCAAGTGGCTGCGCGAAAACGGATATCTGATTAAGCGCGGATCCGATTACAACATGCCGACGCAGCGCTCAATGGAAATGGGACTGTTTGAAATTAAGGAGCGCACCATTAACGATGCGTCCGGCACGAATAAAATCGTCCGTACTACCAAAATCACTGGAAAGGGCCAAACGTTTTTCATCAACAAGTTTCTCTCCGACAAAGCGGTATAAAAAACCGCTCCGAGTGAACGGAGCGGATCTCAAAACAAATCGCAGTGCAGGTTTGAGTCCCTTATAAATTTACACTACTCTCAAACAAACAAACACTAACCTACTGCTTGTAAACTTCTCTCCGGTGTCCGACCGTCAAGGTCAGGATCACCAGCTCGTTGTCATGGATCGAACATATCAGGCGATAGTCCCCGATCCGGTATCTCCATTGACCGCTTCTGTTCGCCGTCAGTCCCTTTCCATGCACTCTCGGATTTTCGCAGCCTTCCAAGTTCTTATCAATCCAAGCCTTTATCATGCGCTGCGTGTATTTGTCGAGCTTCTTAAACTCCCTGTCAAACCTTGGCGTTGTTTCAACCGCATACTTCATAGACCGAGTTCCTTCCAAAGCTCCCCTGCAGGTCTGCTTTTCTTCCCACTCTGCAAGTATTCTTTGTATGCGTCCTCGGCAACGACTATATCATATTCATCTTCGATTTTCTCAAACAACGCCTTTTTGAACGCCTCTCCAATAGACAGGGAATGAAGTTTTGCATAGCTGTCTGCTACTGCCCTTTCTTCCTCCGTCAGACGAATTGAAAATGCCATTGTATCACGCTCCTTTCGTAGTACATTGTACTATATTTTCTCCGATTTGTCAACCCCTATGATAGTGTTCGTTTTCGGGAGCTTATATTATCAATACATTTATTTCCCTGTTTTTGCGCTTAGATTATCAATAGAGTTTTTTTCCACTCTTTGTAGATATAACGGAGCGGATCTCATAACAAATCGCTGTGCAGAGTTTGAGTCCCTTATAAATTTACACTACCTCAAACAAACAAACTTGACCTCGACGGAAAGGTCCACGCATTATAGCTCATAATGCTTCCAAAGCCTGATAATTTTAACCGTGTGTTCTTCCTGAATAACTTCATACACAAGTCTGTGTTGAATATTGATTCTTCTGGAATACAGACCGTTTAAATCACCGGTAAGTTTTTCATATGGCGGTGGATTTTGAAATGGGTTTTGCTTAAGGATATCAATTAGCTTTTTAGCCTTTTTATCCAGACCGGCATTTTTTAGGAAATCAATATCCTTGACAGCCTGTTTTGTAAAGACAATGTGATATTTTACCATTCTACGGCACTCTCGTCAATGCATTCAGACAACGGCGTAGCTTTACCCTCAAGTAAAGTTTTTTTGTAAGCAGGATCAGAGCATAGATATAACGTCTCCAACAAGGCATTATAGTCCGCCTCGTTTATAATGACCGCGTTACCATTCTTTGTAGATATATTGATGACTTCGGAATCCTCTATTGCCATGTTAATAAGATCATACAGCTTTGCTCTGGCGTTGGTTACATTAGTATTATACATATGAATCACCTCGATCCTATTATATCATACGTTATTACGTACGTCAATAGTAGTATATGTCAATTACTTAAAATTATTTATTCACTTCCGGCTTATCGGTTCTTCCTAACAGGTAATCCACCGAGCAGTCCAGGTAGTCCGCGATGCGGGCGAGACTATCCGAAGCAAGCATTTTACCATGATACATGGCTGACATAGTATTGCTTCCCAAATTTAAATCTGACAACATAGTTTTAATAACAATATTTTTTAATTTTGCTATTTCTTTTATGGCTGTCGCTATATTGTGCGAATCATACAATATTATCACCTCTTTTTTGTGCAAAACATAAAATCGCAAAAAAGTGCGAAATAATTATTGACAATCGCACAATAGTGCGATATAATATATCCAAGTTAAGAGATTAACTTCATCATACCACAAAAGGAGGTCAAAAGCAATGGGGAAGAAAAAGAAAACCCGCCGCAAGAACACACCAGTTGAAAAAGTTGTTCTTGCGACGGCAATCCTAAAACTCATTGAGGTCCTGATCGAGCTGATTCGGAAGCTCATTGAGTAGGGGGCGAGGGGAGCAATCCCCATGCCCTGCCAATAGGATACCTCTTTTTCATTCTGTTGTCAAGATATAAATGAATCAGGAAAGGAGAAAAACAAATGCTGGGAATTGTCGCAAATGTCCTTGAAATTGCCGTGTGCATCATGGTCATTATTTACGTTGTCATGGGGAGAGGTGGTAAAAAATGAATAGAAAACGGATAAAAGCATTAATGGAAGAGAAAGAAATGACGCAAAAGGAACTGGCGGACGTCGCGGGCGTATCGCAGCCCTTCATGTCGTATCTGCTGAGAGGGTACAAAGTCCCGTCCGTACCGGTATTAAAGCGCATTGCCGAGTATTTCGGCGTACCGATGGAATCTCTGATTGATTGAACGCAGTGAAAAACAGCAGAACAGGCGAATTATTTATTCACTTCCGGCTTGTCCGTTCTGCCGCAGAGGTAATCGATTGAGACGCCGAAGTAGTCAGCGAGGGCGATGAGGGTAGACATAGAGGGTTCGCGTTCTCCGCGTTCGTAGTATTGATAGGCACGCAAAGACAGGCCGTTATCAGCCGCAATGGTTTTTTGCATGAGATTGTTTTGGATTTTCAATTGTTGTAAACGTTCGCAAAAGCTTGCCACAGCACACCTCTAAAAAATAATTTTGAAAAGCCCTTGACAAGCACAATTGTGCATGCTATAATCAAACCGTGAGAAGCACAAATGTGCGTGTAAAGTTCATAAAGGGGACGGTGATATTGAGGACAGAAAAAACGAAACTGCAAAAAGCGCGCGAAAAAACAGGCTTAATGCAAATCGAAATTGCAGATAAAGCCAAAGTATCCTTGAGGGCATATCAGTACTATGAAGCGGGAGAACGTTTACCGGACGTTAAAACCGCAAAGCTGATAGCCCAAGCCTTAGACAGCAGCGTAGAAGAATTGTTTTAACAACATGATACCACAGGAGACGAGAAAAATCAAGCAAAGAAGGAGGAAATGAAAGCAGATGGCTGGACATAACAAAATAGCATATGAAAATATACGGGCTGAAATGGGGCGAAATAAACTGACAATCTTACAATTATCCAAAGATATAGGTATCAATCGTGACACATTAAGCCGTAAGCTGTCTGGCAGTGCACAATTTTACCTGTCAGAAGCATACAGGATTGCGAAAATTGGGTTTCCGGGCTGTTCCGTTGAATATCTCTTTAAGGAATGTTTTGAGAACGAAAAGGAGGCCTGAGTAAGGTGCTGCAACACCTCACTCATATGGCCAACAGGAACTAACGCTTAGGTTTGGTCTGCGCTAAGGCGCTTCCGGCTGCTGTTTTGCTTGCTTTGCCGGTTCGTCATATAGTAATCTTTTGTGAAATCAATAAAAAATATCAAGACGATAATATTTCATTTTAAATATGAAACTTCAGCCAAAATCCAAATTTTTGAATTTTTTGCAAATATAAAAGAAAGGAGTAAGCGGTGAACAAGGTTAAGCTGCGAGAAGATGAGGCGGAGCGGTTTGTGCTGAACGGTAAAGCCAAAGAAACGCTGAAGCGTGTATATGTAAGCGAAAGGCTGTTCTGTATGCTCCAGAAGCTCAAAAAGGAGACAGGGCTGCCAACAAAGGAAATCCTTGAGGCCATGGTATATTACTGCCTCGGTCGATTAGAGATTAAATAAAGAAAGGGTGAAAAAAATGCCGCGATTATCAAAAAGCCAGCATGAAAAGCAAAACGACAACATTCGGTATGTGATAGCGGGAAATCTGGAAAAGCTGCATATAAGAAAACATGATTTTGCCAGACGGATCGGCTTTGGAGGCTACGCAACGTATCTGAAACGGTGGAAAGAGCCGGATGAATTTACACTGGGCGACCTGCGCAGAATCGCGAATGTACTGAACATATCGCTGAATACCCTTCTTGGAAATCAGGAGCGCGAGTAAAGGGGGGGGAAGAAATGAATATAAAAGGAAGCACACTTATCAGAGCGACAGATGCGGATGTGGCAGAGGACGGGACAGCGACCATACCGGACAGCGTGACGAGTATCGGGAACTGGGCATTCTACGGCTGCACGTCGCTCGCTTCCGTGATCATACCGAACAGCGTGACGAGTATCGGGGACGGGGCATTTAACAGATGTACGTCGCTGCGAGAAATACAATCGCAAGGTAAAATACAGAAAGTCGTATGTATAGACGGATATGTCATGACGAAAGAGCGCCGGCGGACGATTGGAGAGACAGAATATATTGATGGCAAAATACTAATTCAGTATGATAACGGACGGTGGAAAACGGAAAAATGTACCGCGGCCATACGGGACGGCGTGAGCGCGCACGGCGAAACGGCGCGCATAGCTCTTCGGGATTTGAAATTCAAGCTGGCGGAGCGCCGCGGCGCGGAGCAGTATGAAAACGTCGGCCTTGACGATGTGTTCAGCCTTGACGATATGATCTCGATGTACCGCGTCATCACCGGCGCCTGCGCCTTTGGCGTGAATCACTTCATCGGCGGCTTGAACACCGTTAAAGAACGGTATACGCCGCGCGAGGTGATAGAGCTTGTGCAAAATGAATACGGTGGACGAGCCTTTCGGGAATTTTTTGAAAAGAAAGGGAGTTGATGTAAGGAATGGAACGAATAGATATAGAGCGCCTGATTCGTCAGGGAGAGGCGGCGAGGCGGGAAAGATACCGGAAGGAGATATGCCGCGCTGTAGTGTGGTATTCGCGCCTGCTATTGGCAGCAGGCTGCGTCATTCGAGCATGTGAGCTGCTCTGCGGGGGAGCGGATAGCATGACATCAGCCCTTGTGCTTCTGCTTCGCCTCTCTCTGCTGATTTTCATAACCGTACGCCTGCTCTTTTGCGGAGGCGTACACTCTGGAAAGGGACGGAGGTGAAGGTAAATGGAGGATATGCTGATATGCCCGCTGTGCGGTGAAGAGCAGCGCACACACGAACCGGACGGTTTTTCCAGCCTGATGTGCAATACCGAATGTGAACAATGCGGGAAAACATTTTGGTATTCTGTGAGTGTGACGCGTGAGTATTCGCCATGGGCGGACGATAGTACAGAGGATGTTTATGAAGAGACTGACTAAAAGGGGCGAGTACGGAAACGTCTATATAATTGCGCTGGACGATATTATGCCCGAGCTTTATGCAGAGCTTTCTTTTTCAGAAACAAATGCTTTGACGGAAGCTCTGAATCGTTTGGCCGCCTACGAGGACACAGGGCTTTTGCCGGAGGATTGCGCAGAGTATAAAAAATTTGAAGATACGTTGGTGAGCAGCGGGAAGTCATTTCAATACGTTCTGGAACTACTGGAGGCCGAGTGCGTTGGAAAAAGCCTTGCAGAAAGAGAGGGAAAACCATGAATAACGCTTTGCTGAGTTCAAAAAAAATGGATTGGTGTACGCCGCAAGATTTCTTCGACAAGCTCAACGAGGAATTCGGATTTGTGCTGGACGCAGCGGCGACGGAGAAAACGGCGAAATGCAAATTGTACTATACGCCTGAAACGGACGGGCTATCGCAAAGCTGGAATCGCGGCGGCGCGGTTTTCTGCAATCCGCCCTACGGCCGATCGATTGGCAAGTGGGTTCAAAAGGCATACGAAGAGGCGCAGGCCGGAACGCGGATCGTTCTTCTTATCCCAGCGCGGACAGATACAAGCTATTTCCACGATTACATATACGGCAAAGCGGAAATCCGCTTTATCCGCGGGCGGCTTCGGTTCACGGATGATGACGGCAACGCCGCCGATCCCGCGCCCTTTCCTTCTATGCTGGTGATTTACAACTGAAAGGAGCTTTCAACAATGACGGCAAACAAACACGGCTTCGAGCCGAAACAGGAATTCACGATGGGCGGGATCGCTTGGACGGTCATTCAGACGGGCGCGG
>CAKTAA010000017.1 GCA_934526185.1 uncultured Eubacteriales bacterium | reverse complement strand
GACCACGGCAATGATTGTCGCTGAAAGAGTGCCATATGTTTTGTCGCTGCCGATCAGATAGACACGGTGGCTGAAGGCGGCGGGCATATTCCGAATTTTACCGGAAGGGAGGATGTTTTTCTGGACTTCCCGGAGTTCCGCTTTTTTGAGAGGCGGCTCGATAGCGAGACTGACGCGAGCGCCTAAAACGTTTCGGTATTTATATAATTCGTGCCGAAGTTCATACAGCATAATTTGGCGGTTTCCTCCTCTTTTCCTGCCGCCGGGCAGCGGCGCCGGAAGCAGCTTTGTATCAAAAATTGTCAAATACGGCAGAACCGCTGTCAGCGGCGAATAAAAAAACAACCGCTCGCATGAATACAGTGCAGCGGTTACAAGTCTGTCGTTTGGGAAAGCAACCTGAATTTAATAGCAGTTTGAATAGGCGTCATTTAAACAAAACTGGATAGATACGAAAGAAAATTAAACATTTGTGTAAAAAACACTCACACTGAAAAAGTTTTCCCGATATTTACACGCTCCATACACCTTCAGACGAATTGGTAGATACGGAGAAAGTGCTGATACAGATCAAATGTATCAACCGGTTGGAAATTCTAATGTTCATAAAATATACCGCGATCTTTTAAACTAATTTATTATATACAAAAAATAAAGGAATGTCAAGCACCATTCGGTAAACATTCTGTAGAATGTTGTAGAAACCTCTTGCATTCGCTCTGTGCATTTGGTATAATAATTATGTGCCATCGTCTTTGTTGCGGCTCTTTCATATGGAGCGACAGACAGTGGAAAATACATTCGGAGGATTGAAGCATTGGCAGTTAAAATTATTTTTTTAATCGTGTTTTTTCTGAGTATGGCCTTGGTGGGCGTCTATTGCCGGAGGCATGCAACGGACGTAAACGGATTTGTCCTCGGCGGCCGCGGCGTAGGGCCGTGGCTGACGGCATTTGCCTATGGAACCTCCTATTTTTCAGCCGTTATTTTTGTGGGATACGCAGGGCAGTTCGGATGGAAGTTCGGCGTAGCCTCTACGTGGATCGGTATCGGTAATGCACTGCTGGGATCGCTTCTGGCGTGGGTGGTGCTCGGGAGACGTACACGCGTTATGACGCAGCATTTAAACAGCGCCACAATGCCGGAGTTTTTCGGTATCCGCTATGGGAGCAAGGCGCTGAAAATTGCAGCTTCCGTCATCGTGTTTGTATTTTTGATTCCCTACACAGCCTCTCTTTATAACGGACTGTCGCGGCTGTTTGAAATGGCTTTTCATGTTGATTATACGATTTGTGTTGTCGTTATGTCAGTTTTGACCGGTATTTACGTTGTTGTGGGGGGCTATATGGCAACCGCAATCAATGACTTGATTCAGGGGATGATTATGCTTTTTGGGATCGTCGCCGTAGTGCTGGCGGTTCTGAACGGTCAGGGCGGCTTTTCACAGGCGCTTGTTTCGCTGTCACAGGTGAGCGATACAGCGAGTGGAATGAATGGTGCTTTCACCTCCTTTTTCGGTCCGGATCCGCTCGGACTTCTCGGTGTTGTTATACTGACATCGCTCGGAACCTGGGGGCTCCCCCAGATGGTGCAGAAATTTTACGCCATAAAGAACGAAAAGGCGGTCAGCACGGGTACGGTGATTTCAACAATCTTTGCACTGGTGGTTGCGGGCGGCTGTTATTTCCTCGGCGGCTTCGGGAGGCTTTTTTCCGACAGCGTGGAGACTGCGGCGAACGGCGCGGTTATATATGACAGCATCATTCCTACTATGCTCAAGGATCTTCCTGACGTGCTAATTGGCATTGTCGTGATTTTGGTGCTTTCTGCCTCTATGTCGACACTGTCCTCGCTGGTTCTGACTGCCTCCTCGACACTCACGCTTGACTTCATTGTACCGCTGTCCAAAAAGGAAACGCCGGAAAAGAGGAAGCTTCTCATGATGCGGATCCTGGTGGTATTTTTCATTGTGGTATCGGCTGCGATCGCCATTGTGCAGGCGAAATCGTCTGTAACTTTCATTGCACAGCTCATGGGGATTTCATGGGGCGCGCTTGCGGGCGCATTCCTGGCACCGTTTTTATACGGCCTGTACTGGAAACGGACGACAAAACTGGCTGTATGGGTAAGCTTTGCGGTCGGCGTAGGCGTGATGACTGCTAATTTGTTTGCTTCGAATTATTTTCCGCCGATACTGCAATCACCGATCAATGCCGGCGTTTTCGCTATGCTGCTCGGCCTCATTGCCATTCCTGTCGTCAGTCTGCTTTCTCCAAAGCCGGATGCCTTACAGGTCAACAGTATGTTTTCATGCTATGACAAGGAGATTACGGTTTCGGTCAAGCATTCACTGCAGGATAAATAAAATATACTTGCTGCTGCCGATGTACAGTATGCAGAAGTAATGCTTGCCCCCATAAAGGGGACGGGAGGAAGGAAAGACTCCGCTGACCGGACAGGCGCGGAGAGAAAGAAAAGAAAATGTTTTTTCAAAAGGATATAGAAACCCTGCCGCGCAGACAGATCGAAGCTTTACAGCTTGAACGTCTGCGGAATATTGTAGCCTACTGCGAAAAAAATGTGCCGTTCTACGCTAAACGGCTGGCTGATGCACATGTGACGGCCGGAAAAATCAAAACGCTTTCGGATATCCAGTACATACCGATGACGACAAAAGCGGATATCCGTGACAATTATCCCTATGGCCTGTTTGCGGTGCCGATGAAAAAGATCGTTCGTATCCATGCGTCGAGCGGTACGACAGGCAAGCCGACTGTGGTGGGATATACACGCGGAGATCTTGAAAACTGGAGTGACTGCGTCGCACGTCTTTGCGCTGCGGCTGGTGTCACGGATGATGATGTGGCGCAGATATCATTTGGATACGGGTTGTTTACAGGAGCACTGGGGTTGCACTACGGTCTTGAAAAGCTCGGGTGCGCCGTGATTCCTGTGTCGTCCGGCAATACGGAAAAGCAGGTTATGCTTCTGGAGGACTTCGGGGCGACGGTGCTCATCAGCACGCCCTCCTATGCGATGTATATGAGCGAGGTTGCAAAGGAAAAAGGTATTCCGCCGGAAAATATACGGCTTAGAATCGGCTTGTTCGGATCGGAAGGGTGTACGATGGAGCTCCGGCAGAAAATTGAGGCTGGATTCGGCCTGTTTGCAACGGATAATTACGGTATGAGCGAGCTGATGGGGCCGGGTGTCGCGGGCGAATGCGAAGAGCGCGCCGGTTTGCATTTTGCAGAGGATCACTTTTTGCCGGAAATCATCGACAGTGTAACAGGAGCCCCTTTGCCGGTGGGAGAGAGCGGAGAGCTGGTAATCACTACGCTGACCAAAGAGGGAATACCGCTGCTTCGTTACCGAACAAAGGATATCACACGTCTGAATGCGGAACCCTGCCGCTGCGGACGGACGCATATACGGATGGACAAGGTCAGTGGCAGAAGTGACGATATGCTGAAAATACGCGGCGTTAATGTGTTCCCCTCGCAGATCGAAAGCGTGATTGCAGCAATTGACGGTATTTCTCCGCACTACGAGTTGGTGCTGACCAGAAAAAATTATACGGATTATCTTGAGGTCCGTGTGGAACTGACAAACGCCGAGCTGCTTGAGCAGTACGGCAAATTGGAGGCGCTGAGAGAGATGGTTGCCGCGCGTCTGCAGACTGTGCTGGGAATCAAGGCAAAGGTAACGCTTGCCGCGCCGCGCTCCCTGAAACGATATGAAGGAAAAGCAAAACGAATTGTTGATTTGCGTTCCGGAGAATAGAACAAAGGGCTTGTAAAGAAAGGATCGATGGTTTTGAAAAGATTGATGATCGGCAATGAGGCGATTGCCAGAGGCTTATACGAAGGCGGCTGCGGCGTGGTGTCCAGCTATCCTGGTACACCGAGTACGGAAATAACGGAATTTGCTGCAAAATATGAGGAAATGTACTGCGAATGGGCACCGAATGAAAAGGTTGCGATGGAAGTTGCTTTCGGTGCGTCGCTTGGAGGAAAGCGAAGTTGCTGTGCAATGAAGCATGTGGGACTGAACGTGGCTGCGGATCCGCTGTTTACCATGTCATATACCGGCGTTCACGCGGGTGTGATCGTCGTGGTGGCGGATGATCCGGGGATGCACTCCTCTCAGAATGAACAGGATTCCCGACACTATGCAACAGCAGCAAAGGTTCCTATGCTGGAGCCGGCCGATTCGGCTGAATGCATTGCATTTGTTAAGGAAGCGTATGCGCTTTCGGAGAAGTTCGACACACCGGTTCTGCTTCGGATGTGTACGAGAATTGCGCACGCGCAGAGCGTTGTATCAACAGGTGACCGCATAGAGGCGCCCGAAAAGCCTTATGTGAAAAATCCTGCAAAATATATCATGATGCCAGCATACGCACAGAAGAGGCATCCTTTTGTTGAGGAGCGGATGCGCCGGCTGGCTGAATTTTCGGAGACAAGTTCGCTGAATCGGATAGAAAAGGGAGGGGATGAGCTTGGCATCATAACTTCGGGAACGTGTTATCAGTATGTCAAAGAAATTTTCGGAGATAAGGTGAGCGTTCTAAAGCTTGGGATGGTACATCCGCTGCCAACGGAGCTGATTCGTTCTTTTGCCGGAAGCGTGCGGCGGCTTGTGGTCATTGAGGAGCTCGATGGTATTATTGAACGGCATTGCAAAAACATTGGTCTCTCGGTCGAGGGAAAAGATTTGTTTACCAATATCGGCGAATTCTCACAGAACAGCATCCGAGAAGTGTTCGGCATGCCGAAGAGCGAAGCGCTTGCTCTCGAAACGGATATTCCGGGGCGCCCTCCTGTCATGTGCGCCGGATGTCCGCACCGCGGCATGTTCGACACGCTCGCACGGAATCATGTGACGGTATTCGGTGATATCGGCTGCTATACGCTCGGCGCACAGCCGCCGCTGGGCGCTATTGATACCACCCTGTGCATGGGAGCATCTGTATCCGGACTTCACGGATTTTTGCAGGCGGGGGGAGCGGAATCAAAATCGGTGGCGGTGATAGGAGATTCCACCTTTATGCATTCCGGCATTACAGGACTGGTCAATGTCGCATATAACGGCTCTAATGCCACGATAATTATTCTTGACAATTCCATAACGGGCATGACCGGTCACCAGCAGAATCCGACGACCGGATATAGAATCACGGGAGAGCCGGCGGCTAAGGTCGATCTGGAAGCGCTGTGCCGTGCGGTGGGAATCCGGCGTGTACGGGTTGTCGATCCGTATGATTTGGAGGCCTGCGATAAGGCTCTGAAAGAGGAACTGGCAGCTCCCGAACCGTCGGTGATCATTTCGCGCCGTCCCTGCGTACTGCTGAAAAATGTAAAGCACAAACCGCCGGTGAACATTGATGCCGATACCTGCCGAAGCTGTAAAAAATGTATGAGAATCGGCTGTCCTGCTATCCGTATGCGCGGAGGCAAAGCAAATATAGACGAGACGCTTTGCGTGGGCTGCGGAGTCTGTTTGCAGCTATGTCCCTTCGGCGCTATTTCTGAGGGATAAGAGACGCAGAGATGATTCATGAAAGACCACTGTTTTCTCTGTTATATACGGAGACGCGGGATGATAACGACGGAGTTGTAATACGGCTTTGCGCCTCTGTTCCTGCCGCGTCGTCAGAGGCTTGTCCGGACTGTGCGGCATCGGGGACGGAGGTACTTGAATTGTATCGCGGCGGATTAGCATTGCGTGTTTTTTGTTATGGGCAAGAACGATACATCAGAAACAGAGAAAATCGGCGTTCAAGGACTGGCGAAATATCAAGGGATTTGAGGATCCGGTTTGCGGGAAATATATTATGCTTTCAGTCATGCGGATAACGGTCGTTTTTGCACCAAAGCCGCCGTACGGAACATGGTGAGAAACAATTTTCCGCGGAAATTAAGGAGAGATTTACTATGCAGAATACATCCATTATCATCGCTGGAGTCGGCGGGCAGGGCTCCCTGCTTGCCAGCAAGCTTCTGGGGCATTTGTTCCTGAAGGAGGGATTCGATGTCAAGGTGTCAGAGGTTCACGGTATGAGTCAGAGGGGCGGATCGGTTGTAACTTATGTCCGCGCGGGAGAACAAGTATATTCCCCAATTATTGACCGCGGCGAGGCAGATTATATTGTGTCCTTTGAAACAATGGAAGCAGCCAGACGGCTCCCCTGCCTGAAAAAGGGCGGTACCATCATTGTCAACACACAGAAGATCGATCCAATGCCGGTGATTATCGGCGCAGCGCAATATCCGGACGGCATGCTGGACAGTATGAAGGATATGGGGGTGCATGTGGATGCGGTCGATGCCCTTACCCTGGCCGAGCAGGCGGGGAGCATCAAGGCGGTCAATATTGTACTGCTGAGCCGGCTTGCAACCTATTTTTCCTTTCCAAAGGATATTTGGCTTGAAGCCATTGATGAAACAGTTGCGCCGAAATTCAGAGAGATGAATCGGAAAGCGTTTCTGTTAGGCTGGGAAAAAGAAACGGTTTGAAGCGCATAGTGCAGAAAATATGCATCGTAAGAGGACAGAAAGCAACATCGCAGCATCAGTTTTATGACAAACTGCCACAGCAGAAATCAATGCAGGTAAAAACAACAGAAAGCGAGTGTCAGAAGCAATGAATGCTATGGATTCCACGGAAAGATATTGGCAAAAGGAAATTGAAACCGCATCGAGAGATCAAATTCGTGCCTGGCAGGACGAACGGCTGTGCCGGTCTGTTCGCCATGTGTACGATAACGTATCCTACTACCGCGAAAGAATGGCAGAAAAAGGCGTTTCTCCGGAGGACATCCGTTCGGTCGATGATCTGAAAAAACTGCCTTTCACGTGCAAGCAGGATCTGCGCGATACCTATCCCTATGGGCTGTTTGCAGTACCGATGGAGGAGGTTGTCCGGCTGCACGCATCAAGCGGAACCACCGGCAAACAGATCGTTGTGGGATATACGCGGAGAGATCTGGATGTCTGGGACGATATCTGTGCAAGACAGCTTGTGGCTGCGGGCGGATCCGCTGCCGATAAGGTTCATGTATCTTTCGGCTTCGGACTGTTTACCGGAGGTTTCGGGTTTCAGGGGGGAGCCGAAAAGCTGGGAGCGACGCTGATTCCGGTATCGTCTGGAAATACCGCGCGTCAGATAACCATACTGAAGGATTTTGGCTCGACTATTCTGTGCTGTACACCATCTTATGCCATGTTCATTGCGGAATCCATTGCCGCTCAGGGAATAGATCCCGCTTCGCTTTCGCTGAAAGCCGGCATTTTCGGCGCGGAGCCGTGGACTGAGGAAATGCGGATGCAGATTGAGGCGGGACTGGATCTGAAGGCTTATGATGTATATGGCCTGACAGAGATCATGGGGCCGGGCGTATCCTACGAATGCCGCGAACAAAACGGTATGCATATCAATGAGGATCATTTTATCATTGAAATTATAGATCCCGACACAGAGGAAGTACTGCCTGAGGGCGAAGAAGGAGAAATCGTATTTACCTCGCTTACGAAGGAGGCGTTCCCGCTGATGCGGTACCGTACGCGTGATATCGGTGTGATTTCAAGCAAGCCGTGTACATGCGGCCGGACATTTGTTAGAATGTCAAAGCCCAGAGGCCGTACAGACGATATGCTGATTATCCGCGGCGTCAATGTATTCCCCTCTCAGATCGAAACCGTACTGCTGCAGAACGGTTACTCGCCCAATTATCAAATTGTTGTCGATCGCGTAAACAATCTCGATACGCTTGACGTTCGTGTGGAGATGAATGACCGGACTTTCTCCGATACGGTGACGCAGATCGCCGCAAAAGAGCATGAACTGGAGAACGCAATGCACAGTCTGCTCGGCATTGCCGCAAACGTAGTGCTTGTTCAGCCGAAGTCCATAGAGCGCTCAATCGGCAAGGCTGTGAGGGTGATTGATAAGCGTAAAAAATAATTGCCGGAAAATATAACAATAATAGATATCCACACCGTATACGGAATGTAAAATATTTTTTCTTGCAGAACAGTTGCGCGATGGGTTTTACCCGTCATAGAAACCTGTGCAAAAACCAGCGATATCAAGAAAATCCAAACAGATGAGGAAAGGGTAAGGTGACAAAATGGCGGTCAAACAATTGTCAATTTTTGTGGAGAACCGGACGGGCACGCTTTTGGAAATTACTGAAATACTGGCGGCGGCGGGCGTTGATATCCGCGCGATGTCTCTGGCGGATACCAGAGATTTCGGTATCCTGCGCCTGATTGTGAGCGATATCGATCGGGCGCTGGATGCACTGAAGGACAATCAGTGCGTGGTCTCCGTCAATGAGGTTATCGCTGTGGCCGTACCGGATGCTCCGGGGAGCTTGATGAGCGTTGTAAAGCTGCTGGCAAAAAATCAGATAAATGTCGAATATATGTATGCATTTATCACGGTGTCGGGACAAAACGCGTGCGTGGTGCTGCGCGTGGAGGACAACGCTGAGACGTCAGAACTGTTGGAGGCGAACGGCATTCATCTGGTGAGCGAAGACGATATCCGAAACATTTGAGCTGTCAACGAATTTTTATGGCGGTCAGGGTTTTTCGGACTTGTTTGGTAAAGGCATTTGACGGCAATCGACAAAAAATATAAAAAATACGGAGCGCTGCAATCCTATCGGATTTGCAGCGCTCAAGACGTCTTTATATTGGCACTCAGTCCTGAAAAATTATGTTATGTTTTTTAATTTTGCCGATATGTTATATCAATGAAGAGGGTAAAGGAGGAGAGTTGTGTGATAGAACCGATGAAATACATGCAGGATTTGATTTCCGGATTACTGAATACTTTTCAAAGCCGTTTAATTTACGTCGGACTTCAGGGAAGCTGGGCAAGAGATGAGGCGGATGAAAGCAGCGATTTGGATGTTATGGTGGTATTGGACAGCCTGCGGACTGAGGATCTTGCCAGATACAGAAAAATTGTTTCCGGTATGAAGGATTTCGACAAATCCTGCGGCTTTATCTGCGGAAAAGAGGAGCTTGAACATTGGAACTCCGGAGAAATCTGCCAGCTTGTACATGAGACCGTCGATTATTACGGAAAGCTGGAATCCCTTGTGCCGCCTTATACATGCGAGGACGTCAGAAATCATGTGAAAATCAGCACAGGAAATTTGTATCATGAAATCTGTCACCATTATATCCATGCGCCGGAGGAGGCAGTTCATACCGCTCTGAGAAATTCCTGTAAAACGATTTTTTATATTTTGCAGAATTACTGGTATATCAAAAGCGGCGTCTACATTCGTACCAAAAAGGAACTGATTTACCGGGCGGAGGGGATTCACAGGGAAGCGCTGGAGGCGTCGCAGTTTCTGAGAAATCATGAGATATATGACATGGAAAAGATCTGCGCGCTGATGCTGTCCTGGTGTCAGGAGATTCTCAGAACGATATAAACTGCGCATTTTTCGCGGACAAACGCATGCTTTGGCGAATATTCAGATATTGACATTGGAATCGATGTATCCGGCACGGATAATAGCCGTTTTGTTATAAAAGTTCCGGGCTTGCTTTCCCGAAAATACGATGTCATATACTATGACTATGCACCAAGCTTAGCGCCGGATAAATATCTTGTATCTGTTGCGCTGAACAATGAAAATCCTTTCATGCTTGTGGATATTGCATGCACCGCAGCACCTCACTGTACAGGCGTATTTCGGAGAAAGACGGTTTGGCCGATGAAAAACAAATGCTGCAGGCGGTGATGAAATGGTTGCAGGCAAAGGCAGGGCCTCGGCATATAAAGCTTCTTGAGAGATTCACAGATTAAATATAAGCGCAGCAGCACTCAATGATAACTGCTTCCTGTGCCCTCATGAAGATATGAAATTCCGGCGCGGATTGAAAAAAAGCTTAAAACAAAACGAATTGAAGCAAAAACGTAAAATATTTCAGTATCCTATTGCTTTTTTGGGATTTATATGGTATAATAATAAACAATCATGACAACCTACAGGCAGAACATTGCATGCAAATGGAGGAAAACTACATGGTGAGTATTGTATTGGGCGTTATCCTGCTGGTCGTCGCCGTGTTTTTGGTAATAGCCGTATTGATGCAGAACGGCAAATCAAAGAATTTGTCAGGCGCTATCAGCGGCGGAGCGGAGACGTTCTTCGGAAAAACTAAGGGAAGCACTATTGACAGAATGCTGTCAAAGGTCACAACAGTGGTCGCTGTTCTTTTCGTCATCATGATCGTTGTTGTGTATGTGACACAGGATGTGACAGATTACCGAACGATCTTCCAGGATGTATTGGAAGACGCGCGTCAGGAAGCGGCGGCCGGACAGGCCGGAGAAACGGAAGCGGCAGGAGCCGTAACCGACGGAACGGATACGGGAGACGCGGATAATTCAGACGCAGCCGGCACAGAATAAGAACAGGAGTTCAACCGCTTGGGGAAGCTTCCCAAAGCGGTTTTCTGTTGTCAGGAAGGATTTTATGAAAAAAAAGATGATAAAAAAACGAGTTTCCGGAACAGGCCGGACAGAGCCGGCGAAAGGGAAAAATGGCAGGATAGCGGTGCATCCACGTCCACGAAAAAAGCTTTCCGGGGCAGCCCAGCTCACAGGCGTTTACCGTTCCAATGCCCGCGGCTTTGGTTTTGTGATACCTGCAGAGGAATTTCGGGAAAAGTATAGCGAAGACATATTTGTTCCGCGGCTTGCGGGGAACGGAGCAATGGATCGCGACACGGTCCGTATCAGCTTGCGGGAGCTGCGGGGAACGAAAACCGGCGTGGGAGCCACAAATCAGCTTGCCCTTGAGGGGGAGGTCGAAGAAATTCTCGAGCGTGCGACTGACCGGATTATTGGAACGCTCCGGTGCGAGCAGATCCGGCGGCCGAAACGGGGACATCGGTATTATGTGACGCCTGATGCGCTGAACACAGATTTAACTGTCCAGGTGACGGCAGATGATTTGAATGGTGCGTCGGAGGGCGATAAGGTGGAGGTGCGGCTCACGCACTATCCGTCGCGAAAGCATCCGGATGCCCGCGGAATTGTATCGCGGGTTTTCGGCGCATCGGATTCGCGCCGTGCCAATTATAATGCGGTTCTCTATGAAAACCGGATACGGACGGAATTTAACGCCGAAACCTTGGAAGAGGCGGAGCGGGTTGCGGCACGTCCAATTTCGTCAGACGGCCGTCTGGATTTGCGTGATAAAATGATATTCACTATTGACGGTGCGGATGCAAAGGATCTGGATGATGCCATATCTCTGGAAATCCGGGAGAGCGGATACTTGCTCGGCGTTCATATAGCGGATGTCTCGTCATACGTAGAACCGGACAGTGCGCTGGACGGGGAGGCGTTTCTTCGGGGAACGAGCGTTTATTTTGCGGATCAGGTTGTGCCTATGCTGCCTAAAACACTGTCAAACGGCTGCTGCTCTCTTACCGGGGGAGAAGAGCGCTATGCGCTTTCCGCGCTGATTACGCTGGACAAGAAAGGCGAGATAAAGGATTGCGAGCTCCGGGAAAGCATTATATGCTCTAAAATCCGCGGCGTATACAGCGAATTGAATGACATTCTGGAATATGGCAAAGACTCAGAGTTTTATGAAAAGTACCGGTTGCTGTTTCCGGATATTTATCCGCAGATGATTGAGCTGTACAAGATTCTGGAACAAAAAGGAAAGAAAAAAGGCGCGCTGGAGCTGGATACTGCTGAGGCGAAAATTCTGGTTGATGAAAGCGGCGAACCTGTAGGCATAGAAGCAAGGGAGCGCGGCTTATCGGAACGCCTCATTGAGCAGTTTATGCTTTGTGCCAACGAGGCCGTTGCAACTTTTATGCATAAGCGCGGACTGCCATGTGTTTACCGGATACACGAGGATCCCGCACCAGAAAAACTTGAGGTGTTCCAGCAGTTTGCTTATCAACTGCAGTTGGATATTAAGCCGCTTATTCGGGAACCTGTGCGTCCGCTTGCTATGCAAACGGTCCTGCATGAGGCAAAAGAGAAGGGCGTTTCGGGGCCTGTGTCTGTAGTGATGCTTCGTTCGCTTGCCAAAGCGCGATACAGCGCAGCGGCATCACCTCACTTCGGTCTGGCAATCTCTTTATATTGCCATTTCACCTCGCCGATCCGAAGATACCCGGACTTGATGGTGCATAGGCTGATCAAGCTCTTTCTGCATGACCAATATGACGAGCGAACACTGTCCAAAATGAAAGCGGCGGCTGAAAAAGCGGCCAAGCAGTCGAGTGAATCAGAGCTGCAGGCGATGAGCGCGGAACGGGCCATAGAGGATATGTATAAGGTAATCTATATGCAGGACAGGGTAGGGGAAGAATTTGACGCTGCCATATCATCCGTGGTGTCTTTCGGGCTCTTTGTTATGCTGGATAACACCTGTGAGGGACTTGTGCCAATCTCGTCTCTGAACAGGTATTTTACGTTTCATGAAAAAAATTTGAGCCTGAGCTGCGGCAGACGGGTTTATCGTCTGGGAGACCGCGTCCGTGTAAGGCTGACGCGCGCGGATATTATAACACGAAAGCTTGACATGGAGCTTATAGAAGATACAGAAGAGCCGGAGAACGGAAAATGATACAGAGGTGATCGAGTGCTGCATCTTGACAGACCGGTAATTGTTGAAGGAAAATATGATAAGATACGGCTTCGTCAGATCGCTGAGGGAACGATTCTGACCACGGACGGCTTTGGAATCTTTAAGGCAGCCGAAAAAACCGCGCTGATCCGCCGC
Organism: uncultured Eubacteriales bacterium; assembly: GCA_934526185.1. GTDB lineage: Bacteria > Bacillota > Clostridia > Oscillospirales > CAG-272 > CAKTAA01. Next base: position 20,759 of record CAKTAA010000017.1, on the reverse strand, counting down.
CTGGCGGCGGCGAAAGGCGTCCTGGTGCTGACGGACCCAGATGGAGCCGGTCGTGTCATCCGAAATTTTCTGCGCGGGTGCCTGCCTGCCGGTCAGGTCACCCATATATATATACCCGCCCGACAGGGAAAAGAAAAACGAAAAAAGGAAGTATCCCGTGAGGGTTTGCTCGGCGTGGAGGGAATGGATACGGAAACGCTGGTACGTTTGCTACGTCCCTACACATTGGAGGGAGACAGCGGGGAAAAACAGCAGGGGGAACCTGTGACCAAAACGGATTTTTTTGAAGACGGTCTTTCAGGCGGATCGGACAGCGCCGCTCGACGGAAAAAATTTGCTGAATCTGTTGACCTACCGGCACAGATGTCTGCAAATGCGCTTTTGGAGGCGGTGAATTTGCTGTATACGCGCGAACAATACCGAGACCTTGTCCGCAAAGCATTTGCGGAGGAATCGGATGAATAAAATCCTGCGCGAAACTGCCAGACCTTCCGAAATCTGATTCACAAAGATAGACAGGTGATATTTCCTACAATAAACTGTTGTCGTTATATAGCATCGGATTCAGAGTGGATTGTCGGAAAATCCTTTGGAAAATCTTGAAATATTATTGCAATTCATTTTTCGATGTGCTATAATGATACAAATTGTCAAGATGTTGCCGCATAGGCTTTGTGTTGTCACGGCAAGAAGTGAATAACATCACGGAATCGAATAATGCTGCTGCTAATATGTAATCTATGAGAAACCTGTCAGCGGGACTCTGCTCGGCACAGGGAACGCAAACGTAAATAACATTGTTCGGACGGCCATTGCCGGGGTGTGCTGTGAACAAAAGAGAAACTGCGGCGCCGAATGGTTGTGTAAAGATAATTTGGAACAGGCTGCACATTCGTTCAGCCTTTCATTGCTGTATGGGCGAAAAGTATCGCGGGACGCTTCGGCTCTTTCAGAGCTCGGTGAAACCATCTATAAATGATTTCGATCGGAAATTTGTGTGAAAAGTTTAAAATAATGTCGATCAGTTGCAAATTTATTGCGCTTGGCAGCGGAATTCAGCTATTATAAAGCATGATTTGGTTATAGCCGTGCCTGCAATTTCGGAGAACGGGAATGGAAAAGCTTCAAACTTTTATTGTTAGAATGTATCAAAAATATAAGGAATTGATCTTATACGGCATATTCGGAGCGCTGACGACGGTGGTCAATTTTGTGCTGTATTTCGGCTTTAATGCCATATTTGATTTTACCTATGGCTATCTTGTATCACAAGGGATAGCGTGGGTGGGAGCCGTTATATTTGCGTTTGTCACGAATTATCAGTTTGTATTTGAAAAAAATACGAGGGACAGTCTGGGACGTCAGGTAGTGTCATTTTTTTCCTGCCGCTTTGCGTCCGGTGTTATGGAGACGGTTTTCATATTTATTGCGGTCTCTATATTTCGGTGGAACGAAAACATTGTTAAAATACCGGTGTCGGTTTTTGTCGTCCTGATAAACTATGTGTTCAGCAAACTCTTTGTTTTTCGCGGGACGGAAAAAACGGAACAGGATAGATAAGAGATGAAAACATTTTCCATGCGGAAAAAATATAGAAAAAACCGGCCGTAACAAAAAAATCGGCCGGCCTTTTCTGATTTCAAAGCTGTCAGGATTTGCGTTTTCTTGGAATCAAAAGCACGATAAGCAGGATGATAGCAAGAACGACGATGATGATAATGACAATTGCTGCAGTATTGTTCTTATCCTCTTCTGTCTTTACGGGACTTGTCACGCTGTCTTCCGCTTTCTTTGTGTCATCCCTGGTCTCGTCTTTGTCGGAAACAACGCCGTTATCCTTGTCAAACATGCTGTCTGTAGGTTCATCCTTGTCGGAAACTACACCGTCGGATACCATATCGCTGCCGTTAGAGGAACGAACCCTTGCGCCGCCGTCCGGAAGAATATCCGATACAGCGTTGCCGATGACGCCGTTGTTGCTGACCGCAGCGTTATTGTAGCCATTTGCGGCATTGTTAAGCGGAGCATTTCCCGCACCGCGGGAATTGACATTTCCTTCAGGTACGCCCGCCGCTGCGGCCTGGATGGTGAGCATTGTGAACACAACTGCGCAAATCAGGCAGAGAATTGCTGCATAATGTGTCCGATGCCGATGTTTTATATTGTTCATGAGCATCCTTGTCCTTTGCAATTATTCAATTATTTGCGTTTGCCCATACTATGAGCGTTCTTATTGTTCCAATCCGTGTGAAAAATCATACGAGGGAGTTTTTTGTAAGAAATTATGTCAATGGATCAAAAAAAATTTAAAAAAAATGACAGCGGATTTATCTGTAAAAACTGTGGGCTTGAAGTACAGCCATTGATATCAAGCTCTCGTAACCACTGCCCCAGATGCCTGTGTTCTCTGCACGTGGATCGCTTTCCGGGAGACCGGGAAAACAATTGCGGCGGACTGATGCGGCCGATTCGAGCGGAAACGGATCCCCGCAAAGGATATGTGATTGTGCACCGATGCGAAAAATGCGGGGAAGTCAAGCGAAATAAAGCCTGCAGCGATGCAAGGGTGCAGCCGGATGATTTGGAGCTGCTGATTCAGTTGACTGTCAACCGGGAGCTGTAGACGTATCAGCCGTTCGATATACTTTGGAAAAGAAGTTATAAATTGATAAAGAAGAAAGGATAAAAAGAATGGAAAATTTTAATAAAAAAGGAAAGTACATAGGCAATCTTGCACAGCTTTTTGAAATGAAGGAATACCGTATGATAGGCGGCCGCGCAGACGGAATGCGTGCGGTCGACGTGGATAACGGCTCCGGTCTCCATTTCACGGTATTGGCCGACCGCGCAATGGATTTCGGACGGGTGACGTTTCAGGGGAAAAATATCAGCTTTCTGTCGCCCTGCGGCTACGTGGCGCCACAGTATTACGACAACCGCCGTCTGGAGTGGCTGAAATCCTTTACCGCAGGCCTTTTGACAACGTGCGGCCTCGACAATATCGGCATGTGCTGCGATGATGACGGCGAAAAACTCGGCGTCCACGGACGTATTTCCAACATACCGGCTGAACAGGTGTCCTGCCGGCTGGAACGGGAAGCCGACGGAACGCCGGCTGCGGTTATTTCCGGTGTGGTTCGGCACGCGAGAATCTATAAGGAAAACCTTCTGCTGACACGTGAAATACGCTGCCGGTACGGCGAAAATGTCATCGCTATGAAAGATAGAATCGAAAACATCGGCGTAAATGAGGCGCCGCTGATGCGTCTCTATCACTTTAATCTCGGATATCCGTTGATTGATGAGGACGCGGAGGTTTTGATTTCTTCTGCGGGAGTCATGCCGAAAAGCGATTTTGCCGCAGTGCATGCAGGAGAATGGGACAGATTGCAGGAGCCGACACCCGGATGTGAGGAAATGTGTTACTATCACGATATGCTTTGCGATGAGAAGGGATTTGCGATAGCCGGTGCCTATCAGCCGAAAAGCGGCATGGGTGCTGTGATACGGTACGATGTGTCCACGCTCGGTCACTTTGTTCAGTGGAAAATGATGGCGGAAGGGGACTATGTGCTGGGGCTGGAGCCTGCAAATGCGCACATCGACGGACGGGACAAGGCGAGAGCGGACGGAACCCTGAAAACAATCCGTCCCGGCGAAACGGTCGAAAGTACATTTTATATTCAAATGCTTTCTGGGGATAAGGATCTGAGGGCTGTCAGGGAAGAATTGCAGGCAATGCGGAAGCGTGGCTGAGAAGTTTTTGGAATTGACGAAAATGTTCTTATATGCTGTTAAAACCGACGAGGCGGTATGCTGAATCAAGCTTTTCCAGCATATCGAAGCTGTAAGCGGCTGTCGAAACTGTTTACATCCGTACACTGATGAACAGAAAAGCCGCTTTGATTTTATCTGCCGCCTGATGCTCTCGGAAAATGACGTGTAAGTTTCGATGCTTGCTGTTGATGCGGCCAGATACAGAAGTGGGGGTGTTTTCACAATGAAGCTTTCAGCCCGCCTTTTACTGCAATCCAAGATTTTAGAAGAGCAGGTAGGAACAACAGCTATGAGCATAAATTATGAAATATTTATCCAAATCCACATGCTTCTGTTATAATATTCCCAATAAAAAACACCTTTCATTGATAAAACAAGCGGAAATTACTTATATATCAACAGCAAAAACTGTAAATATTGTGCAATTTTAGAAAAAATACATGAATAGAATTCAAATGGATGTTGGATCATTATGGTTTTCATATACTGCCTCCGATAGATTCAATTTTCAGGGCTTTGCGAGCGAATGCGCTATTAGTGCTTCTCGTGTTAAATCGGATTGCTATACTTCATAGCTCTAAAAACACGAAACACAGCGGGCTGTTTGAATGATGCAGCAAAATGGATAACCCCGCTTTATCGACATACTTTTACGAGGTACGGTAAATGAAAAATTACAAAAAAATAACCTTGTCGGCAGCGGCTTTATTTATATTTATAGCAGCTTTTTGTACGGTGATGTTTTTATATCAAGCCGAATTCAGAAAACATGATGTTGACGCTGCCGAGTCGCCGGACGGGTTATACCGACTTGAGCTGCAGCAGGTCGGTGAACCGAAATTGCCGTTCAGATCCACTAAGGGCCGTATTTTATTTATATCTAATGAAACAACCGTATACAAACAGGCATTCACAATACAGGATGACGGTGGAAATTTAAGCGAATATAATTGGAGTGTTGAATGGAACACCGACTCTGTAACAGTTACGCTGTGGGGGCGTGAGCAGGAACCGGAAAAAATTGTTTTTCAATACCCGTGACAGTTGATTGGGTTTTTGAGAGCATGGAATACACCATAACGAAGCAGCCTTTTCTTTTATGACAGCAAATCCCCGCCGGAAAATCATGGCTTTCCGGCGGGGATTCGTTTAATGTTAGGCCGTTTATCAAACGGCGGCTGTATCGTCATATATCTGAATTGATTCTGGAAAAAAGCAGAGAGAAGTCCGGCAGCGTTTGGCCTGCTTCTATATTCTGCACTTTCCATTCCGGCTTCAAATTGAGCCACTTAAACACCTTTTCGGATGAAAAGGGAAGAAACGGATACAGCAGGATGGCTGCATTTGCAATAATAAAAAGACACTGATAAATCGTCTCCGTGCATTTTTCCAGGTTCTCGCTTCGGGTTTTCCATGGCTTGCCGGCATCATAGTATTTATTGCCAAAGTGAATCAGTCTCAAAATACAGCTTATCGCGTCCCTGAAATTCCCGCTTTCAATTTTTCGTCCTGCCACGCGGAAAACAGACGCAATTTCGGTTCGTATTGAGGTATCGGATATGCCTGGCGGTATTTTATTATTACAATATTTTAAGATGAAGGACAGCGTCCGGTTGACCAGATTTCCCCAAGCGCCGACGAGAACGGCGTTATTCTGTTCCGCAAATTCGCGCTGTGAAAAATCAGTATCGCGTTTTTCCGGGCCGTTTGTGATAAAATAATACCGTATTGTATCGGGATTGTACGTTTTGACCAAATCCTTAGCCCAAACTGCCCAATTCTGGCTGGTGGATATTTTGCGCCCTTCAAGCGTTACGTGTCCGCTTGAGACAATATCGTCCGGAAGCTTCGTGTATTCTCCTTCGGCGAGCAGAAGAGCAGGCAATATAAGTGTATGAAACGGAATGTTGTCTTTTCCGTGGACATAGTAGTGCCGGGCATCTTTTCCGAACAGCTCTGCCAAATTTATGCCTCTTCTGCGGCACAGCACTTCTCCCGCAGAAAGATAGCCGAGCACATTTTCCGCCCAGATATATATTTTTTTGTTCCCATATCCCTCCATCGGTACATCAATGCCCCAATCAAGATCGCGGGTGACGGCACGGTCGCGCAGTCCTTCGTCGAGATACCGCTTGGTAAAAGCAATGGCGTTTGCACGCCAATGTGTCCTGCTCATGAGGAGGGTTCTGAGCGCGGGTTCAAGTTCAGACAGAAGCAGAAAAAGTTGTTTGGACAGGCCAAATTCAATGGGGCCGCCGCAAATACCGCATCGTGCGTCCGTAATGGTATCTGAGTCGAGAATTTCGCCGCAGATGTCGCATTGCTCCCCTCTTGCTTGTCCGCCGCAGGACGGACATTTTCCAGTGATCAGCCGGTCGGCCAAAACCTTTCTGCAGACTGGGCAGTATGCCTGACGGACCTCCCTTTCTTCAATATACCGGCTGCTGTAAAGCTTTTTGTGAAATTTTCGTACGAATTCTACGTGATGCTTATCCGATGTTTTGGTATAAAGATCGTAGGAAAAGCCCAGTTTGTCAAATACCCCGCAGAATTCCCTGTGATACTGCTCGCAGACTTCCAGCGGGGAGCGTCCCTCCTGTTTTGCCCGGAGCGTGATAGGTGTACCGTGACAATCACTGCCGGACACGTAAAAGACGCGTTCTCCCTTTGCGCGCCAGTAGCGTGCCAGAACATCACCGGGTATCAGCGCGGCGATATGGCCGATATGGAGAGGCCCGTTTGCATAGGGCCACGCACCGCCGATAAAAATATTTTTCATACAAACACCTCATTTCTGTAAATCATAGGGTAACCGTTAGCTGAAATAAAAAGCGAAAAAAACACTCTCACCCCCCTGAAAATACTGAGGGACGAGAGCAAAACCCACGTGTTACCACCCTGATTCATCTGAGCCTCACGGCAAACAGATCTTATTAAGTTCGGACAGGAAATGATCTGTCGAAACTCTGCCGCTGTAACGGGCGATCCCGGCGCAGTCTAACCCAAACGGACTCGGTGCGCGGCTCAGAGACCATGTTCGGCAATTATTTTCTTTCCCTTTCTCAGCACATCAAAAACGATGAAGGGATTCTCTGTAAAAAAAACAACTGCTTACTCTTTCTCGTCAATGCCTTTATAAAACATATCATAACATATAGTATGGAGAATGTCAACACAGAAAATCGCAGCAGTTTTTTGTTTAGCAGTCTGCATCATGCAGGGGATACAATCGCTGAATTTATACCTGAAAAGCAGTTTGCCGTGTTACGAAGCAGCATGTCGCCCAAAAAGGTGATATGGATCAAAATCGATGCTTCATTTTCAGACGCGGTAAAGAAGGCGGGGATGCCGGTTTGATTTTTTGATTCACCCTTGACGGCAGCCGCTTTTTCCTGTATAATAGAACAGGACTGGATCGGGCAATCGCGTAATATGTGGCCGAAAGGTATTATTATGAGGAAAGTCCGGGCTTCACAGGGAAAGGATAACGGATAACGTCCGCCGAAGGCGACTTCCGGGAAAGTGCAACAGAAATAGACCGCCGCGGTTAAACCGCGGTAAGGATGGAAAGGCGAGGTAAGAGCTCACCGGCATCCTGGCGACAGGTATGCAAATGTAAACCCTATCCGAAGCAACACCGGCGTGGCAGGCAATTCCCTGATTTGCCGCATGATTTGATTATCGTGCCGGCAACCTGCCCAAGGTGGCACCGCGCAAGCGGGAGCGGTGCGGCAACGTACCGTCCAGATAGATGATTGCCCTCGACAGAACCCGGCTTACAGATCCAGTCCGTAATAAAAACATTATCGATGCCCCGCTGCAATGTACTGCGGTACACCGGCGTCATACTCGATGAAAGGATAAAGAGAGGCAGGCTATGAGAAAAAATCAGAAGTCTGCCATTTGTCATTCGGATACATATACATTGGTAGAAACAGATGACATGGTAGATTCCGACGCGGTTGTCGGAAGATCCATTATGCGTTTGAGAGGAAAATAGAAAACCCGCCGAATCAAAAATTCATTTCGGCGGGCTTTCTGTACCGTATGTTTCAACGGATAAATTCAGATTCAAGCGTTTACGCTCTGCAGCTTAACAGCATACTGACTTTTCTTATGGGCTGCATTATTCTTATGCAGAATTCCTCTGGCAACAGCCTGATCGACTTTTTTTACCACAGCCTTATAGGATTCAATGGCATTTGTCTTATCACCGGCTGCAACGGCAGCATCAAATTTTTTGATGGCAGTTTTCAAGGAAGATTTAAACATCTGATTCTGAAGAGTTTTGGTCTGGATCACCAAAACACGCTTCTTAGCGGATTTTATATTCGGCAACGCATTTCACCTCCTTTATTTTAAATTATATCTCTGTGCGATATCTAACTATCTTATTATAACACAAAATCTGATAATTTCAAGTGATTTCGGAAAAAATATTCAGATTTTTGTTTAAATCAGAGACTGGATATACACCAATAAATTGTAAATAAAAAAATTGAATTTTTTTGTAAATATGTATTGACAATGTGTAAATATGTGTTATAATAGTAATAGTAAAAATATATCGGATAAAGAACAGGTTTGAATGAACGGAAATCAGAAGAAAAAAGGTACCGGTTCAGTGGGTGCATCTCTGCTGTCAGAGGCTGAAATACAGGAATATATAGCTGAAATACAGAGGGGAAATGATAGCGTATTTGGTCCGCTGCTCAAGCAGTACCAATCACTTGTCAGCAGCCTTGTGAAACAGTTTAAAGAAAAATACGGGGAGCATAGCCAGACCGAATCTGATGATTTGAGACAGGAAGCTGTTATCGCACTGTATCAAGCGGCAAAAAGATACCGCCCAGGATGTGTAACATTTGGATTATACGCCAAAGTCTGTATGAAGAACCGTATGATATCATATATCCGAAAACATCACCATAACGTAAAGCCATTATCTGATTTAACAGAAGAGATTGCCGATGGAATGAATCCAGAGGAAAATCTCATTACACACGAATCGTTTGAAGAGTTGCTTGAACACCTCGCATTGTCACTGACCCCGCACGAGATGGCAGTATATCAGTTGTATATTGAAGGCTTGCCTTATCGGGAAATTGCAAGACGGCTGCAGGTCTCGGAGAAATCGGTGGATAACGCTGTGTACAGAATCAGAGCCAAGGTAAGAAGGATATTGCAGGAAAAAAACCGGAGCGGCAATGTCTGAAAATTACCTGCGCAGAGTATAATGGAAATTGACAAATCATCTGCGGAGCTCCTTTCGCATATAGGCCCGAATAGCTTAAACAGAGCGTTGTTACCACAAAGGTGGCGGTGTAAATCCGTCTGGGGGCAGAAATTTTTACCATTTACAAAGCGAGGGAAAAAACATGTATCAGGACAAGACTTTAATTTGCAAGGATTGCGGTGAGGAATTTATCTTTACGGCAGGGGAGCAGGAATTTTACGCTGAGAAGGGATTTCAGAACGAGCCGCAGAGATGCAAAGCGTGCCGCGATTTGAGAAAGAACTCTTCCAGACCGGCGAAAGAACTGTTCACAACAACTTGCGCCAACTGTGGAAAAGAAGCAAAAGTTCCTTTCCAGCCTTCCAATGACAGACCGGTATACTGCAGCGAGTGCTATGCTCAGATGAAGCAGCAGTAATCTTATGTCTGAGTATATTTATCATTAATATATTTCAGTAGGTTATGTCAGACGGCCGTGCATTTTTCAACGAAATGCACGGCTTTTTTCAAATGATGTAAAGAAATCGCGAAAAGCTGAGCGGTAAACAAACGCTGTGACAAAAGCCGCATGGAAAATGCATACGGAATGTCAAATGAAAAGGCTTGAAGTAGTTTAGAATCAGAAAAGGAAGCAATAGTTTTACATGACGATATTTTTGGATAGACAGGCGGGAAAAGAAATTGAAATTGTTTGCAAAGAAAAAACCAAGCGCCATTGTATTTGTAGATTTTGAGTATATGCAGATCTCTTTTAAAAAGAAATTCGGAGTAAATCCGCCGGTAGTAGACTGGTACAGAGAGGCTTCTGAACGGTTTGACATCAGAGATACCTATTTTTTTGCTGATTTTTCAAATCAATCCATCAAATACAATTTGCCAGAACTGAGAAAGATAACGGGAAATATCATTGAAACACACAATACCGGAACACATAAAAAGGATTTTACAGATTTTTTTCTTTTGGATAAGATATACCAAAAGGCATTTGAAAAAAACGCAGCGGAATATTTTATCATTTTTACGGGAGACGGACATTTCGGCGGCGTCACACGCTTTCTGATGGAAAAATGCGGGAAAAAAGTCATTATATATGGAATTGAAAATACCATCAGCGGACAGCTTCGTTCGGTAGCGGCTGAATGTATTGAATACCCTTCATACGGGAAGCTGAAGCGTCTTTATTATCCGGTCATTGCAAAATATATATTGACGCTTCAGGAACAGTCAAAAGCATATATTACGTTCCTGAACACTGTCCGGACACTTTCCGAGCAGCTCAATTTAAATCAGACGTATATCCATGACGCGCTGGAGGGCATGATAGCGGATGGTTATATCAGTCTGAAGGAACAATGGGTCAGCAATCGAAAACGTATCAAAATTATGATTCCTGACTGGGATAAAATTAAGAAAGATTATTTGTTGTAATTGTAAACAATAATATATTTTTTGTACAAAACACTTGACAAAAGACCAGAGCAAACGTTATAATCATACCAACAATATTAGAACATAAAATTTTACATTATAATCTTGATTGGCATATGATGTATAATTTTTCGGACATAAACAATTTTTTCACAACAGTCCTTCTAAATATTATTAAGAGCACAAAAATTATATATATAAACTAATTGTGCGGAGGAAGAAAGAAATGAGAAAAACTTTGTTGTTATGTCTAATTGGTATTCTCTTTTTGGCAATATCAGTGTCCGGGTACTATGAAAATGCTTACTTGGGAGAATCGGGAAAGGTCTTTGAGTCGTATGGATCTTGGGAGGACTGGCCGAACTATATCCAACCGGACGGCAAAAAGGATGCGCTATATGATGCGGGAGCTTTGGTTCTTGAGTGTAACCAGTTGCTGGACGGAGAAGATACTGGCGCATCTGCAAAAATATATTTAATGTCGGACTGGCTGCTGCACGTTTTCATTGAGGTGACGGATCCTGAGTTGGTGGCACCGACATCAGAACAGCAGGTAGGGCCGGCAAACGGAACAGAAGCGTTTGACTGTGTGACTGTAATCCTGGATCCCAAGAACTGGCTGGATCCGACAGATGACGGCGATGATACAACAGATATCAGCGATATGACTAGACGGCTGCGTATCTACCGTGTAGACCATACAGGATTCGGTTACGTCGAGCACGATATCATCAGCGATTTGTACGGAACATATTTTGGAGAATCGCTGAATAGTGTTATCAAGGGATCGGATGATACGGACGCCAGCACCTGTGTTCAGGTGGAGATGACAGACAAGGGATATAATATTGAATTTGCGGCGCCGCTGCAGGCGTATGCAGAGGGAACGGAATACGGTATCAATATTATCTTGAGCGATGCACACGACGGCGGAGAATCCGTATCGCATTATACAATAGCAAGCTCTACCAATAACAAGGAACCCTTAAATCTGGCTAAGTTCGATTATTTTAAATTAGGCGCGAAAATTGTCGAATTGCCGGAGGAAACAAGTGCGGATACAGCGGCTTCAACGGATACATCTTCGTCTGATACAAGTTCGACCACTACAGATACGCTTAACACAGACTCAAGCGATACGGAACCGATTCACACGGGTTCAAGCGAGACAGATCCTCCTGTGAATACAGGTTTGGTTGATACCGAATCGGCTGAAGCTGCAACGGACACTGAACCTGTAGCGACGGAAACGGCTGGCGATGATATATCGACTACCGATGCATCTATTACAACAGAAACAGAAAATGCCGGTGGCAATAAGGCTCCGCAAACGGGCGATACAGTTGTGCTGTTCTGCTTCGTTGCCGCAGCGGCTATCGGACTCGCAGTCGTAGTGAAGAGGATGGCAGTTCAATCAAAATAATTTAGACAAAACAAGAGAAAGAAGAACTCCCTTATAAATAATAATTAGTGAAGGAGAAACTATTATGAAAAAGTTCTTTGCGTTATGTCTAAGCGTTATACTTTTGTTGGCTATACCGGTGTTCGGCTACGCGGAAAACGAATTTCTCGGTGAATCGGGAAAGGTCTTTGAAGCGTGGGAGGCCTGGGACGAATGGGAACTTTATATGAAAGTTGACGGTAAAAAGGATCGAATATATGACGCGGAGGACGGTCCTCTGATCCTCGAATGTAATGAGCTGCTGGACGGAGAAGATACAGGGGCGTCCGCTAAAGTCTACATAATGTCGGACTGGTTGTTGCATGTGTTTATTGAGGTGACGGATCCTGAGTTGGTGACACCGACGGCAGAACAGCAGGTAGAGCCGGCGAAAGGTGCGGAAGCGTTCGATTGCGTGACTGTAATTTTGGATCCCAAGAACTATCTTGATCCATCAGATAACGGCTATGAGCCGGAAGAAACCGGCGATGAACCGGTAGATAAGAGCGATATGTCAAAACGTCTGCGCATCTATCGTATGGATCATACCGGCTTTGGCTACGTTGAGCATGATATTATAAGTGATTTATACGGGAAGTATTTTACCAACAATGACTTTTACGGTTGGGGAGAGCCGCTGTCGACGGTTCTCAGAGGAAAGGGTGTATTGCCGGAAGATAATGACGACCCCAGCGCCTGTGTAGGATTTGAGCTGACGGACAAAGGGTACAATATTGAATTTGCAGCACCGCTGCAGGCGTATGCAGAGGGAACGGAATACGGTATCAATATTGTCCTGAGCGATGCATATAACGGAGGGGAATCCGTATCGCATTATACGATAGCAAGCTCCACCAATAACAAAGAACCGCTGAATTTGGCCAATTTTGATTACTTCTGTCTGGGCTCTGTCATAGTCGATATGCCGCCGGAGGAGGATACCTCTGCGGAAACCGAGAGCGAGACAATGCAGACGCCGCAAACAGAGAAGCCGAGTGAAAGCACAGCGACAACGGGCGGAGTTACGACAGACGCGGCAGATGAGCCCGGAGGCGGCAACTATATGGTATACATCATTGCCGGAGCGGCGGTGATACTTGTAGTCGCAGGAATTGTAGTATTTACAGTGATCCGAAGAAAAAAGAAAGAGTAAATCTTATCTTTTGTTTTTGATTATGCGTTTGGTGCGCAAACACAGACTTCAGGAAAGCTCTCCGAAAACTCATGGTTTTCGGAGGGCTTTTGTTAGATAGAATGGATATATAGAAATATCACTACAAATATGTGCGTGCAATTGGGGAAAATAGGCGATGGATGATCCGTATTAGAATGGCCGTCGGAAAACTGGAAATATAAAATTAAAAACATAGCAGGCAGTTCATTTATCTAAGGATACAGACGAACCACGAAGCTTGTTGCTTTTTAAAGATATGCCAATCATCTTCTCCCTCTGGTGCCGAACCAGAGGGGATTTTAAATACTTGGCTGGCTTTCAGACCTAATGTATACTGCTCAATGTGAGGACATAGAGGCGGAATAACTTTTCCGGCATCATTTATGTCGATTCAAGTATAAGCCGATCTCATTACTGATGCCGAACGCAGCAGGCTCAAGGGATGTGTCTGTTTCGGCATTTTATATAACGTCTTGCGTGTAGAGTTTTGCCTTAAGGCGTTATACTCGGCAGCACAAGCATTTTTATTACAAGACGAATCCTTTTGTCAATCGGTTTGCGTGTTATAATGTATTAAGGTACATCCAAATTTTGTCTATAATCAACATAAACAATGTAAGCTATCCATAAACATTGTTTATGGATAGCTTACTTGAAATTTTCGTTGTCGCATCACAGCTAAGGAAAGGATTTTTTTAAATCATTCATTCTTATTCCGGTATAACAGAGTCATCGTTAATAGAGATGAACTTTTCACCGTCAATGTAGAAAATGTTGTCGTTTTCCTCGTCCTGCGTAACGGTTTGGGTAGAGCCGTCGTAGAAAACAAATGTGACAGTTCCGTTGCTTTCGTCGTACTCGCAATAAAAGTCCGCCGCAACGGATGCTTGGGCGCTGCCCAATTGAGGCATGATGGTATAGCTGACAGTATTATCTGATGAAAATAGCAGAAGCATATTTTCAGAGTAGCTTTCGTTATAAAATTCAATACCGCCGATGTTCACGGTCTCATCATTCAGACCGGGAGGCGTGAACGTCACTGTATTTCCATCCGTTGCAGTCAGTGTGATGTCACCGTTTTCTTCAACAGCCACTTCAAGCGGAACTGTCGTTCGAACGTAACCAGTATTATCTTTGAATAATGTATAGGATACTGTGTAATCTTTATTGGTCAGCATAACCACTGATTCATAATAATCCGGTTCTGCAGAGGGAATAAAACTGCTTAGAAGCGTATAAAGCGTCGGAAAGTTCTCCTGTAGCTTCTGCTCAATGGTTCCCAATTCTTCTTCGGCGTTTTCATCCTCTATACTGATTGTATTATCATCATTCAGCTCTGGAATTTCCGGTGTATAGTTTTCAATGAATTTACAGGACATCACCAATTCGGCATCAATATCCAACCCCATGATACTTGTATCGACGGACAGGGTAAAACTGTAGCTGTCATCTGATGAAGAAATGGTTGCCTCAAATGGAATGCTGATGCTGGCATTCACACCGGACATATCTGTGGCTGCGGAGATACTGCCTTCTCCTGTGATTTTGTTTTCCTCAACAGTTCCTTTGAACTCGGCTTTTAGCTGAGCTTTGGTGAATGCCATGAAAGAAGCATCTGTGTCGTAATCGTCCATATCAGGATACAGAGGGTCCTCCGAGTCTGTATCCGCGCTTGATGCCTGAACGGCAGGTGCGCCGGCTGTTTTCAGTACACTGTTCGTATCATCTTCGTCATTGCCGGCTTTTTCCTTTGGAGTTACGGATACTTCAAGCGTCTCCTCATAATCTGTGCCCTTCACAGCCGCGAAGGCGGTAATAGCCATGTTCACATCAGCCGTATCAATATCACTATAAAAACGGAGGTTTGTCGCTTCGTCAGTTTTTTCAATAAAAATATTAAAGTTGACGGTAGTTTCATCGTCAAATATTTTTACCTCTGCCTTGAGAGCGGTATCCTTCTGCGTATACAGCGTGATAGTCATATCCGGCGTTTCGGTTTTATCCTCCTCAGCCGCGGTATCACTGCTTTCCGATGAATCGTCAGCGTCGTCGGTCTGTTCCGCCGTGTCACTGTCGTCGGAATCGCTGCTGTCTGTATCTTCTGGAACATATTCTTCAAACAATTCTTCGAGCTTTTGTCCGATTTCTTCAAGCTGATCGCCCTTCAGTGTCAAGGTAAGCTTGGTGAGATCGGTGTATTCTTTCTCGTTCTCGGTCAGCTTCTGCGCATCCTCTTTTGCTATGGCTTCGTCCGTTATGTAGGGAGAGATAGTATCGGAAATCTTGGTGAGCAGATTCTTATTTAAAGTATCTGTGTAAAATTTCTGAAGAATTTCGAAGCTTTCTCTATCCTCGCCGTCTGATTCCATATCCATGCTGATATATTTGTCGAGCAGCTCTGGCAAAGCGACATACAGGTTGTCGCTGCTGATACCGTTCGGTATATACATATCTGCATTGAGCTTTTCCTCACCGGAGGCTAAGTTTGCATGCAGAATCGTCGCGCCGCTCAGAACGCCGAGGCTTCCCTTATATGCGCCTCCAATCGTAAGAGGGGCAATTTCCATTGGCGTTCCCTCAGCGCTGAGCTCGTTTAGCGTTAAGCTGAAATTGGCGTCGACTCCGTTGCGGCTTTCGGATCTTTCAGGCATTTTGACAGGTGATGAACTGTTTAGCAGATTCATCAGGGAAGAAGCGGCATCCTTGAACAGCTCGCTGTTCGACTTTGATTTTTCGCAGCCCGGAAAGACCATAGCAGAAATAATCAATAAAAATGCCATCAAAAAGGTGAGTTTCTTTTTCATTGTATGCTCCGTTTCTCCGCATTGATTGAAAGCTCCTCATGGATTTGCGGCAAAGGCATGAGGGATACCCACAAGCGAGATTTGTTATACAGTTATAACAAACGAAGATGGCACCTGCATAAAGCGGCGGACAGCGTTCGTATGCCGTGGCGGGACAAAGCTTTTTGCTTTTAAACAGAACCGCAGCCGTTGGTATGAACAGGCAACCCTTTCAAATGTGTTGTGGGATATGAATGGTAAAATATATGGTAAACAATTATTCCATATCAGAAACATTTTCAAAGATAATTTTACGTACTTGTTTCTCTAAATTTTGTTTTCATTTAAGCTTTGACAAAATCACAGTGTACTTTTTCATCCCCTGCCGGATTTGTATAGATGATATTGAAATAGGTTTTTTTTCTGTGACATTGCTTCGGTTAAGTTATCAAATATTTATATGAAATTTTGAAGCATTTTTAAATCTTTCCTTGCTTGCGTCCTCTACGATATCTTACCATATATAATTTTGTTTGTCAACAAAATTCGGGTTTTTATTCATTATATTTCAGGCAATTATTTGTTATTATTTTACAACTTCGCGTTTTTCGGACAAAAATCGTGCAATTTATCTGCTCGTCGTCATGTGATAGATAAATGCAGTTCTCAGAGATATATGGCGGGAAACAGGGGGGCGGGTTCTATGAATTGTTTTTTAACCGACGGAAACGGCCTTTTGCTATATAGCAGACTAATATCACTGAACGAAAGATGTCCCCCGCCTCCCTTATGGCGGCGGGTTCTGCTTCTTTTTCGGTAGAGGATTGCCCCAGCAGGAACGCTTCCGTGACGGGGCTGAGCCTTTATTAAAAGTATATTCCTTTAACTTCGATAACATTATAGAAAAATGCGCGGCAGAAAGCCGCGCACTGCATAAAAACTGCTGTAGCTGCAGCGAAAGCTGCTTTAGGATTGCTCTGCGGTATAATAAGCCTTATATTTTTCAAGTTTCTGGAGCAGTGAATCGCCTTCGGAAAAGGGAACCAGAGAATTGTTCAGCCACGAAAGCTCTTCCGTTCGTCTTACAGGATTGGACTCTGTGCTGTATGTTACACTGCCGTCCTGCGTGGAAAGAAGAACAATGCTTTGGCTGAGATACGCATTGATACCGTTTGTAAATTCTGCAATTCTCTGAGGCTGGAATGAGGATTCATCATAAAAATTCATATTGAATTCTACGCTGTCGGAGGAAACAGGAATCACCCTGCCGTTCTCTCCCAGATAAAACAGATCATAGCTATAGGAGGCTACGCCGTTGGACATATAGGGGTGATATTGCAGCAGATATGCATTTTCTCCTGAAACGCAGAGGTAGAGCGAATTCCAGGAAACATGAGCAACCCCGGCTGTCATGGTATATAAAATTTTTTGCTCTTCGTTTTCCACATGGAGCGTGATTTCGCCTGCGTCCGATAGGTTTGAAGCGTCGATAATTATTGATTCAGCCGTGCCGTTGTGCGTCAGATCGGCCGAAAGCGTGCAGAATCTTCCGGAAACCTCCTCAGAATCCCCTGAGCCGGAAGGATACGGCTCGGTATCCTCCTGCACCGGCGGCTTGCTCACCTCCATATAATTATCGTCGTTTTCGCTTGAAGATGCGGAATCCGTTCTGCCGCTGTCCGAATTGTCGGAGAGGAAGGAGGAATCACCGGTTATTTGTTCTGTTCCTGCAGCGGACGGCGAGGCCGGTTCGCTTTTGCACGCATTAAATAGAAAGGCAGCAATGATAACGCAGAAACAAATGGAAAAAAGGGCTCTTATTTGCATAATATTTGGATGCATGGGGAGAACGCGAAAAATACGTTTTCCCTTTCTCCTTTCTTTGTAGTAAAACACTGTTCTGATTGTGGGCTAAAGTCAGTTCCCCACATATGAGGATAATAATATGCTTTGCAGTCTTAAAACATCTCAGTTTTATATTTATTAAGGAAGAGGAGTTTAAAATTCCATGGATGCGGCAGCCCAAGGCGGTTAACAAGGCGTTCAATCGTTATTGCTATCCATAAAATTATATATGCGGCTCTGCGTAGAATAGTATAACATAAATTTAATAAAACCGCAAGTCCTCATTGTTTTAACCGACTTTGTAAATATTTCACAAAGGGTTTGACAAAAAAGTGCGGTTGGGGTACAATATAAAGGATAGCGCATAATATTATTTAACCGAATCGACAGGAGGAAAATACATGGAAGCTGAAAAATTGAAACGTCTGAAGCAGATCGCCGCAAATATCCGTTTGGATATCGTGGAGGAGGTCTTCAGCGCAAGCTCCGGTCATCCGGGCGGCTCTCTCTCCATTGCGGATATTCTTGCCTATCTGTATTTTGAAGAAATGCGGGTAGATCCCTCGAATCCGGACGCAGCCGACCGCGACCGCTTTGTTTTGTCCAAAGGTCATACGGCACCTGCCCTTTATGCAGCGCTGGCTGAAAGGGGATTTCTGCCGAAGGAGGATCTCAAAACTTTCCGTCACGTTGAAAGTTATCTGCAGGGGCACCCTGACATGAAGCACACGCCCGGAGTCGATATGACGACCGGTTCCCTTGGAATCGGCATTTCCGCTGCCTGCGGCATGGCGCTTTCAGCAAAGCTGTCAGGCGATACTTTCCGTGTCTATACAGTTTTGGGAGACGGCGAATCAGAAGAGGGACAGGTGTGGGAGGCTGCAATGTTTGCCGCTCATTACAAGCTGGACAACCTCTGTGCGGTTCTGGACTTTAACGGCTTACAGATCGACGGCCCGATAACAGAGGTCATGAATCCGACGCCGCTTGATGAAAAATTCAAAGCATTCGGGTGGCACGTGAGGGTTATCGACGGGCACGATTTTGCGCAAATAGAGAATGCGTTTGCGGAGGCCCGCACGGTGAAAACACAGCCGAGCATTATCATCAGCAAATCGGTCAAGGGAAAAGGCGTTTCTTTTATGGAAAATCAGGTGGGATGGCACGGTACCGCGCCGAACCGCGAACAGTACGAGCAGGCGGCGGCCGAAATCCGAGCTGCTATGCCGGTATAAAAAGCGGCGGGAACCCGACGGTTTCCTGCCCGAAGCTTTATCCGGCATATGCCCCGAGGATGCCGGCATATTCTTTAAATGGATGTTCAGGGGAAGAGACATTTCGGGGAGAAAGAAGAGGATAGAATATGGCAGAAAGAACAGCTACCAGAGAAGCCTACGGCGCGGCGCTGGCGGAATTTGGCGATAGATATGATATTGTGGTTCTCGACGCGGACCTTGCGGCGGCAACCAAAACGGGAATGTTTAAAAAGAAATTTCCGGATCGTTTCTTTGACTGCGGTATAGCGGAGGGGAATATGATCGGCGTGGCAGCCGGACTTGCGGCGGCAGGAAAAATACCGTTTGCAAGCTCCTTTGCTATGTTTACGGCAGGACGGGCATATGAACAGATTCGAAATGCTGTGGGATATCCGCACCTGAATGTAAAGATCGGCGCGACACATGCAGGCATCACCGTCGGCGAGGACGGCGCGACGCATCAGTGCAATGAGGACATTGGCACTATGCGAACCATACCGGGTATGACAATTCTCAATCCGGCCGACGCCGTGGAAGCACGAGCGGCGGTAGAAGCGGCTATCCAGCATAAGGGACCTGTATATCTGCGGTTCGGCAGATACCCTGTGCCGGTTCTGTTTGACCGGGAAACGTACCGCTTTGAAATCGGAAAGGGCATGCAGATGGCGGAAGGAAACGATGCAGCCGTCATAGCTGCCGGAATCATGGTGGAACAGGCGCTTGCCGCACGTGAGATACTGAAAAACGAGGGAATCGCAGTTCGCGTGATCAACATGCCGACGATTAAGCCGCTCGACACGGAAATTATACTGCGTGCGGCTGCCGAGACAGGAGCGCTTGTTACGGCAGAGGAGCATAATATCATTGGCGGTCTGGGAAGCGCGGTTGCTGAAACTGTGGCTGAATCGAATCCTGTTCCAGTGATCCGCGTTGGTATTCGCGACGAATTCGGCCGAAGCGGCAAGGTTCCCGCTTTGCTCGAGGCATACGGACTGACTGCGGAAAAAATTGCGGATGCTGTCAGACGGGCGCGGGCGATGCGCTGAAAATTTTACGGGTTCCTGTTCTGACGAATACAGGAAATTTGGCATTTGTTTGAAAGACAAATAAGATGGAAGCAGCCGGAAACGTTAATTAATTAGGTTTCCGGCTGTATATTTTCAGTATTTTGTCTGTTGATCCGGATCGAATGCTATCACTTCCGATATCTGTATATCAAGAAGGGCAAGTATTGGTATTCTGAACCGGCGGCAATGCACAGGAATTCTCAACCGCGCGGAAACGGGAAAAATTGTATGGTGAACCGCGCCGAACAGCAGAACATATGTAAAAAGGGATGTTTGAAAGTTTTATATTATGAATAAGTCGCTGCTGGATTGTGTGTCATACTGGACACTTAGACTTCCGTACTGATATTTTCACCAAACAGTCCCAATCTGTCGAGCAGGACCAAAAGACGAACGGCATCCTCGGAGAGATCAATTACAAGGCCCTCTCCTTCACCGCCGCGTCCTTGCAGCGCACCTTTCCGGATCAATTTATTGAGAGTCGGCAGGTAAAATTTGCTGTTCACATCGCCAATCGTCTGATATCTAATCTGCCGTTCTGTCTGAAGCTTTTCAAGTTCTTCCTTTAGCTGCTCCTGCAGCTTCAGCGCCTCTTCTAGGGCTTCCATTTCTTTTTTCTCCTCTTTTATTTTTAGTAAATATTTCGACACTCTGTTTTTAAATGCCTCCCAGTGCGGCAGAAGGAACAGCGGACATTGTTTTCCGTTCCATTCCCTGTGCGTATGAAGCCGGTCACATCCAAAGCCGTACCG
>CAKTAA010000016.1 GCA_934526185.1 uncultured Eubacteriales bacterium | reverse complement strand
TTTTCGTAGTTCAGTCAAGTTTTTCGTAGTTCAGTCAAGTTTTTCGTAGTTCAGTCAAGTTTTTCGTAGTTCAGTCATGCGTTTTCGTAGTTCAGACAGGTTTTTTTCGAAGAATTGCTTTTTCTTCGAAAAAAGCAATTTGTCGTTCACGGTTCCGCGTCAGCGGAATGGGCGCCGTCCTATATGGCGCCAAAGAATCAAACTGAATGACACGACAACATGACGCTGTCGCCGTCATTCGGATTAAACTGAACGCGTCAGACGGAACTCTGTACTAAACACAAACCGTGCGGGAGTTTCAGCGCATAAGCGCTGAAATCTCCTAGACTGACCGCATCAGACGGAACTTTGTTCCGTCAGCGGTCAGTCATGTAGCCTATAAAAGAAAGGAATGATGAAGCAAATGAACGCAACCAAAATTTTTCCGGCAACAGAATCTTTTTTTTCCCACTTTAAAAACGAGTTCTCCGGCAAAACCTCATTTTTCTCAAGCGAACGTCCGAAGCCAATGACACGCGCACAGCTTTTCGAGCTGGAGCAGCAGCTCCTGACAACAAAAACAATACTGGCCGAAAAGGAGTTCGATCTAAAAAATAAAATCGAGGCCGGCCGGATTCACCAAATTTCTCCTTCGAAAATCAAAGCCAACCCATTTCAGCCGCGGAAAATGTTTGAGGACGGATCCATCATTGCGCTTGCCGACAGCATCCGCCGTTTCGGCATTCTCCAGCCGCTGACACTGCGTCCGCTGCGCGAGGAGACTTCATCTCACTCTGCTGGTGAAAATCCCAAGCTGTATGAGCTGATTGCCGGTGAAAGACGCCTGCGCGCCGCCAAGCTGCTGGAGCTTGCCACGGTTCCCTGCATCATTTTAGAGGCGGATGACCGGCGTTCTGCGGAGCTGGCGCTGATCGAAAATCTGCAGCGGGAAAACCTGAACATGTTTGAGCAGGCAGGCGCTATTGCTTCACTTATCGACATTTATGCACTCACGCAGGAGCAGATCGCACGCCGGCTGTCGGTCAGCCAATCCTACATAGCAAACAAGCTCCGCATCCTCCGTCTCAGCGAAAGCGAACGCGAGCTGATTTTAAAAGCCGGTCTTACAGAGCGCCACGCGCGGGCATTTCTCCGGCTTCACGATCCGGACAAGCGCTTTTGTGTCGTCCTGCACGCGGCAAAAAACAATCTCAATGTTGCTCAGACCGAAGAATATGTGGACCGCATTCTTGCCGATGTTGAGCACGCTAAGCGCACACCGATCTGTCAAAAGAAAAAAGTTATCATTAAGGACATCGGACTGTTTTTCAACGCGGTAGAAAAGGCGGTCAGCACAGTAAAAGATGCCGGAATTGACATTTTCAGCCAACGCGAGGAATGTGACGAAGAGATCCGCTGGATCATCCGTATTCCAAAGCCTGACCGCACATTGATGCAGAAATAAACATGAGCGGCTTTGCTGTTAGCAGGTCAAAGGAAAAGGAAATGCATAGGCAGGCAAAATGTTTCACGTGAAACATTTTGCCTGCTTTCTCTGATGCCGTTTTCACAATTTGTTTCACGTGAAACATTTTTGTTTTCTCTTTTTTGGTGAAATGACTTCTATTTTCTTGACAGCACGGCCAATACATGATACAATATCATTGTTTCTATTCTTTGGAGCGCTGTTTTTTCATTGATATTTTTCTGCAAGCAGCCTCCTGCTGTTTTGCTTCCGTCGGAAAAGGAGGGTTGCTGCATGTCCGACACGGATGGTTTCTGCGCTAAAATTATTACATTCTCCAATCAGAAAGGCGGTGTCGGCAAATCCACCTCCGCTGTAAATATTGCCGCTTCCGCCGGTATCCTCGGAAAGCGCGTGCTCATTGTTGACGCGGATCCTCAGGGCAATACCACCAGCGGCTTCGGCATTTCCAAAAAATCCATCCGCCGTTCCGTCTATGACGTACTTATCAACCGCGCGGATATTTCCTCAGCCATGATCCAAACGAGCTTTGACAATGTCTGGGCAATTCCGGCCAACATTTCTCTCGCCGGTGCCGAATTTGAGCTTGTCATGTCCGAGCACAGGGAAAACAGGCTGAAAACCGCTTTGGAACCTCTGCGCAGCCAGTTTGACTATATTTTTATCGACTGCCCGCCGTCGCTCGGCATCCTGACCATCAACGCACTGGTCGCCGCCGACGGCCTGATCATTCCCATGCAGTGCGAATATTATGCGCTGGAGGGCCTCTCTCAGCTCATGCTGAGCGTTAAACAGATTAAAAAGCATTACAACAGCCGCCTGAACCTCACCGGCATTCTCATCACCATGTACAACGGCCGGCTGAATCTCTCGACGCAGGTGCTGTCGGAGCTGAAAAAATATTACGCGGACAAGCTGTTTTCCACGCCGATTGTCCGCAATGTCAAGCTGAGCGAGGCGCCCAGCTTCGGCATGCCCGTCTACTATTACGACAAGCATTCCAAGGGCGCACACCTCTACATGGAGGTGACAAAGGAGCTTTTGAAAAGAATCTGAAAAATGACTGAACTGACTGAGAAAAGCTCAGTCAGTTCAGTCTAGGAGTTTCATACTTGTCGGCCATATGGCTTGCCGACATTCCGCTATCGCGGAACCGTATGAAACTCCCGCGCGGTTTGTATTGAGTACAGAACTTAACTCATGCGCAAGTTTCCCAGCGAAGCCGGGAAACTTGTAGACTGAGCTTTGCTCAGTCAGCAGTACCGACTCTAAACCGAGCGGCAGTTTGATTTGCTTCCGCGTCAGCGGAATATGTGCCGTCCTATATGGCACTTAAAAATCAAACTGTCAGACTGAACGAAGCTCAGTCAAATTTCCGGAAAGGATGCATACAATCATGTCAAAAAATCCTTTGGGACGAGGACTGGATTCCCTTTTCCTTGAAAATACAGCAGACACGGGCGACCGCATTACCATGCTCCGGCTGAGCGATATCGAACCGAATCCCGACCAGCCCCGGCGAAGCTTTGATCCGGACGCGCTGGCTCAGCTTGCCGATTCCATCGCCGTTCACGGCGTTGTCTCTCCGATTGCCGTCCGCGAGAGCGGAGGCGACGGCGGCTTCTATCAGATCATCGCCGGCGAGAGACGCTGGCGCGCCGCCAAAATGGCAGGCCTGAACGAAATACCGGCTATGATTTTAGAAGCGGACAATGCAAAGGCTGCTCAGCTTGCGCTGATTGAAAATCTTCAGCGTGAGGATCTGAATGCGGTCGAGGAGGCGCTGGCGTACCGTTCCCTGCTTGAGGAATACGGCATGACGCAGGAGGAGGCTTCCCGACAGATCGGCAAAAGCCGCAGCGCGATTGCCAATTCTCTCCGTCTGCTGGAGCTTCCCGAAGCGCTTCTCTCCCTTCTTGCCTCAAATCAGCTCTCCGCAGGCCACGCACGCGCTCTGCTCGCCGTTACCGATCCGGAGGAGCAGGCCTCTCTCGCCTCCCTTATCTGCAAAAAAGGTCTTTCCGTCCGCGAAGCCGAGCTTTGGGTTCGCCGCTGGAAGGAGAAAACAGCGCAGCCGCCGGAGGAGGCGGAGGAATCAGCGCCATCCATGCGGCAAAGCTACGTCCGCCAGCTTGAAACCCGGGTTTCTGCGCGTCTTGGCCGGCGTTTTAAGATTACAGGCACCGGTTCCCGCCGTAAAATTGAAGTTTTCTGCTCCGATGACAGCGACCTCGAAGCGCTTCTCCGCCAGATCTGCGGCGACGATATCTTTGCGGAAGAGGACGCAGGAGCCGGTATATGATGTGAATATTTTACCGGTTCGGACGTAAAATAAATTTAAAATTATAAATTCTGAAAACAGCAAGCGAGCAAACCGCAGTAATTTACCGGACAGGCTTTCCGTCTGTTGTTTTTTGATTTCAGAATTGAGAGAAAGGAATATCATCATGCTGGACATCAAACGAATCAAAGAGAATCCCGAAGCGGTTAAAACGCGGCTGTCCGCGCGCCGCGGCGACTTCGGCGCACAGATAGATCGCCTGCTCGAATGCGACGCTGCACGCCGGACACTGATTGCCGATACGGAGGCAAAAAAAGCGGAGCAGAACGCCGTTTCCAAGGATATTCCCCGTCTGAAAAAGGAGGGCAGCGACGTAGCGCCGATTTTTGCAAGAATGAAAGAGCTTTCCTCCGCGGTAAAAGCCGATGAGGAAAAAATTGCGGCGCTTGATGCAGAAATCCGCCAGCTTCTGCTCTCTGTTCCCAACCTTCCTCATCCCTCGGTACCGGACGGCGCGGACGACTCCGCAAATCCGGAAATCCGCCGCTGGGGCGAACCCCGTGCGTTTTCGTTTGATCCGGTTCCTCACTGGGATATCGGCGCCGCTCTCGGCATTCTCGATCCGGAAACCGCAGCAAAAGTGACCGGCACGCGCTTCCATTTTTTGAAAGGTCTCGGCGCACGCCTCGA
The DNA here is from genome assembly GCA_934526185.1 of uncultured Eubacteriales bacterium. Classification (GTDB taxonomy): domain Bacteria; phylum Bacillota; class Clostridia; order Oscillospirales; family CAG-272; genus CAKTAA01. The sequence continues at coordinate 32,596 of CAKTAA010000016.1, read as the reverse complement.
ACGCGCCATCATTTCCTATTTTCTTGACACGCATACCTCCCGCGGCTATACAGAGGTACTTCCGCCCTATATGGTGAACCGCGCATCCATGACCGGCACCGGCCAGCTTCCGAAATTCGAGGAGGACGCCTTCCGCATCGACAGCGAGGATTATTTCTTGATTCCCACCGCCGAAGTGCCTGTTACCAATATGTACCGCGACGATATTTTGAACGGAAACGAGCTGCCTCTGCGCTATGCGGCATATTCCGCCTGTTTCCGCGCAGAGGCCGGCAGCGCCGGACGCGATACGCGTGGGCTGATCCGTCAGCATCAGTTCGACAAGGTAGAGCTTGTGCAGTTTGTAAGGCCCGAGACTTCCTATGAGGCTCTGGAAGCACTGACGCTCGACGCGCAGGAGGTACTCAAGGGACTGGGACTTCCGCACCGCGTTGTTCTTCTCTGCACGGGGGACGTCGGCTTTTCCTCCGCCAAAACCTACGACGTCGAGGTCTGGATGCCCTCCTACGGACGCTATGTGGAAATCAGTTCGGCATCAAATTTTGAGGATTATCAAGCCAGACGGGCGAATATTCGCTTTAAGGACAGCGCGGCGGACAAGACCAAATTTGTCCACACACTGAATGCCTCCGGCGTGGCGGTAGGACGGACAATGGCCGCGATTCTCGAAAATTACCAGAACGAAGACGGCAGCGTGACCGTGCCGGAGGTTCTCCGTCCTTATATGGGCTGCGACTGCATTCGATGATTTTTAAAATTTCTTTTCCGCTCTTTTCTGAAATGAGGTAATATTTTATACTCTTTTTCCTCTGCTTTCCCTTATGTTGCTTTTATAAAATTGTTAGCCCATTTTGAATCGCTCTATATTGTTAATTTTTTAACAAAGACAGATCTCTTCAGCGGAATACACGCCGTCCTATATGGCGCCAAAGAATCAAACTGAATGACGCGACAGCATGACGCTGTCGCCGTCATTCGGATTAGACTGAACACATAGTGTTCAGTCATTAGTACAGAATTTATATCAGAAAGACAGTTTCACATTCCCTCCCCGTGAGAGCAAATGACTGAACTGACGGAACAGAGTTCCGTCTTACGCGTTCAGTCGAGGAGTTTCAGCTCTTACGTCCTGAAACTCCCTCCCGATTTGTATTTTAGTACAAAATTAAACCCAAGCGCAAGTTTCCCAGCTTCGCTGGGAAACTTGTAGACTGACCGCAAGCGGTCAGTCATATACGCGAAAGGAGCTTTCAACATGTTTGATGTGCTGAATTCCATTTTTCCCTCCTCGACAGATATGCTGAATGTCATTATCATGGCGTTTTTTCTCGGCGCTGTCATCGCCGGATTCCTCATTCTTTATCAGAAGCGCGCGCTCGGAAAGCTCGTCCGCGCTCTGATTCATACCGGCGCCTCAACACCGGAGACGGCAAAATCTCTGAAAGATCTGAAACTTGATTATCATTTTCTGATTCATCATTCTCTGCGGGACAACAGCTCCTTCCGCCGCGTCATCTCTGTTGTACAGAGCGCACAAACGCCAACCGCCTCCGACGCAGGTGACAAAAAGCAAAAAACAAAGCGTCGGCATGACAGCGACAGATCTGCCTGGCCTCTGTACATCGTTGACGCCAACCGGGAAAAAGCAGAGGCGCTGTACAGCGACAACGGATCCGCCCTGCTGCATGTTCTTTTTTCCCTGCTTGCGCTCTCGCTTGTGGCCTTTCTGTCCTATTTGCTTGTTCCCATGCTTCTGGATTTTGCAAACAATCTTTTGTCCTAAGTTGTAAATACAGAAAAATCTGCTGCAACGATTATGAATAATTTTATAAATTGTTCGACTTTACCTATAAAAAAAAGACAAGCTGCTTCCTTATTCTGCAAATTCAATGAAATCTCTGTTCTGTTTGCTTCCTTCCGTAAAAATTTTATAAACAAACTTACCTGTTGCATTCTTTAAACTTTTATGATATAATATTCGCAGAAAGCCTTGCTTCGCAAGACATTAGAGGCTGTACTGACCAGAGACGCGTTCAGTCTAAGAGTTTCATCTCATACGCGCTGAAACTCCCGCACAGTTTGAATTTAGTGAAGAGTTTAGATCGTGAGCAAGTTTTGAGTAGTTCTGCGACAACGGAATCCGGGCCCTCCTTTTTCGAAGAAAAAGCAATCCGCCCCGGAAGCTCGAAACTTGTAGACTGACCGCAAGCGGTCAGTCATTTATCCTAAAATATACAAGGAGTATAACAGCTATGAACAACGAACAGCAAGCTGCCCCACTGCGCCGCAGACAGGGAAACGGTACGGGGAAAATATTTCTCACAACCTTTCTCATTGCTCTGGGCTGTGTTCTTGCCATTCTGCTGATTCTTTATCTGTGCGGTATCCGTTATATCAGCATCCGAACAGAGGTAGGCTCCTCCGGCGGCACAGTAAAATTTTTCGGCAGGGTTGACGCAGACGGAGCCCCTTACAGCGGAAATCTATTCTATTCAAACGGCGTCACCGCAGAAGTGGATATGAAAAATCATACCGTATCCTTTTCAAACGGCGATGTTTACACGGGTGAGCTGAACAGTTCTCTGAAGCTGCACGGGGAAGGCACGCTTGTCTACAATACAGGGGACAAGTACGAAGGGCAGTTCGAAAACGGTTCCATTTCCGGAGAGGGCACCTTTACCTACAGCAACGGCGATCTGTATATCGGTCAATTTTCCGGGGGAAAGAAAAACGGCACGGGTACCTATACTTGGAATGACGGCTCTTCCTATGAGGGCGGCTTCAAGGATGACATGAAAGAGGGAGAAGGCTCCTACATATGGGCAGACGGTTCGTCCTTTACAGGAACCTTTGTAAACGACCTGAAGGAAGGATCCGGAACGCAAAAATTTGCCAACGGGGATACCTATACGGGCGAATACCAAGCGGATGTGCGCAGCGGCAAAGGTACTTACACATGGGCAAACGGCGACATTTACGAGGGTGAATTTTCCGACAATAATATGAACGGAAAAGGTGTTTATCGCTTTGCCAGCGGCCGTGTCTATGAGGGAACGTTCAAGAACGGCATCATTGTGAGAGATACCTCCGATGACAATTCAGGAGAGGTCTGATTTTTCTTTATAGTATGAGATGATTTTCGTGCGAATGGAGCGAAAATTCCGCACGGTTTGTATTGAGTACAGAGTTCAATCCAAGAGCAAGTTTCCCAGCGAAGCCGGGAAACTTGTAGACTGAGCGAAACTCAGTCAATTAAACCAGCGTCAAAAACGCTGGTTTTTTTCGCTCCTTTTTCCTTTTTAACGCTTTTTCTTTTCTTCTGCCTGTTTCTTTCAAATTTCAGAAAAATTACTTGAAAATCATTCATTTTTATGGTATAATAAATACCTGTATATAATATTAGGAAACTTTTTGATTTTCCATTTTCATTTCTGCTGAAAAACATCCGCAAGAGATGACGGATCCTCTTCAGCAGGCACCAGCTTTTTTCTCTGAGACGGTACTATCTGTATTTACCGATATACCGCTTTCGCTTGCATTTTTTTCAACAAGGGACGCAGGTCCCGTTACCAAAGGCGTTTCGTCAGGGGAAGCCTTTCCTGCCGGAATAGGAAAGCGTTTCCCTCCCCGCCTATAAGGCGAATCCCTCTTTCGTATCTTTCAATAAGGGGCATGTCATGGAGGCGCGTCATTGACATTCAGCGGAAGATTGCTCCCCACTGAATGGAAGAACTGGAACATGCCGCCGAGGGAGGCACCGTCTTGCATTAGCTATAAATGAATTTATTCCTGTTTCATTCATCACAGCGCCCATAAACCCTGCGCTGTTCCTTTACGCAGAAAGGAGTTTCCTATGTCCGCCACGCGAAGATTCCAGGAAATATGGGAGCTTGTTCTTGTGCAGCTTCCCGAAAAATATTCCGATGCTACCATCAATCTGTTCTTTAAACCGCTGGAAATAGCTGCTCTCAACGACCAGATAGCTGTGCTCGTCTGCAACAGCGACATTAAGGCGGATATTCTAAACAAACGCCATTTGCCCTTTCTCAAGCAGGCTTTTACCGATATTTTCAGCTTCCCTATGAATGTCTGCGTGCTTTCCTCAGAACATCAGACTCTCGATTACGATCTGCTGCAGGATATGGTAGAAAACGGCGAGGATCTTTCCTCCTTTATGAAAGGACATGCTCCTTCCCGTCCGGCTGAAGCTGCTGTGCGGAACGCTTCCTCTCATTCCGCGGAGCCTTCCTCTGACCGTCCCTCCTATCCCTATTCTCCTTCCATTGAGATAACAGAGATATCTGCACCCCAAAACACCTCATCCGACGTCCCTTCTGCGACGGGACAGAAATTTCATTCCCCCGCTCCTTCTCCGGCAAGCGTCGAATATACCTTTGACAGCTTCATCGTCGGCAATTCCAACAAATTCGCCCACGCCGCCTGCGTTGCAGTAGCCAACAATCCGGCGACCGCCTACAATCCTCTTTTCATCTACGGCCAGACGGGACTGGGCAAAACCCATCTTCTGTATGCCGTTACCAACAAAATCCGTCTGCAAAATCCCGGCGCCAATATCATTTACATGAAGGGCGAGGAATTTACAAATCAGCTTATCGCCTCTATCTCCAACAAAACAACCGTGGAATTCCGCGAAAAATACCGCAAGGCCGACGTTCTTCTCATAGACGATATCCAATTCATTGCAGGCAAGGATTCCACGCAGGAGGAATTTTTCCATACCTTCAACGACCTTTACGAGGCGCACAAGCAGATCATCTTGGCGTCCGACCGTCCGCCGAAGGAGATCAAAACACTCACCGACCGGCTCCGCACGCGCTTTGAATGGGGACTGCTCGCCTCCATAGAGCCGCCGGATTTTGAGCTGCGGACGGCTATCATAACAAAAAAAGCGCAGATACTGGACATTCATATTCCGCCGGAGGTCATTACCTATCTTGCGGAAAAGCTGAAAAACAGCATCCGTCAGCTTGAAGGGGCCGTCAAAAAGCTCGGCGCCTACAGCTCCCTGAACAACCTGCCCATTACCCTCGACGCGGCGAAGGAATGTCTGTCCGACATTATGACCGGCACAGAGCCTGTAAATGTCACCATTGACAAAATTTTCACCGCTGTGGCGGAAAAATACGGCGTTACCGTCGACGAAATCAAAGGCGTGCGCCGATCTAAGCACATCACCCTTCCCCGCCACGTCTGCATCTACATCATGCGCACCATCACGAACAAATCTCTCCCCGAAATCGGCAAGATTTTCAACCGCGATCACACTACCATTCTTGCTTCCTACGAAAACATCAAAAATATGATGCGCGCCGACGCCACCATTGAAAACGACGTCTCCGACCTCATTCAGGATATCACCTCAAAATAACCAAAAGCGAGATGTCCCCCGTCTCTTTTGGCAGCGGATTACTCTCACTTTTTCCGGCGGCGTTACATTCCACTGCCACAATGCCTTTCATTGAATGACGACTTGCTTTTTCATTGAAAAACGCATGACGGCATGATAAAACCGCTCGCTCGGTTTTGCCGTTCAGTTTTCCATCATTTTGAGACGGCCTTTCATCCCTTATTGAAAATTCCTTTTCTTAACTCCTTCCTTTCGTTTTTGCTCTCTCAAGGATGAATTTCTCTGGATTTTGATCTTTTCACCTGTTTTCCCCAGATTTTTCCTTTCCGCTGCTGTTGCCGTTTTATGAACTACCGCAAAACAAACGCTTTTTTTCCCGCTTTTGAACTTTTCTTTCCTTCTTTTTCCACTGTTTTATGTTTTCTCAACAGTCTTTTCCACAGCCTGTGGAAAACTTATTTCCACATTTTGCTTTATTTTTCTTTGCGTTCCTCCTGTTTTTATCCTTTTCCTTCCTTTCACAGGGGTAATATTTTTGTATGCCGCTCTTCCTCCTTTCTCTTTTCCGTTTCTTTCCACAGCGCGCTGACAGGCTTTTCTTACCGCCTTCCACACCTGCGGCAGCTTTTTCTTTGCGTATCTGCGGACAATCCCTTGGTTTTCCCCATCTTCCACATCCCCTACTACGGCGTCTTCTACGATCCCCTTCTCTTATTACTCTCTTTCAAAGAAGCGCCCCAGAGAAAACGAGAGGTCTTTCATGACAGTTTCTTCCATCGACTTGTACCGTTTCAGGAATATAAAAGATCAGCATATTGAATTCTCGCCGGGCGTCACTCTGCTGACAGGGGACAACGCGCAGGGAAAGACCAACGCGCTGGAGGCTGTCTATTATTTTGCGGCAGGAAAAAGCTTTCGCGGCGTTAAAGACAGGGAGGCTGTTATGAAAGAAGAAGAAAGCTCCCGTCTTGCACTGCGCTTTACGGAAGAGGCGGACGGAGAAGCGAGGGAAAGAAAGCTGGAGCTGGGACTTTTCACAGGCAAACGGAAGGAAATGAAGCGCAGCGGCATAGCCATAGCACATGCTTCTGAGTTTATAGGCTGCTTTCGGGCAGTGCTGTTCTGTCCGGAGCATCTTCAGCTTGTAAAGGGAGGACCGCAGGGGAGAAGAGCGTTTCTCGATACGGCAGTCTGCCAGCTAAAGCCCGCATATCTGTCGGCACTGAGCGTATACGCAAAGCTGCTGAAGCAAAAGAACGCGCTGCTCAAAAATGATGTTATGGATTTCCGTCAGAAAAAAGAGCTGCTGGAGGTTCTGAACGAGCAGCTTGCCGGGCCGGATGCGTACATCACGGCTGTCCGACGGGACTATATAAAAAGAATTTGCGTCAAAGCGGGAAAAGTAATTGAAGAGATGACGCAGGGAAAAGAAAGTCTGTCTATATCCTATGTAAGCGATATCTGCGAAGCGGGCAGCGGAGCAGAAGAGGAGGAGCTGCGTCAAAGATACCGGGAAAAGCAGAAAAAACGTGAGGAAAGGGAGCTTTACGCGGGGATGACGCTCGGAGGCTGCCACCGGGACGATATCGCCATAACGCTGGACGGCGAGGAGGCAAAAACCTATGCCAGTCAGGGGCAGGACCGTTCCATTGCGCTGGCTATGAAGCTTGCCGAGGGAGAGATTGCAAAGGAAAGGAGCGGAGAAGCGCCGGTTTTCCTGTTCGACGACGTATTAAGCGAGCTTGACAGTTCAAGGCAGGAATACCTGATGGAAAGGACGCAGGGAAAGCAGGTGATTCTGACATCCTGCGGAGGTGAGAGCGTCGGGGCAACGGCCGGCGTAAGAAAGATACGCGTAAGAGAAGGGACGTTTGAAGTGATAAACTGAAAAAAGCAAGAGGCTGGGGAATACTCACAGATTCCGCACCTTAAGGCAAGGGATTCGTCTGCAAAAAGACGGCTTTTATTCCGTTAACAAAGTGAAGCACATGTGAAAGGAAACGCGATGTATCTGCATCTGGAAAAAAATAAAATTGTGAGGGAAAGGGAGATTTTCGGCATCTTTGATTTGGACAGCGCCTCCTTTTCTCCTGAAACAAAGAAATTTCTCAGAAAGAAAGAAAAAGAAAAAAGAGTCCATTCTCTCTCGCAGGAGGAGGTGCCAAAAGCATTTGTGCTTGCGGAGGAGAAGGATGGCTTTCATATATATATGACGACGCCGGCGGCGGCAACGCTGAAAGGACGGCTGAAAAATGAATAACCAGCGGCAAGGGAGAATAGGTACATTGCCGAAAGAGAGGAATGAAAAGAAGCATGGGAAACGAATTTGAAAAAGATAACGTTCAGGCGGAAAAAGCGGTATACGACGACGAACAGATACAGGTGCTTGAGGGATTGGAAGCGGTCAGAAAAAGACCGGGTATGTATATCGGAACAACGTCTGCGCGCGGTCTGCACCATTTGATATATGAAATCGTTGACAACTCCATAGACGAGGCAATGGCTGGCGCCTGCGACGTCATCACCATTGAGCTGCACAAGGACGGCAGCGCTTCTGTGCGAGACGACGGACGAGGCGTGCCGGGAGGCATTCATCAGAAAATGCAGATCCCGACGCTTGAGGTTGTGTTTACGGTGCTGCACGCCGGAGGAAAGTTCGGCGGCGGCGGGTACAAGATATCCGGCGGTCTGCACGGCGTGGGAGCATCGGTTGTCAATGCTCTGTCGGAATGGATGGAGGTAGAAAACTGTACGGAGGGCAAGCGGTACACGGAGCGTTTCAGCAGGGGTAAGGTAGATGTGCCGTTCGCCTGCGCGGGAGACAGCGGAGAATGTCACGGCCTGTACGTGCGCTTCAAGCCGGACGCGGAGATTTTTGAGGAAACGGTATTCGATTACGACACGATACTGAACCGTATGCGGGAGCAGTCGTTTCTCAATGCGGGCGTGAGAATTCGGCTGATCGACCACAGAGGCGAGGAGGAGAGAGAGGACGACCTCTGCTACGAGGGAGGAATCCGCAGCTTTGTGGAGCATATGAACGCCGCGCGCCACTCGACGCCGGTGCATCAGGATGTCATTTACGTGAGGGGCGAGAAGGGCGACATGACGGCGGAGGTCGCCATACAGTACAACGACAGCTATAACGAAAATGTGCTGAGCTTCGCCAACAATATGAATACTATCGAGGGCGGAACGCATGAAACGGGCTTCAAAACCGGGCTGACGCGGGCGCTCAATGATTATGCGCGAAAAAAATCCATCTTAAAGGACGACGACAAGAATCTGACCGGAGAGGACGTGCGGGAAGGCATCTGCGCGGTCATCAGCGTGAAGCTGCCGGATGCGCAGTTTGAAAGCCAGACAAAGGCGAAGCTTGGAAATTCCGAAGTGAGAACCTTTGTGGACAACATGGTCTATGATAGGTTGGAGGAATATCTTGAGGAAAATCCGCAGGTGGGCAAGGCAATCATGGAAAAGGCGCTGGCGGCGTCGCGCGCAAGAGAGGCGGCGCGAAAAGCGCGGGAGCTGACGCGCAGAAAGGGCGTGCTTGAGGGTTCGTCCCTGCCGGGAAAATTAGCGGACTGTCATGAGAGAAACGCGGCGCTGACTGAGCTGTATCTGGTGGAGGGAGATTCCGCCGGAGGATCTGCAAAGGACGGTCGTGACAGCCATTTTCAGGCGATTCTGCCGCTGAGGGGCAAGGTGCTGAACGTAGAGAAGAGCCGGCTGGACAAGGTGTACGCAAATCAGCAGCTCATACCGATTATACAAGCGCTGGGCTGCGGTATCGGAGAGGATTTTGACCTTGCCAGACTGCGCTACGGAAAAATCATCATCATGGCCGATGCCGACGTGGATGGATCGCACATCCGCATTCTGCTGCTCACCTTCTTTTTCCGCCATATGCGGAAGCTGATTGAGGAGGGACATGTTTTTCTGGCGCAGCCGCCGCTCTATAAGGTCTACAAGGGAAAGCAGGAGAGATATGCCTTTTCCGACGCGGAAAGGGATTTGCGCATACAGGAGCTGGGCGGGAACGCGGAGGCGGAGAGATACAAAGGTCTCGGTGAAATGAACGCAGAGCAGCTCTGGGAAACGACGATGGATCCGGAAACGCGGACACTGCTGGAGGTAAAAATAGAGGACGCCATGCGCTGCGACGAAATGTTTTCCGTTCTCATGGGAGACAAGGTGGAGCCGAGAAGAGAATTTATCGAGGAAAATGCGCTGTATGCGGAAAATCTCGATATCTGACAGCGTTCATAGCTTCTGTATTAGACCGAAAAAAAGAGGAACGCTTTGTGAAGAGAAACATACGAAACGCCGTAAAAAAAAGAGTTCTTATGATCTGTGTTCTCTTATCTATGTTGGGTACAATGACGGGATGCAGCTATCTGCCGGAGAGCGTTTGGCGTGCGGCATATGAATTTTTCGATGTACCAACCTCGCCCTACCGATTTGAGGACTACAGGGAGGAGACGGCGGGGATTTTGGTTGATGTCATCAAAAACAGGGACGCGCAGGCGCTCACGGAGCTTTTGTGCTTAAAGACAAGACGGATGCCGGATATCGAGCGGCAAATGGAAGAATTTTTTGCTTTTGCAGAAGGAGAAGCGGTTTCCTATACGGATACGGAAAACGGAGGGCATAGCTATGCAAAGGAAAGCGGAGAGATAACGGAGCTGCAATGGAACTGGTCTGTCAACGGTATCCAAACGGACACAGGAAAAACCTATCACCTGGACATTCTGACAAACGACATATGGAAAGCAGACGAAGAAAAGGAAGGTATTTCCAGGATTGCCTTGGTCGGAGAAGATGGAAAAAAAGCCGTCATCGGATATGATTGGAAGGAATACCATTACGAAGGAGCAGTAACGGCGCGAAAACTCATCGAAGCGTTCAGCGCGGCAAGTCCGGACGGTATCAAAGACCTGCTGAGCGAAAAAACGAGGCGGGCGGAGGATATAGACGAGCAGCTTCGGGCGGCCATTGCAGCTTTCGAGGGAGAAGCGACCTTCGGCGAGACGAAAAATCGGCGTGGAGAGACTATCAGCGACGGAAATCTGGATTTTAAAGCAAAGGTAAGTGAAGAAGAGGAGATAGAGAATCACGAGCCGATAGCTGTACGGATAACGGTGCAGGTCGAAAATATTCGAACGGATGCCGGCAAAATCTATGAAATGAATTTTTACGGATATCTCCTTTCAGAGGGTGACAAGGAACTTGAGGGCATTCATTCTATCGTCCTCACCGGCGAAGAAGGAGAAATAGCGGAAATCGGTGGAAAAGCAGAGGAAACGAAAGAAAAATACAGCGAATAAGAGCAGCGCTGTATGGTCAGGAACATACAAAAAGGAGTAAAGAAGCAGAAAGGATGGGGAAAGATGAAGGTAACGTTTGACAGAGATATTTTAAATGACGCGGTCACACCGGCCATGAGCGCAGTATCGTCAAAGAATACGATAGCGGCGATTGAGGGAATACAGATCCGGACGGCAGGGGATAAATGCATTCTCAGCTCCTTTGACCTCGAAAAGGGAATCCGGTGCGAAATTCCCGCTCAGGTGGAGGAGGAGGGCTGTTATATCATCAACGGCGCGAAGCTGACGCAGATCATACGGAGCATGCCCGGCAGCATTACGATTTCCGTAGGAAAGGATACTGTGGCAAAGATTCGCAGCGGACGTTCGGAGTTTACGCTGCACGCGCTTGACGGGGAGGAATTTCCCACAACGCCCATGCTCGAGGGAGACTGGGGCTTCACCATCGCGCAGTGTGAGCTCAGAGATATGATTTCGAGAACGAGCTATGCGGTGGCGTCAAATGATCCCAGACCGGCTCTGAACGGACTGTTTTTCCGCATCCGCGACAACAAAATTACGGCGGCGGCGAGCGACAGCTTTCGGCTGGCGGTGAGCGAAAAGACGGTCAATCTTTCAGAGAGCTCACAGGAGAACAAGACGCTCGACCTTAACATGATTGTACCCGGCAAAACGATAGGCGAGCTTATGAAAATGCTGCGCGACACGGAAGAGGGCGTGCGCATTTTAGCAACAAGAAAACATATCATCTTTTTCTTTGAAAAGGAAAAGCTGTATTTCTATTCGAGGCTGATCGATGCGCAGTATATCGATTACGAAAAGCTGATTCCGAAAAACGCGACGATATTTGCGGAAGTCAGTACCTCTCTGCTAAGAGAAAGTCTGGAGAGAGCGGCTCTGGTGACAGAGGACCGTGCGCTCGGCCAGGCGAAAAGCCATGTCAAATTTCACTTCGGAGAAGATATTTTAGAGGTATCCTCGGTATCGGCAAACGGCTCCGTGTTTGATGAAATCAATATAGAGAAGGAGGGCGGGGAGCTGGATATCGGATTTAACTGCCGGTATGTGCTGGATGCCCTGCGCGCCGCCAACACGGAGAGGATCAAGCTGTCGCTTGTGAGCCAGCTTATGGCGATGGTGATAGAGCCGGCAAAGGATGAGGAGAGCACGGAAGAAAAGAAAGAGGACGGCTCAGACGGAGCGAAAGCAAAGAAGAAGCGGGACACGGGTGTGGAAAGCGAAAGCTTCATTTTCCTTGTCGTGCCGATACGGATGAATTCATAAAACAAAGAAAAGGGAAAGCAGTCGGAAAAAGGCGGGGTATCGAAAGCCCTTCCTTTGACCAAAATGATTGAAGGAGACGTAAAAGAGATGCTGGCGGCGACCATAACGATGAATCCATGCCTTGACAGAACGCTGTATATCGGAGGCGGACTGAAAAAGGGAGAAGTAAACCGGGCGGAATACGCGCGGCTTTGTGCCGGAGGAAAGGGTATCAATGTGTCAAGGATGCTCCGGCAGCTCGGCGTTTTTGCGCCGGCCTACGGCTTTGCCGGCGGAGAGGAGGGACGTCTGCTTGAGGAGCTGCTGAAAAAAAGCGGAATTCCGTACTTTCTGACCAGCACCGCGTGCGCGACGAGAACCTGCACAAAGGTCATAGATGCAGACGGACTGACGACGGAGCTGAACGAACGCGGGGGGCCGGTGACCGGCGAGGAGCTTGAGAAGCTGCTGAAAAAATCCTCAGAATTTGCATCTGTGAGCCTGAAATACAAAAAAACAGCCTATCTGGTCGTAGGAGGAAGCCTTCCGGAGGGGGCGGAGCCGGAAATTTATCGGACAGTGATTTCCGAAAACGGCAAAAAAGGAATCCGGTGTGTTCTGGATGCGGACGGAGAGGCGCTGAAAAAGGGCCTTGAGGGAAAGCCCTGGCTTATCAAGCCGAATCTTTACGAGTTGTCCTCCTATGTGGGATATCCCCTTCAGTCGCGTGAGGGAGCGGCAAAGGTCAGCCGCAGAATTCAGGCGGAATACGGAACGAACGTCCTCTGCACCATGGGCGCCGAGGGCGCGGTGTACACGGACGAAAAGGAAAGCCTTTACGTCAGTGCGCCGAAGGTTAAGGTAAAGGGAGAATCGGGCGCGGGAGATACCTTTTTGGCCTCCTTTCTGTATGTATTTGAAAAAGGAGGTCAGGACAGCGCGTCGGCTCTGCTGTTTGCATCGGCTGCAGCCGCGGCGAAGATAGAAAAGACAGGCACCGATATGCCATCAAAAAAAGAGCTTCTTCCCTATCTTCAGAAGGTATCAATTGCCAAGCTGAATGTTTGAAAAATGACTGAACTGACGGAACTTTGTTCCGTCCGACCAGTTTCTCCCTCACGGGCAATAAGGCTTGCCCGTGTTCCGCACACTTGGGTTGAGTACAGAATAAAATCCGGATGCGGGTTTCTCGGTTTCGCAGGGAAACTTGCAAACGGAGTCCTGCTCCCTCATCTAAGAAGGCAAAAGAAAGGAATGGTCATACATGAACGAAAACGAAAGCAAGCAGAAGGATTATACCTTTGAGAATCAAAAAATCAAACCCGTTCAGATGGAAAAAGAGGTAAAGCAGTCCTTCATAGAATATGCAATGAGCGTCATCGTATCGCGCGCGCTGCCGGATGTGAGAGACGGATTGAAGCCCGTTCACCGGCGTATCCTTTACGCGATGTATGAGGATCATCTGACCTATGACAAGCCGTTCCGGAAATCAGCGACAACCGTCGGTAACGTGCTCGGCCGTTACCATCCGCACGGCGATGCTGCTGTGTACGACACAATGGTGCGTCTGGCGCAGCCCTTTTCGCTGAGGTATCCGCTGATTGAGGGACACGGAAACTTCGGCAACGTGGACGGCGACGGTGCGGCGGCTTACCGTTATACGGAAGCCCGCATGGCGCGTCTGGCAAATGAAATGCTGTCGGATATCGAAAAGGACGTGGTGGATTTCCGCCCGAACTTTGACAATAAGCTGAAGGAGCCGAAGGTGCTGCCCTCGCGGTTTCCGAATCTGCTGGTCAACGGTTCAGTCGGCATCGCGGTCGGTATGGCGACATATATCCCGCCGCATAACCTGAGTGAGGTCATCGACGGAACCATCTATTATATGGAGAATCCCGACGCCACGACGCAGGACGTGATGAATTACATAAAGGGACCGGATTTTCCGACGTACGCGACCATATACGGCGGCGCGGGCATCTTAGAGGCGTATTCCACGGGACGCGGGAAAGTGATGGTGCGCGCACGTGCGGAGGTGCAGGAGGACAAGCACCGCATCGTCATCACGGAGATACCGTATCAGGTCAACAAAAGTGCCTTGGTTTCCTCCATGGCGGATCTGGTCAAGGACAAGCGTGTGGAGGGTGTGACGGATATCCGCGACGAGTCGGGGCGCGCGGGCATGCGCATTGTTGTGGATTACCGCCGCGACGCAAACGGTCAGATTATACTGAACCAATTCTATAAATACACGCAGCTTCAGGACACCTGCGCGTTTAACATGATAGCTCTTGTGGACGGTGAGCCGAAGCAGCTTACGCTGCTGGAAATCCTGAGGCATTATATCGTACATCAGGAGGAGGTCGTTTCCCGGCGAGTACACTTTGAGCTGGAACGCGCGCAGGCACGCGCACACATTCTGGAGGGACAGACGGTCGCCATCGACAACATCGACGAGGTTATCAGAACCATCAGAGAAAATGAATCCGTCACGGAGGCAAGGCTTGCGCTCGAAGAACGGTTTTCGCTGACGGAGCCGCAGGCGCAGGCCATCGTCGATATGACGCTCGGAAAGCTGGCAGGGCTGGAAAGAATCAAAATTGAGGAAGAGCTTGCCCAGAAGCAGAGGCTGATAGAGGAGCTTACGGCAATTCTGGCGGACGAGACGAAGCTGCAGCAGATAATTAAGGATGAAATGCTGGAAATCAAGCGCAGATTCGGTGACGAGCGGCGCACGGAAATCGTCGCGGCGGAGGACGAAATTTACCTTGAGGACCTCATTGAAAGACATACCTGCGTCATCACCGTCACGCATGACGGTTATGTGAAGAGACAGCCTGCGGACAGCTATTCCGCACAGCGCCGCGGCGGCAAGGGCATCATCGGCATGACCACAAAGGACGAGGATTTTGTGGAAAACGTCAGCGTCGTGCAGAGTCACTCCTATCTGATGATGTTTACCAGCCGGGGAAAGGTGTACGTCAAGAAGGCGTATCAGATTCCGGAGGCGGGACGGACGGCGAAAGGGACGAATATCGTCAATATCCTGGAGCTTTCGGAGGGAGAAAAGCTTACGGCGGTCATTTCCGTCGATGAATTCTGCGAGGATGCGTACCTGCTGATGACGACGCGGCAGGGCGTTGTCAAGCGCGCGAAGGTGACGGATTTCGCCTACCAGAGAAAGGGCGGAAAAATAGCGATCAATCTCGACGAGGGCGACGAGCTTTCGTTTGTAAGAAAAACCGGCGGCGAGGATGAAATCATACTGGCAACGCACAGCGGCATGGCGGTGCGGTTCAACGAACAGGATGCGCGGGTTATGGGACGCACGGCGCGCGGCGTGAGAGGAATCCGGCTGAGCGGGGACGACTATGTGGTCGGCGCGGCGGTAGTCGAAGAAGAAAAGCAGCTTGTGACCATAACGGAAAACGGCTACGGCAAGCTGACACCGTTCAGCGAATACAATACACACAGCCGCGGCGGCAAGGGCGTTACCTGTCATGCAATAACGGAAAAAACGGGACTTCTTGCGGGAATTGCGGGCGTCGGCGAAGGGGAAGACCTGATGCTGATCACCAACGAGGGAACCATCATTCGGACGCCTGCGGGCGATCTCCGGAGATGCGGAAGAGCGAGCCAGGGCGTCATAGTGATGAGACTTGCGGAGGGTGCGCGGCTGGTAAACTTTGCTGTGGTTCCGTCTGAGGATGAGGATGCGGATCCGGATCCGGAGGCGGAAGAAACAGAAGCGGAGGCGCAGACCGGCGGCGAAAGCGCCGGAGAAGCGGCGGAGGACAGCTTACTGCTTGAATTGCCGGACAGTGATGCGTAAGACGCAGAAACGCGGAGGCTGCCGCGCATCATACGGAAGGCAGAAATCGGTTAAGGTCAGGACGAAAGCGGAAGATCAGGTCTGTAAGCGACAGAACGGACGAGCTTATGTCGCGACTCAGGCGGCAACAGATAAAAGAGCGGGGATACCGTAAAGTTCAGGGGAAATCGCAGAAAACGGCACAGGGAGCGAAACGGCGGAAAAGGAACGCTGCGGCGGCAAACCGAAAAACGCGTCTCTCATTTTGCGGATGTTTTCAAAGTGAATTTTACATAGAAGGGAAAACGGGATATGAAGGATACAAAGAAAAAGAAGGCGGAGATTCCGGCGCCGGGCGCGGACGCGTCAGACCGGAAAAAGGCGCTTGAAACGGCGATTGCACAGATCGAAAAGGCCAAGGGCAAGGGCGCTATCATGCGGCTCGGCGAAAACGCGACGATGCAGGTGAGCGCTGTCTCGACAGGCTCGCTTACGCTGGATCTGGCGCTGGGCATCGGCGGCGTGCCGCGCGGCAGAATCATCGAGATCTACGGGCCGGAATCGTCCGGTAAAACAACAGTGGCGCTGCATATCATCGCCGAGGTGCAGAAGCTCGGCGGAGAGGCCGCCTTTATCGACGCGGAGCACGCGCTGGATCCGCAGTACGCAAAGGCGCTGGGGGTGAATATCAACGAGCTTCTGGTTTCTCAGCCGGACTGCGGCGAGGACGCGCTGGAAATCACCGAGGCGCTGGTCAGATCCGGCGCGGTTGACGCAATTGTGGTGGATTCCGTTGCGGCGCTGGTGCCTCAGCAGGAAATCGACGGGGACATGGGCGCCTCTCATGTGGGACTTCAGGCAAGACTGATGAGCCAAGCGCTGCGGAAGCTTGCCGGCGCGATATCCAAAACGAACTGCGTGGTGGTCTTTATCAACCAGCTCCGCGAAAAGGTCGGCGTGGTCTACGGAAATCCCGAGGTGACGACCGGCGGAAAGGCGCTGAAGTTTTATGCGTCGGTGCGGATCGACATCCGAAAGGCGGAGAGCCTGAAAAACGGGACGGAATCCTACGGAAACCGCGTCCGCGCAAAGGTCGTGAAAAACAAGGTTGCACCGCCGTTCCGTGTTGCGCAGTTCGATATCCTGTTCGGAAAGGGCATCTCAAAGTCCGGTGAGCTGCTGGAAATCGGCGTAGATCTGGAGGTGTTCGACAAAAGCGGATCCTGGTTCTCCTACAACGGAGAGCGAATGGGACAGGGCAAGGAAAATGCGCGCAAATATTTAGAGGAACATCCGGAGCTGATGGAAGAGGTCGAGAAAAAAATCAAGAGCCGTGGCGATCAGCTTGACCTGACGATGAAGGAAGAAGTTTCGGAGGATGAGGACGACGAGGACGGCGAGGAATCCTTTTCCCTCGGCGAAATTGATATCGAAGGCGAATAAAGACAGCAAAAATCAGGTATAAAACGGAAAAATCCGCTCACTATAATGAAAAGAAGGATGGCCGCCGCTCCTGAAGGCGGCGGATACCATTCGTTTTTTCCGGTGGTGGAACAATAATTTGCCGCCGGAACGCCTCTATGGCGGAGAGAAAGCCCCTTATATTGAATGGAGAAGCGGAAAGGCTGCTGCGGAAAAAGAGCAGCCGGAGTTAAGGGGGCCGCGGAGCGGAAGCAGGCGGCCCGAAGAAACGGAAAAAACAGGCGGCGGCAGGCGGAATACAGAGAAAGAGAACCGAGTCGGCAGGCCGCAGCCAATCAGGCGGCCGGAGGGAACGGAGAAATCCGGTACAAACAGAAATACAATTGCGGGCCTGCAAAATAAGGGACGCGAATTCATGAAAGGCATGGACTGAGACATGGCGGACTTGGCAATTACAGTTACAGAGGTTGAGCAGAATGACGCGGCAACACGGTATCAGCTTACAGTGAAAATTCAGGCGGGAGAAAATGAAGAAACGGTATCACATCAGGTACTCGGCATTTTTATCAACAGAAAATATGCGGTGGGAGACACGCTGACAACCGATGAATATGAACAAATCCGGCATTTCGGGGAGGCGACGCAGGCGATTGACAAGGGGCTTGCACTGCTGCACTACGGCGATCATACGGAAAAATTGATGATGGAAAAGCTGCAGAGGCGCGGATTTTCGCCGGAAGCATGCCGTGCTGCCGTGGATTATTTTCGAAACAGCAGGTATATCAATGAACGCGAATACATGAAAAGACATATGACCTATTTATGCGAACGAAAGAGATACGGACGGGATCGTATCCGCAGAGAGCTCATGAAAAAGGGCTTCTCAAGAGATGCGTTTGACGCGGTTTTTGAGGAGTGGTCAGAGACGCTGGATTATTCCGAGGCGTGCCGGTACAGGATCATCAAAATGGGAGGCGCGGCATCCTTTACCGATCCGAAAACGCGTGTCAGGTATATGGCCGCGCTGGTGCGGTGCGGCTTTTCTCCGGCGGAAATTCGAGAGGTGCTTCGGGAATTTGAAGGGCTGTAGGTTTTTATGAGCAAACGGACGGGGATTTCGTTTTTGTAATAACGGAAATTGCAGGGACGTGATTTTTACAGCTCTCAGGAGTTTCCTGAGGATACGGCTCCGAGGGGCTGCGCGCGGTGCGGTGTTTTTTCGCCGCACCTTTTCCGCACAGATAACAAAAAATATTTGCTTTGCTGCGGCTTTTGGAGGAAAAGAGAGGAATACGGTCATGGATAACAGAGAAAAAAGGGCGGCGCGTGTGGGCTTTGTATCGCTCGGCTGCCCGAAAAACCAGGTGGATACGGAAATTATGCTGGCGTCTCTTGCTCAAGCGGGCTATGAAATTACGCCGGAGGAGACGGAAGCGGATATTGTTGTCATCAACACATGCGCTTTTATTCAGAGCGCAAAAGAGGAAGCGATTGACAACATTCTCGATATTGCCTGGCTGAAAAAGAATGCCCATCTTCGCGGCATTGTGGTCACCGGATGTCTTGCACAGCGGTATCGAGATGAGATTTTCCGGGAAATGCCGGAGGTCGACGCTGTGCTCGGTGTAGGAAGCCTGCATGACATTGTCGAGGCGGTGAAAAGCATTGAAAACAGGGAAAAAGGGTATTCGTCCTTTCGAAAAATCGAGGAAATGAAGCAGGGCGGCGACAGGATACTGACGACGCCTTCCTATCTCGCCTATCTGAAGATTTCTGAGGGCTGCGACAACCGCTGTACATACTGCGCGATCCCGCTGATCCGCGGCGGCATGCGTTCCCGTCCGGTTGAGGATATCTGTGCGGAGGCGAAGGAGCTGGAGGGGCTTGGTGTAAAAGAGCTGGTGCTTGTAGCGCAGGATACCACGGCATACGGCACGGATCTGTACGGCGAGACGCGGCTGCCGGCTTTGATACGGGCTATATGCGCGGAAACGTCGATCCCCTGGATCCGTGTGCTGTATTGCTATCCGGAAAAGATAACGGAGGAGCTGGCAAGAGAATGGGAAACCAACCCGAGGCTGCTGAAATACGTGGATCTGCCGGTGCAGCATCTGTCCGAAAAGGTCCTCCGGCGGATGAACCGGAGAGGCGGGGGCGAGGCGATAGAGAAGGCCGTTTCCCGGCTGCGCAGAATCCCCGGCATGGTCATACGGACGACTTTCCTTACAGGCTTCCCCGGCGAAACGGAGGAGGATTTCCGTCTGCTCTGCGAGGGCGCGAAAAGACTGGCGTTTGACCGCGCCGGCGTGTTTGCCTATTCGCGCGAGGAGGGGACGCCTGCATATGATTTCGGGGATCAGATAGAGGAGCAGGTAAAGCAGAATCGCTGCGACATTTTAATGAGGGAGCAGGAGGCGCGGGCCGAAAGAGAAGCGGAAAAAAAGATAGGGACGGAGGTCACGGTGCTGTGCGAGGGCTACGACAGCGTGGCGGAGACCTATTACGGACGCACCTATGCGGACGCATACGAGATAGACGGCAAGGTTTATTTTACGAATCGGCCGGGAGGCAAGCGGCTGCAGCCGGGGCAGTTTGTCAGAGTAAGGATTACGGACAGCATGGCCTATGATCTGGTAGGCGAGCTGACAGCCGCAGAATAAAAGGCGGCTTTTCGAGTCCGGAAAACGCATGTTTGAATTTTTTGTATGTGCGAAAAAAAAGGAAAAGCCCTGTATCGGTTTGCGCAGCATAGAGAGACATGAAAACTGAATCAAGGCGCCGAAAAGAGCATGGAGATGCTTCTTTCGGCGCCTTTTGTTTGACGCATTTGTTGGAGCGCCGCAAAGAAATAAATTTTTTGTAAAAAATTCAAAACCATTGACATTCCCCTTGGTGTAAGGTTTAAAATGTATACTGAAAAATAAGAAAGGCGCCATTTAGGAATGAAAATAAGCGATGTTGAACGATTGACCGGACTGACGGCGAAAACGATACGGTATTACGAGCGAAAAGGACTTGTGAAGGTCGGCCGGAGCGAAAACACCTACAGAGAATACACGCAGGAGAATGTCGAACGGCTCGGGAAAATAAAGCTGATGCGCGAGCTCGGCATTTCTGTCGCCGACATCCGTCTCTGGTGCGACGAAGTCGTCGATACAGAGAGGCTCATAAAAAAGCGGCAGAAGGAGCTTTCCGACATCGATAAGCTGAACTCGTTCCGAAAGGATCTCTGCCGCGCGATCCTCGGAGGGGAGACGGCGGAAGCGGCGGAGGGATGGTTCTTCTCCGAACCCGACGAGCTTACGGAGGATGGAGGCATGCAGGACGCTCCGCCGCTTGCGCTTGGGATTGACATCGGTACATCCTCCCTTTCGGCGCAGCTCGTTGATATTACAACAGGCGTACCGCTTCATACATACGCCTTCGATCACGAAGCAGATATCGTCACGGTCGCGGGAAACGATGCCTTTGCGCAGGATGCCGCAATGCTCTGTGATAAGGCACAAAGTCTCTGTTCATCGATCGTAAGGGCTTTTCCCTCCGTTGTCTGCATCGGCGTTACCGGACAGATGCACGGCATCGTCTGTCTCGGCGCGGACGGAAAAATCCTGTCGCCGCTTTACACGTGGCAGAACCGCTTCGGCATCCGAAGCGACAAGGGCGTCAGCGTCTGTGAGGAGATAAAAGACCTATGCGGCGAATGGATTCCCTCCGGCTACGGTGTGAATACGCTCTATGCGCTGAAAAAATTCGGGCTTCTCCCAGAAAACACTGAGCAGATCACGACCGTCATGGATCTCGCCGTGATGCGCCTGTGCGGAACAAACGAAGCGCTGATCCATCCCACAAACGCGGCCAGCCTCGGACTTTATGATATCGGCTCCGCATCGTTTGACGGTGAAAAGGCAAAGCGCCTGGGCATAGATCCTGGCGTATTCCCCCGCGTTATCGGGGATTATTCCGTCGCGGGAAAATTTGAGAAAATTGCAGTCGCATGCGCGATAGGCGATAATCAGGCGGGCGTGTTCGGCTCGCTCTCCGATGACAGCGGTATGCTTATCAACATTGGGACGAGCGGGCAGGTCAGCGTCGTGATCGGCGAAAACGACGTGCCCGCAGGCGGTGAAATCCGTCCGTATTTCGGGAAAAAGAGGCTCTGCTCCGGATCGATCCTATGCGGAGGAAAGGCTTACGCCGCGTTCGCAGACTTCATCCATACCGCTGTCACGGGACTCGGTTTTCAGACAAGCAAAAACGAGATCTATAAATATCTGGGGGAAATTGCGGCACAGGGCCGCGCCGGGCAGGCCGGACATACCGATGACGTGACCGTCTGCACAGAATTCTCCGGTACGCGCGCCGACGATTCGCGACGTGGACACATCGGCAACATCAACCTTGCAAACTTTACGCCGGCACAGTTTTCGCGCGGTATCCTCCGCGGAATTGCTGATGAAATGTTCGCTCTTTATAAAAGCATGGGCGACGGAGGGAAAAAAGCTTCTTTTGCCGCAGCATCCGGAAACGCGATGCGTAAAAACGCCGCGCTGAGGGAGATCGTCTCGCAAAGCTTCGCCGTACCGCTTTTTGTCCCCCGCCATACGGAGGAGGCGGCGTACGGAGCCGCGCTCTACGGCGCAATTTCGGCGGATAAGCTCACCGAAGAACAGGCGAAAAGCCTGATCAAATATGAATAAAAAACGGAGGATCAAAATGAAAGAACGCGAAATCAGATTCACGGCTGGGCAAAGCAGCATTGCCCTCGGTGAAAACATTGCGGCTGAAATTGCTGAAAACAAGGTAACGGTAAAGCTGAAATACGATTTCAACGAACGTCCTCTTTCTGTGTCCGCGCCCTGCGCGGCCGGAGATAAGGTTAGACTCGTACTCCGCCCGTACCGAATCGATCTTTACGTAAACGATACGCTCTTCGATGAGGAATGGCCGTGCGGAAACGAGGAGTTCACCGTATGCGAAAACTGTCCGGACACTGAGGTTGTACCCGCGCCGTCCGATGATACGAGGGGAAAGCCTGCTGTTATCAGAAGCGGCATCTCGCTTGCGGATATCCGGAAAAACGGCGTCAATATCGGCGACTGTATGCCTTTTTCCGATCCCGACAACAATTCGGTATATCACCTGTTTTTCCTCTATGATCGCCGTCACCACGGAAGCAAGTGGAGTCTTGGAGGACACCAGTGGGCGCACTTCTCGACGACTGATCTGGTAAGCTGGGACGAGCATCCGATAGCGGTGCCGATAAGCGCCCCGTGGGAGGGTTCGATTTGCACGGGATCTGTCGGAAAAGCCGCAGGCCGCTACTATGCATGGTACGCGGTGCGTATGTACGACCGTTCTCCCGCAAAAATTTCTCATTCCTGCTCGGACGATCTCTATCACTTCGAAAAATCTGGAGAGTATTTCATCCTGCCTGACAGATACGAGCAGAAAACTGCACGCGATCCCAAGTTCATCGAATATGGCGGCGAATACCATCTGCTTATTACCACGTCGCTCCTTTCAAGCGGGAACGGATGCCTTGCACACCTCAAATCGCCGAATCCCGATATGTCCGGCTTTGTCGACTGCGGACCGGTAATGGAATGGCATACCCCCGATCAGCCCGAGTGCCCCGATTGGTTTGAGTATAACGGATATTACTACCTTGCGTTCTCCATCCAAGGGAAGATGCATTGCCTTCCCTCAAGAGCCCCGTTTGAGGACTTCCGCGTAACCGAAAGCCTCACCTTCCCCGCAGGATGCGTGCCGAAGGCGGCGTTCTTTGGCAGCCGCCTGATCTTTACCGGCTTTACCGCCGGAGAGGGATGGGCGGGAAGCGCTGTTCTTTCCGAGGCAACGCAGAACGAGGATGGAACGCTCAGCTACACTGAGCTGAAATAACCTTTCGCATCCTTTCCCTTTGCTGCCGCGCGAAGGACTGTGCATGACTGCGCCGGAACGCCGGTTCTGCGGAAAGGATAGGGCAAAAAACAGACGGGCGGCAGGCGGCTGCAGCTCCGGGGAAAGAGGCAGCGGCTTTTGAGCCGGAAAACGCTTGGAAGGCTTTTGGATGTATGTTAAAAAGGAAAAGGCTTGTATCGGTGTGCCGATGCACCCGCTCTATGCAATCCGGTCAGCTACAGGCTTCAGGATAATCGAAAACCTGCGGAACCGCGCGGCAGCGCTGCGGTTCCCTTTTTATTTGTATGCGAATATATCAACGGAAAATTTTTGTAAAAACCGATATAAAGATACGCAATGCTGGGCATACTGTCTGTAGGCTCTCGGCGCATGCCGCAGCTTTTTTCGTACATCAGGATTCCAAACAGAAAGGATTGCAGCAATATGGCAAACAAAAAGAATACCGTGAGCTCCGGCCGCAAAGAAACGGAGAAGCAAGAGGATAAAATTCGTCAGGCCGCCGGCCGTGCGGACAGGTTCAGCAAATATTTGCGGACGGATATGGCGGGCGAGGTTTATGCGGCGCTTGCCACGGAGCAGGGCAAGCATTCGGATTCCGTCACCGACGGCGTCGTTTACAGCACAAAGGATGACGGCAGAATCAAAACGGAAACCATTGAAATCCGCACCCAAAAGGCTGCGGAGCAGTTCAAGAAGCCGCAAGGGACGTATGTAACGCTGTACTGCGGCGAAATATGGAAGGCGTCTGAGGCGGATTTCGACCACTGCGTAAGGGTTCTGTGTGACACGGTTTTGAAGCTGGCGTCTCAGCTTGCGGAGAAAATAAGCTCCGTCCTTGTCTGCGGTCTGGGCAACCGGCAGATCGTCTGCGACGCAATCGGGCCTGTGACAGCGGGGGAGGTGACGGTAAGCCGACATCTGTTCACCGGCGGCATCCTTGAGCCCTGTGAGGAGGATGTGCTGCTCTCCGCGGTCACACCGGGTGTGCTTGGCCAGACCGGAATCGAGGCTGTTGAGCTTGTGCGCGGTGCTGTCCGTCACGTTTCTCCCGACCTTGTCATTTTGGTGGACGCCCTCGCCTCCCGGGAAACGGATCGTCTGGCCAGGACGCTGCAGCTCTCGACCACCGGAATTTTTCCCGGCGGCGGCATCGGCAATAAAAGGGCGGCAATCGATCGGGAGGCGCTCGGCGTTCCGGTCATGACTATAGGCGTTCCGACGGTGATCGACGCGGCCACGCTGATTTATGACGCGCTGAGCGGCGCAAAGCTGCCGTTTCATGAGATGACGGCGGAGGATGAGGAGAGGCTCACGGAGATTTTCGACAGGGCGGGCGGCATGTATGTTTCCCCGACGGACGCGGACCGCATCATCCGGGATTACGGGCGGCTGATTGCCGGCGCGCTCAACAGCGCCTTTGCGGCGGAATGCTATCGGTAATCGGTAAAAGGACACAAGCCGAAAGTACGGCGAAAAAGCCGGCATGATATTTACAAAAAATTCATTTGTTTGCGGAAATGCGGAAAACCGGCGGGCAATGGCAGAGAAATCAAAATGCGGCTGTCGAAGGCCGGAGCGTGCGGTCGGGTTTGAGGTGATAGTCCAAAAATACGAATAAAAACAGGAGCTTAAGGGAGGACACCGCGGCGCATAAGGCGTGTCCTCTTTTCATATAAATAAGTACCGGAGAGACTATTGCACAATCAAAATGCGTGTGGGCAAATGACTGAACTGACGGAACAGAGTTCCGTCTGACGCGTTCAGTCTAAGAGTTTCGCACCTTCAGGGCGCAAAACTCCCGCACGGTTCAAACTCAGTACAGACTCTAAACCGAGCGGCAGTTTGATTTGCTTCCGCGAATGCGGAATACGTGCCGTCCCATATGGCACGTAAAAATCAAACTGTCAGACTGAGCGAAGCT
Organism: uncultured Eubacteriales bacterium; assembly: GCA_934526185.1. Classification (GTDB taxonomy): domain Bacteria; phylum Bacillota; class Clostridia; order Oscillospirales; family CAG-272; genus CAKTAA01. The sequence continues at coordinate 7,562 of CAKTAA010000016.1, read as the reverse complement.
CAGTCATTTTGAAGCAAAAGAAAGGAACGGTTATATTGTATGAACGGAATCGGGGAACGGCTCCGGCGCCGGCAGACTGGTACAAAAAGCCGGTCAGGAGATAAGAACAGACAAAAAGAAAGCAGAAGCGGCAGTACATACAGCAGCGCGGGGGAGGAAAGCGGGAAGCGCACCGGAACCGGCGGATCGGCGTTCGGCAATCCCTATGAGGCCGGCGGAAACAGGACAAACCGGAAAAAAAGGGATAAAAAAAAGAACGCGGAAAAGGGACGCAGGGCAGCGGAGGAAAAGCTCCTTCAGTCGCATCCGGCGATCGAAAAATTCAGGCGCCTGTACCGAACCTTTCTGCTGTTTTTTCTTATCTCCGTATCGGGCGTGTGCGTGACTTCTCTCACCCTGTTTGCAGGCTTCCGGTGGGTAGAGAGCGGGGGAATCAAAAGGATGCTCAGCGCTGACGCGGCTCAGGTCTCAAAGCCGCTGTCCCTTTCGGCCGAGGTGCTGCGGAGAGGGGTGTATTTTTCCTCTTCAGCGGAGGCCGCATCGGTTTTTCGGGAGGACACGACAGATCTGTCATTTGTGCGGCCTCCGTTTCTGCCGAACGGAACAGAAGACACGCCGATTGAAGGAGTGGAGCCGGACGGCGGGGAAAAGGAGGATCCGCTGATAGACTTTGAAGAGCTGTACAGCTATGACAGATCTGCCGTTCCGGCAGGCGCCTACCCCATTGTGCCGATGGATTTATCCGGTTCTCCCTCAGAGGGAGAGCTGCTGATGAGCAATTACAGCGGCCTGGATCTGGATCTTCAGACCTATCTGAGCCGCGACTATCCAATTGAGCCCTACGTACCCTCCGAGGAGGATGCTCCGGTTGTGCTGATACTGCATACGCACGGGACAGAGGCCTACGCGGATGCAGGAGCGGTTTATTTCACGGAGGAGAGCGACGCGCCGCGTTCTACAGACATCACTGAAAATGTTGTCGCTGTCGGTGCAGCCATGACAGCGGTGCTAAAGGAGGCAGGCATTCCCACGCTGCACTGTGAGACGATGTTCGACGAAGAATCATATACCAGCTCCTATGTCAATGCGGCGGCCCAGATACAGGCGTATCTGAAGGAGTATCCGACGATACGGTATGTGTTCGACGTACACAGAGACGCTATCATCCGGGAAAACGGAGACCGCATAAGGCCGGTGACGCTGGCAGAGGGACAAAGCTGCGCGCAGGTAATGATATTGGCCGGAACCAACGCCGGCGGAGCAAATTTTCCGTTTTGGGAGGACAATCTCACGGTGGGAGTGCATCTGCAGTACAAGCTTAACACCGATTACATACGGCTCGCACGGCCGTTGAACATCCGCGCAGCCGCGTTCAATCAGAAGTTTGCAAACGGTTCGCTGCTGTTTGAGGTCGGCTCCTGCGGAAATACGCTTGCGGAAGCGAAGCGCGCGGGGGAGCATCTGGCGGGTGCCATAGCGGAGCTGATTCTGGGGGACTGACTGAACGATGACGAAACTTTGTTCCGTCATCGTTCAGTCTACAAGTTTCCCGGCTTTGCCGGAAAACTTGCTCTTGGATTGAACTCTGTACAAATGACTGAGCGAAGCTCAGTTGACTGAGCAGAGCTCAGTCTAATCCGAATGACGGCGACAGCGTCATGCTGTCGCGTCATTCAGTTTGCTTTTTACGTGCCATATAGGACGGCGCCCCTTCCGCGTATGCGAAACTGGTCAGTAATAGAAAGGAGAGATAAAACGATGGGACATGCGGAAAACAGAAGAAATGCGGAAAAAGAAATCCGGAGGAAAAAGCCTGCGGCGATCGGTGCGGCAGTGCTGCTGGCGGTGTGCCTGTGCGCACTGCCGGTGATTGGCTCCAGGGACGTTTTTTCCGTTGAAAATCAAATCTCCTGCATAAGAGTCGTCTTTCTGGGACAGGTGTTTCAAATTGAAAAGAGTCCGATAGAGAAAACGGCGGAAATTTACAGGAGTCTTATCAAAAAGGCGGCGGTCTTTCTGCCGTATACGGCGGGAGGAGAGCGCATCCTTGCGCAGCAGTAACGGCAAACGTCAGGCAAGCGGCAAGAGATGCGTGTCCGCTATGAGCGCTGTTTCTCCTTTTTTCCGAACAGTACGGACGAAAAATTGCCTGTAATTTTCAGCACGTTTCCCGCGATGACGCCGAGCTGCATGTCTGTTCCGTTTACCGTAAGCTGAGAATTATCGTTCAGCCTTAATACAATTTCCTCCGTATCATAACGGACAAGGCCGATATAACCGCCCAGCGTCAGCTCCCTGTTTCCGCGGATTTCCATATACGGAATGCTGTACAGTGCATTTGACGGCATATCCAGTATTTCGTGCAGCGCCGCGCGGCGCTTTCGCTTTTTTCCCGCAGCCTGTTTTTTTTCCAATCCGTCTCCGCGCGCTGCCGTTTCCGCTGTGTATTTTCTGAGTCTCTCTTCCCTTGCCATTGTCATATCTCCTTTGCTTCTCCAATATAGTAAATGGGGATACTCTATTTCTATGCGGCAGGTGAGTGAGATAAAACAAATCCATACCAAATTTTCCGGCATCCGAAAACAATTTGCGGCTCTTCGCCTCTATTTTGTCTGGGGCGCGCTCGTTATTCTGGGCATCCTTTTTCTCAAGGCGCCCGCCGTTGCCGCCATGGGCGTTTCGGAGGGACTTTCCCTGTGCGTATCCTCTGTCATTCCGGCGCTCTTTCCCTTCATGGTCATTGCTGGCGTTGCCTCCGCTTCCGGTCTTTGCCGCTCCGCCGGAAAAATTACAGCCGCGCCGCTTGCCCGTCTGCTCGGCTTTTCGCCTCCGACCTCCGCCGCCTTTCTTGTGGGCCTGATTTCCGGTTTCCCCGTCGGCGCCGTCAGCGTCATTTCCCTGTATCAGAGCCGACAGATTGAAAAAAATGAGGCGGAATTTGCGCTCGGGCTCTGCAACAATACAGGTCCGGCCTTTCTTTGCGGCTATCTGGGGGCGCGGCTTTGGGGCGATGCCGGTCTGGGCTTCCTTTTCTGGGCAGCGGAAGCGCTGGCGGCGCTGGCCTGCGGCATGCTCTGCAAACGGCTGTGGCTCGGAAAAAACAGATTTCAGGCCGTTTCCACTTCCTTCTGCGTATTTCGTTTTGGCGAGATTGCCCGCGTCATTTCCGGCAGCGCGCAGAATCTGCTGACAGTCTGCGGTTTCGTGGTTTTTTTCACAGTTCTGCAAACGACGCTCCGGACCTTTCTCGGTTTTGCGGCGGAAGCGGTTCCTCCGGCGCTCCGCGGCCTTTTTTCCGGATTCCTTGAAGTCACAAGCGGCCTTGCAGCATCGGTCGGCGATCTCTCCCTTCCGTTTCTGGCCGTCTCCGCCTTCCTTGTGGGGTGGGCAGGGCTCTGCGTGCATCTTCAGGTGATGTATTTTGCGGCGGAGGCCGGGCTTCGCATGCGGCGCTACTTTGTGCAGAAGCTTCTGTGCGGGCTTCTGACCGCTCTGTTCACGGTCTTTGCCGTTCTGCTCTTTCGGTGATGCTCAAAGGGAATGCCGCGGGAAAGCATTTGTCTGTCTTTTTTCGGAGAACAGTAGAAACCGGCTCCCCAAGAAAGGGGAGCCGGCTCTTTGTTTATTGTTTGGGATTTAGACCTGTGCCCTTTATTCGCTGTATTCTCCGAAATTCTCGACGCCGTAGGTGGCAGCCATAAATTTCGGTATGGCCGTATTGTCGATCATTTTGCCGTCAAAAATTTCCGTTCCGGCGCCGACAGCAAAGAGATACACCTGGCTGCCGGTATGTTCGTTTGTGGTAAAGGAGAAAGTGCCGTCTTCGTTTTCCTGAATGCCGCCTGTTTCGTGGTCGGCCGTGATCAGCAGCACAGTTTCCCTGTCAAACATGGTAAAGGCCAGCGCGTAGCGGATGGAACGGTCAAAGCGATCCATTGCGTTCAGCATAAAGGTCATGTCGTTGCTGTGGGATTCCTTATCGGTGTAGGCCTCCTCTATCATGAAGAAGAAGCGGTCTCCCTCGCTTAAAATGCCCAGCGCCTCTTTTACGTTGTTGAGCAGATCGTTATTGGTCATCGGGTGCGGGCCGCTCGACATGCCCTTGATATAATCGATATCCAGTGCGGCCTGCTGCTCGAGAATCTCTGCCGACATGCCGCGGTCCGCTACGTGAGCGGTAAAGGCAGCCGGCGTTGCGCCCGTTATGACTTCTGTGGTCAGAACACCGGTTTTCGCGCCCTTGGAGGCGGCAAGCTCCCGGATATTCTGGCGGCTGACGCCGTCCGGATCGAGGCCGACGACACCGTTGTTGGTTTTGTAGCCGGAGGAGAGCGCCGTGCCGGAGGCCGCGCTGTCTGTTACAGAGGAATCATTGCTCCAAGTGGCAACGGAGGAAACATAGGCGAGATCCCGGCCTGCGAACGTGCGGGTTCCGCCGTACTGCGGATAATCCTTCTTTGCCCACTGCGTTTCCGCCGCCTTTACGTGCAGCTTGCCCATGCCGTCGCCTATCATCATGATGATATTGTCAGCTTTTTCAAAAACAGGCGTCATTGCTTCAGCCGTTTTGGACAGTTCACAAAGATCGTCCGCCGCGCGGGAAAGGTCGCCCGCCGCTGCGCAGACGTAGCTGCCGTCTCCTGTGCAAATGATTTTGTTTCCCTGACGGTACAGGTAATACGCGGGTTCTTCCTTTTCCGCGGGAAGCTCCACATCCCGGTTGGTTTCGCCCACCAGAATTTCACACCGGACAGCCTCCTCGCTGTCTGCGACGACCTTCATGTCGACTTCAAATTGCTTTTCCAGCGCGCTTTCCAGCAGCTCTGCGGCGTACTGCTCATACACCGTTCCCTCCGCCGGATAGACAATGACGAAGTCTCCGATGGATAGATTTGCATCTATTGCATAAAGCTTATGGAAGTTGGTGAGCAGTGTAGCGGCCTCGGCGCGGGAGGCGGTACCCTGCGGATCAAAGCGGTTTCCGTCCTTGCCGGAGACGATCTCCGCTTTCTGGCAGGAGCTGACCGCATTCACTGCCCAGCCGCTGATGTCCGCAGCGTCTGCAAAGGACTTTTCCTCCGCTGTTTCGTTCAGCGTAATTTCCGCATAGGCGGTATAGTTGAGAAGGAGCTGGCACATCTGCTCACGGGTGATGGGATCGCCCGGATTGAAGGTACTCTCGGAGGTGCCATTGACAACCTTGTTTTCAGCGGCCCAGGCAACGGCGCTTTCATACCAGGAGCCATCCTCCACATCCTCAAAGGGCGTTTCCGTATAGGCTTTGAGATCCGCGCCGTCGAAATTGGCCATAAGCTGTACGAACATGGCGCGCGTCATCAGCGTATCTGGCTCGAAGGTTGTGCCGGAGGTTCCGCTGAACAGCCCGTTTTCGTACACATAGCCGACATACTCGTAATACCAGCTCTCCTCTTCTACGTCGCTGAACGGTAGGCCGGCGGCTGTGGACGGTACGGCAAAAACGGCTGCTGTCATGACGAGGGCCAACAGTATGCCGATCCATCTGCATTTTTTCATGATTTCAATTCTTTCCGCGGCTGTTATTTTTTGTAGTCATCGGGCGCGCGGAAAAAGCTCCTTTCTTTTTTATTAATTATATTGTACCATATATGAACAAATTGTCAAGAGATAGAAAAACAAAAATTCTGGGAAAATGACTGAACGCGTCACGGAGCAAAGCTCCGTCGGATGCGTTCAGTCTAAGAGATTTCGCGCCTTGAAGGCGCAAAACTCCCGCATGGTTTGTATTGAGTACAGAATTGAATCCGGGAAACTTGCAGACTGAGCTTAAACCGAGCGGCAGTTTGATTTTGTTCCGCGAATGCGAAGCAAACTGAATGACGCGACAGCATGACGCCGCCGCCATCCTTCGGAGCAGACGCAACTTGTTGCGTCAATGCAGCTTGTTGCGTCAGAAGCCGGAAAAACTCACCAATGTATCTTGACAAAACCGAAGTTCTGTGGTAAAATATAAAAATCAGCCGCGGACGTCTGCAGACGCCGCGCTGCCATCCTTGCCGCGGCAGAAGCCGCGGACTAACGTCCATGAGGAGGTGCAATATGGAAAAAGTGATCCATTCCTACGAAACAATGTTCATTATCAATCCTCAGCTTTCCGAGGAGGAGACAAAGGCCATTGTGGAAAAATTCAAAACGCTGATCGAAGAGCACGCAGCCGAAGTCAGCGCCGTGAACGAATGGGGCAAGCGCAGGCTTGCGTATCCGATAAACGACCTGAATGAGGGCTATTACGTTCTCATCAGCTTTAAAAGCGGTGCGGAATTCGTTGCTGAGCTTGAGCGCGTGTTCAACATTACCGACGGCATTATGCGTTCCATGACGACAAGCGTCTGAGACGCAAAACTGAAAAGGAGGTTATGGCATGGCAAGCTTGAATAAGGTGATCCTTATCGGTCATCTCACTGCAGATCCCGAACTGAAGCAGACGGCTAACGGCATCCCTGTTACCTCGTTTTCCATCGGCGTGACGCGGCGCTTCACCCGTCAGGGCGAGCAGCCGCAGTCTGATTTTATCAATATCGTCGCATGGCGGAGCACGGCGGAGTTTATCAGCCGGTTCTTCCGCAAGGGAAATGCCATCTGCATCTGCGGTTCCATACAGACTCGCAGCTATACCGATCAGCAGGGCAATAAGCGTTACGTGACGGAGGTGGTCGCAGACGAGGCGACCTTTGTGGAACGCAAGTCGGATGCGCAGGGGGCTCCCGCTCCCGCTCATCAGTACACACCGCCCGCCGACCAGGAGCCGGCATACGGCAGCTCCTTTGCGAGCGCGCCCAACTTTGAGGAAGTTGCCGAGGACGACGATCTGCCGTTTTGAATGATTGTTAAAGGAGTGAAGATTTAAACATGGAAAAAGAAGCGAGAGATACGCAAAGGCCCATGCGCGGCGGCAGCCGCAAGAAAAGAAAGGTTTGTCAGTTCTGCGCAGACAAGGCTGTTTCGATCGATTATAAGGATGTTCCGCGTCTGAGAAAATATATCAGCGAGCGCGCGAAGATTCTTCCCCGCCGGATTACCGGTACCTGCGCAAAGCATCAGCGTGAGCTGACCATTGCGATTAAGCGTGCCCGTCAGGTCGCGCTGCTGCCCTACATCAGCGACTGATTCCGGTATTCCGGAAAACAGTGCGTGCGGGCTGTATGAGATGCAGTGCTTTTTGTCACATATAACCGGGGACGGCTGCAGACGGCATACCGGCGCCTGAGGCGGACGGACAAGCGCCTGCTGTTCTCATATGCTTCCATCAAACTGCATGAAAATTCCTCCTGCCTGCACCTGTGCGGCGGGAGGATTTTGATTTTTTTTGCCGCAAAAACAGCTCGGGTATGGTTTAAGCTCAGTCTACAAGTTAACGGCTTCGCTGGGAAACTTGCTCTTGGATTGAACTCTGTACTAAATACAAATCGTGCGGGAGTTTCTCAGAATGACGAAAATCCGAACTACGAAAATCCGAACTACGGAAATCCGAACTACGGAAATCCGAACTACGGAAAAACGTCAAGTTTTTCGTAGTTCAGTCA
>CAKTAA010000015.1 GCA_934526185.1 uncultured Eubacteriales bacterium | reverse complement strand
ATAGACTGGGTAACCAATAAGTTTATCCTGCGCAGTCCGGATAACACAAATTTTTATCCCGACGACGCGCTGACGCGCATCGATGCGGTAAAAGCCGCTTCAAAGCTGGTCGGGGCGGCAATCAACACCAACACAAATTATTCCGCTTACCTCGATATACAGGGGCATTCTGAATGGGCCGGCTATGTCAACTGGGCAGATGATCTCGGCATCATCGACGAATGGTCCCCCGACATCTTCGGTCCGGAATTTGAAATCGACAGAGAAACCTTCTGCACCATGCTTTACCGGCTTTACAATGCCTACGAGTACCCGCTGCTGTATAAACGGGCCTATGTCACGTTTTCCGATCAGTCCAGCATCAGCTCCTGGGCAACTACAGCTGTTACACGCCTGTACCGCGCCGAGGTCATCAACGGCGGCACCAATGGGAAGTTTGAACCGAAGCGCGATATCACCCGGGCCGAGGCCTGCGTGGCGCTGAGGAATATTTATTTTGATCTGCTTGACGCCTCGCTTACATCCGTAGACCTTAATGACGGTCACTCACCTCACAATGAATATGCATCTATAGTTAGAAGTTATCTGCTCAACAGCGGATACAGCACTTCAAAAATAAAAATGAAGTCCTATATGACAAATGAAACATTTATGGAAGCTCTAGCGTATTCAAAAATCTTTGTCTATAAGGGACACGGTAGTGAAAATGTTATCGTCATGTCAAACGGCGAAAATTTCGGTTCTGCTCAGTTTGACAGGATTCCTAACAATAACGGAATGGCAATAGCCGATTTGGTCATTTTCAGCGGCTGTAATACAGCGGGCTCCAATAAAGTGTATAACTCGAATAGCCTGACAGGAAAGGCGTATGCAAAAGGCGCGGATCATGTAATAGGATTTACGGACGAAATATCATGTGAGCAGTCAACAATATGGCTAGAATCGTTTTTTAGGTATTTAGACATGGGATGTACAATAAAAATATCATGCGATTCTGCAGATGAAGCAGTTAGGCTTGGAAGCTCATTGTCCTTTAACTATATTAATTCATCTGTACGTACTGTCCTTGGAAACCAGAATGTTGGAATCAACTCGTTTTCATGATTTAATTTAATAGCTGCTAAGGAGGTATCATAAATGAAAAAACATTATATTATGTATTTGCTTCTGATATCTATGTTATGTATGACTTTTTTTTCTTGTACAAATGCACAAACACATGAATACAATGCCTTTGTGCTTGCAGATTCTTTGTACGAGGATGAAGCGGCAAACCTGAATCTGACGGCTGAAATTGCGCGGTACAATCACACTCCTGACGATTATAAGGATGAGAGCATCGCACAGACAAAAAATGTAGTATTTGACGGCAGACAAATGTCGACGAAATACATGGGCACCTATTATATGGGAGCCGTGGTGAATCATCCGGTGGATGGATATATAGAAGATTCTATGAAAGCGACATACCACTTTAACCATAACACAGGGGAGCTTATCGGCTTTTCGGCAACTCCGTATTATTACGGGCAGCCGGACGAGACAATGTCAGTTCTGACGGAGGAACAGAGAAACGCTCGGATTCGGGAGTTGGCTGCTGAATATGTTTCGGTTGAAGATCTGACGCATGAACAGGAGTATTCCTACTATGATGAGAGTGCAGAGCTCTTTTCGTACACAAAATGGTACCATAAAGTTGTTGCGGGAGCTGTCACATCTGAAGGAATTCTAATTGAAGTAGATCAATACGGGCGGCTGCAACAAATGTTTATATACACGCCCGGGATGTTCGATAATGTCGATGTGCCGGAAATTGATTTTGCTACTTGTGAAGCTGCGGTAGAGGAAACAATGAACATCCTTTACGACAGTGAAAGCAGTGCGTTTGAAGATTTGAGTTATGAGAGAACCGGCGATTGGCGGATAAGAATCAATTTGGACGGCGATCTGGTGTTAAGCTGCAGTGTATCAGCGGAATATAAAAACAAAGAAACTGGGGCAGATTGTCATAATGTCATCACATTGGAAATTGATCTGTAAAAATAAAACAAAAGCTCGGCTTATGCCGGGCTTTTTTATATCTAAATCTTGACAAAATAAAATTTACGAAGTAAAAGCAATTTGTGAACGGAGTTAAAAAATCCATTCTACAGCGAAATTGTTCCGATTTCGCTGTAGAATTTCTGGAAAGGTATGGAACTGAGAAAAAACGATATCGTTTCTGAAAACATGATAAGATAAAATAAAAGGAAAGAGATGCCGCTGCAATGATGGGCGGTTCTCCGTAATAGGATGGCGCAGCACCGGCAAACCGGGGCTGCGCCGTTTGCTTGTTGTGCGACAGAATCGGCCTCCTTTTTATAATGCAGTGTAAATCACTGGGGGATAGCCGTCCCCGCGAGGGCGACATCCTGTCATTCGTTACAACAATGCAGTTTCGCTGCCGTAACAATGGAGGTGCTGCTGATCCGGAATACACTTTTCACAACCTGAAAGCCGGATTCATAAAGCATTTTGATTTGATTGTCAACCGTACAGGGCGTATCGTAATGATAAAATTCGCGTTCGCCTATCCCCATTTCCCGACGCAGACGGGCGTTCTCCGAAAAATAAAAATCTTCCTCCGACTGCCTTTCCACCATATAGTCACATTCGATATACATTCCGCCGTATGTAAGCGAATGGTATATTTTTTTGTACAATTCGATTTTCATTTCATGTGAATAATGGTGCATGGTCTGAAAGGATACTGCACAGTCAAAGCGGTTTTCACCGAATTCTGCAGAAAAATAGCTTCCGCAGATCAGGTTCAGATTTTTATCCGGATGCTTTTCGCGCAGCTTGTTGAGCATAGCCTGCGTCAGATCAATACCGGTTACGGAAAGGAAGGGCAGAATTTTGAATATTTCATCCAGCTCCAAGCCCGTTCCGCATCCGAGGTCAAGCAAATTCCTGGTTTCTTTCGGTACAAGCGCCGCCATTGTTCTGTATGCTTCACGGCAGCCTTCGACATTGTTAAGCATATGAGTGTCGTAGCCGTCCGCGCGGGCGGTAAAAAAATCCGACATGGATTCCAATGTTTTCATTTCTTATGTTCTCCGTACTCCATTTGTTCAATAACACTGCCGCATGCTCAGCAGAGCATTCAAAGCTTTCCTCTTTGCTCCAAAATTCCCGTTGAGCAATTGTTTCAAATCCGATCGCCGGATAAAATGCCGGCACACCGCCGAAGCAATACTTTGCACCGAAAGCTCCGGCTTGCTTCATTGCACATCGTTAAGTGCATACCGCGCCAGCCCCGTCCTGCGATATTGCGGCTGCGTACACAGCGGCTCAAGATAAGCGTATCTGTTTTTATCATCATACCACAACCCGGGAACGCAGGCGTATTCGCCGTCGGTAGCTGCGACAATACGCCCGAAAGAAGGCATATAGTGGGGCCGCTCCATATGCCGCTGTGCGTCGATATCGTATGCTCCAGGATCTCCGTGATGAAATCCCCTCCAGATACAGCGGTTCGGCTTCTGAAAGTCAAGCTCACCTTCAAGGGAACGGCAGATGAAGCCGTCAGGCAAGGAAAGCTACGTAAAACCCGTTTGCAAAGCGGTATATCCGTATCGGTTCTGCGCAGCAGAGGCTGTATCCATTCTTCTTCAAGAGTTCTCTGTGCCTTTCCTGAGAATTCATGACCTGACATCCGTATTCGGTGCTGACGGAAAGCTTCTGCTCGGCCTCATACAGCATTTCCGGCAGTAAATTCTGATGATTGTCATTGCAAATCAAATATGCATAGCCGATATCCCTTTCGTATCCGCAGAAGCTGAGGATTTTGCCGTCTTTCTCCCAGAGCGTCATGAGGTGCGTGAGCTTATGACGAAAAGCCGGATGCGTTTGCGCATACTCGAAAAACTGGGGGAAGCATCATGGAATTCAGTTCAGCGAGCGTATAAATATCGCTTAGAAAATCAAACACACGTTGGTCCTCAGGTAATAGTTTGTATTGCCTTTTTTATTGCCATCCTCCCCGTACCACCCGGCTCTCATTTGTAACGAAACCGTACACGGTATTATGCTTAAATTGCCTGAAGCCTGTCTGCGGGCTGATGTCGGTGTGAAAAAAATAGGATTCATAATATCTGCGCCTCACTTACCGTTGTCATTTGCAGCCCGTTTTCCGTCAGCTCATAAACCCTGGTGCATGCTTCGCTTAAATATTTCCTGTCATGGGATACACTGATAACCGCACCGCCGAAATCCGCGAGAGCGGCTCTCACGACAGGACCTGAAAGCGGACTGAAATTTCTTGTCGGCTCATCAAGCAGGAGCACATTTGCTCCCCGCAGAACCATATCAAGGAACAGTATTTTTGCCTTTTGGCCGCCGCTTAAGTCTCCGATTTTTCCGTTCATCTCTTCATGAGTGAATTTCATGCTGCCCATATAGGTGCGGGCTTTTGTCACCTCAGCCTTTGAATAATTTTGCACAAGATGCTGTATGGGAGTCTGGCTGAAATCAAGTACATCCGCGTAATTTTGAGGCATGAATGCTGTGACGATATCCTGTCTGTCCTTCAGCTCGTTTCGGATATGCGAAAGCAGCGCAGACTTACCGGCGCCGTTTCTGCCGGTAATGCCGATGTGCTCACTGCCTGAAACGCAAAGACGGATATCCCGTGCCAAAACGCGTCCTCCGACATTCAGGCTGTCAAGAGAGAAGTCAAGCACCGTTTTTCCCCGCGGAACACAAATGCTGCCGTCAAATTTGGTCAGGATAGCTTCCTCCTCCTGCGGATAATCGAGAAAATTTTCCTTTTCCCTCTCAAAGCGTTTTCCCATGGAAAGAACCGTGTGCATCTTCTTTTTCAGCAGCCTGGCGCCGCCGGGATTCTGCCGTGTGATCACTTCCTGCTCGTGGTCAACGCGGTTGTATATCTGCCGCCATTTTTCCATTTGCCTGTCATAATCCTCCCTCTGCTTTTGCGCTATCCTCGCCTGATGTGCAAAGCTGTCACGTCTGGACGACAGATATTCACGGTACGGGCAGCGTGCAACGGTAATCCGGCACTTCGTTTTTCTGGTTAGCTGCTCCATATGGAGAATCACATTAGCCGTCTTCTCTATGAGCGTTTCGTCATGGGATATATACAGAACCGGCAATTTGCTTTCTGAAATGAATGTTTCCAGCCAGTGAAGGGTATGAAGATCAAGATCGTTTGCAGGCTCGTCAAGCAGCAGAATGTCAGGATCTTCCATAAAAAGCCGTGCAAGCTGTACCTTTACCCGTTCCCCTCCCGAAAGTGTGATTAGCTTTTGCTCTGACAGGATGAAGTCAAATGTAAGTCCGAGTTTTGCTAATATATCCGGATACAAATAATAATCCGCCGATTCAAAGAATTGAGCAAGCGACCTTTCATAGTTTTTTTCTTCCATCATTTGCGGTAAATAGGCCATTTTGCTTTTTGTAATGACGCTGCCCTCGCAGTCACAGTAAGCATCTGTGAGGCTGCGGTCATAAATGAACTTCAGAAGAGTAGATTTCCCATTCCCCTCTTCGCCGATGATGACCGCCTTGTCTCCGCTTTTAAGGGTAAAGGAAAATTTATCTGCAATCTGTCTACCGTCTTTTTTCAGCCATATAGATATATCTTTCAGTTCCAGCATAAATACCTCCAAGTCAATAAATAAAAAAACTCCGCCTTCGAAAGCAAATCACTATCTATCAAAATTGGAGTTGTTTTGCACGCTTGATTGAGTATCCATGCATAGAAAAGTCATAAGACACAAAAACAGCGCAGCAAATGATATGCCGTAAAAAACGGCAGAGCAACCCAAATTTCAATAACAAACCAAGCTACGGAGAAATGACCTTTCCCGAGCGTGTGATTTACTATCTATAAATTTGAATTACTTTGAAATCATCGCTGCACCCCATGTATTTTTTATCAGTCTATCACTTTTTTAGTTGATTGTCAAGCAGTATGGCGGATAAAGTGTACATATGCCGGAATAAAGCTGTTTATTTTCTGATATTTTCTGTGAAGGTCTCAAAATCCGTTGATGAAACTGCATACCGTATGTCAATTTAGGCTTTGAAAGCAACAGCAAGCAGTTGGTCTGCCGCTGAAACAAAGGATAACGCGACTACTTGATTTCTTTTGAAATTTATGCTATACTGCAGATGATTGAAAGAAGGGAAAGTGACACAATGTTTTATATCTCAGGCGTCATAAGACTTTGGCGACTGGTTTGCTCCGCGGAATCGTATAACGACGGGACGCCCGGCGGAGCTTAATACAGAGACACTGTCTCTGCACTCGTCGGTAATAGCAGCAATGAAAGCGCAGCCGGAGGGCTATGCTTGGGTAACTGTTGCTATTTCCGATTGCACTTTTAAGCTGAACGGCCGCGGACGTTTTGTCTGCGGCCTTCTTTGTTTGTGTGTTTCCTATTATTAGAACGAAAGCAATGCAAACGGCAAGGCTGCATTCCCATTCGGGATACCGCCTTGCCGTAATTTATTTTGAGAGGTATTGAAGATGAATGATATAATGAAAAAATCAATCAGCTTTGCTTGAAACTTGATAAGCCTAAGCTTCAACGCGTATATGAAACTACATTTGGCGGATTGCCACTCAAACAATTCAAAACAGGATAGGAGAAAATGAAAATGTGCAGCAACGAAAATTATGCCGCGCATGCGGCAATATGGGACTGGGGCGGCTATGACCGTTCGGCGGAATTTAAAAAATGGCGGCAGATTGCGGAGCGCTTCGGCAAACAAGTGCTGATACCGTTTTGCGCGATCGGTGAATGCGGTGCGTATCTGGCAGAGCATGGATTGGAGGTCACAGCGTTTGACATCACACCGCAAATGATTGCAGAAGGCAAAAAACGGTTCGGAAATATGTCTGCGCTAAAGCTTTACACCGCGGATATAACGAATTTTCATTTCGATGGCTTACAGGCGGATTTCTGCTTTGTTTCCGGGGATTTCGGCCATATACATACACTCGGTAAAGTGAAGCAGGCGCTGAGCTGTATAGGCAGACAGCTTCGCGGGGGCGGCGGCCTGGTTATAGAAGCAGGAGCGCAGATAACCGAATCCCGCTGCACGCCGCCGAAAATCTTTTATCCCAAAACACAGGTCTATCCTGACAAAAAGGTCTGGAAGGTTGGCGGCGGACGTGCAGACGCAGAGAACAACCGGTTTTACATTTCGCAGACCGTATGTATCGAAAATGCACGCGGCAAAATCGAGCAGTTCGACCATTCGTTTTACATGCAGCACTATACTCGCGAGGAATGGAAAAGCGCTCTGACGGAATGCGGCTTTGACGTAACATTCATTTACGACAAAGACGGCAGCGTGATTTTTGAGGCAGCAAAGAAATATACCTGTCCTTTTTCAGACAACGGGGTTCTGTAACTGCTGCGTAAAAAATTCCGGAAATTGATCGTCTCCTCGGTACGTATGGCTGACGGAAAATGACGGTGAAATGTTCAACCGTCATCTTTGCCTGTGCGGGAAGATAATTTTCTGCGCAATATTTATACATCCGTTTCAGCGCATTATGCCTGCTGTTTTAGAGCGGCGTGCCCGTCTCAAGAGGCGCCTGTTAAGCCATACAGCGGCGGAATCAGGAAACCGGCGGACATCTATACGGCGCGGGAATACCGCGGACGCGGTTTGGCTAAGGAAACACTGCGTCATGCTGCGGCAGAGATATTAGACAGGGAAACGCAGTCCGCTGCCGGACCGAACGAGGCTGCACTTCGACGATTCAATAATGGCACATAGATGCTTTAGAAAGACGATAACGGAGGAAATACTTATGAGTAAATTGAATATGAGCTATCTCGGCGTTATGGCAGATATGGCGGGCTGTCCGAATCGCTGTCGCCACTGCTGGCTCGGTGCACACAAAAACGGACATATGAGCATTGAAGATTTCAGAGACATTGCCGCTGCATTCAGGGGCTGGCGCGATGAAAGCGGCCGCGGAATAGATGAGCTGAGCTTCCTTTCGTGGTGGCGGGAGCCTGACTTCCGTGACGATTACCGTGAGCTTTGGCGTTTAGAGCAGGAACTGTCCTCTCCCGGCCGCGCCGAACGGTTTGAGCTGTTATCCACATGGCGGCTTGCGCGGGATGAAAACTATGCGGCATGGGCGGCAGCGCTTGGACCGAAAGCCTGTCAGATCACCTTTTTCGGGATGGAGGAGAACACCGACTGGGGGATGCGCCGGAAAGGGGCATTCCGGGATCAGCTTACAGCGACCGAAAGATGTTATGCGGTCGGTATTGTACCCCGATGGCAGTTGTTTTTGACCAAACGCTGTCTTGATGAGCTGAATATTTTTTTACAGCTTATCCGGGAATACAGCATTACCCAATTTTTCATCGGCGGTCTATCGCCGGAGGGCTGCGGGTATGAGCTTGAAAACGAAAGGCCGGAGCTTGCTGACATCGAAAAAATCCCGCCTGAGCTGATAGCCTTGAGCCGCGATGGAATTGCTATGCTTGGGCAGACGGAGGAAAGCCTGCTGACGGAGCTGTACCGCGACAGCTCGCCGCCGAGCATCAGAAGTAGCGTTCCGTGTGTCGCTGTAGACGCAGACTTTGATGTGTATCCGAATATTGCCGAGCCTGCTCCGTGGTGGAGACTCGGCAATCTCAGAGCTGACGGTATTGACGCAGTCATGAACGCATACAGAAACGAAACCGCGCCCGGCATGAAGATGAACCGGACGGTTCCTGTGTCGGAGCTGGCACAAAAATACGGAAGCCCGAAAAGCCGAAAATTATATGATAAATCCGACCTCATCAGACGCTTTATGCATCAGTGGGGCAGGGATTCTCTAAAAGGAGTAATTTGACATGGATATTATAAAAACCCACAACATCACTTTGTATAGAGGCGGCAAAGACGATATTGTTCTGCGCCCGCTATCGGATGAGCATCTCCCATATTTATATAAGTAGAACGCCGATCCGGAGGTTTTATACTGGACGGAGGGCGGCGCGGATAATCTGAATCTGTCATATGGAAGAGAAGCCGTTCATCAGATATACGGCGGCGTATCGCAGAACGCGTTTTGCTTTCTTATTGAGGCAAACGGTACGGCGATTGGCGAGTGCTGGCTTCAGGGAATGAATTTATCTGATGTTAAAGCTATGTACGCACCGCCGCTTGATGTTCGGAGAATTGACATGTGCATTGGTGAAAAAGCATATTGGGGATGCGGAATCGGCACACAGCTCATCGATATGATGGTTGATTTCGCGTTCAACGGAGAGCATACTGATGTTCTGCACTGCATTTGCGGGGATTCTAATATCCGCCTCCCGCCGCGTCTGGGAGAAGAACGGATTTACACAAATTTTATCCGAGCCACTTCCGCAGCCGCAAAAGGGCAGGTTCCAGCTTCACTACCGTCTGACACGGCAGGAATACATCGGCCGCCGCCGATATCGGCCCAAGGAAAGTGATATATTCAGGCTTCCGATAACGTCGCTTCAGCCGAGCCAGCTTTATATCAGCGAAGGGAAGCTGCGAAATGTTCGGGAGTGGTTTAATCCGTCAGTCACTGAAAATTTCGATCCAATTCCGCTGAAGGAGCTTTGCGGAAAGCTCGTCATGACAGACGGTCATACGCGGGCTGCCGCGGCGTATCTTGCCGGATGGACTGATATACCCGTGTACATGGATACGGATGAGCTTGACAGGAACTTTTATGAAACTGCTGTAAAGTGGTGCGGGGAAGCCGGCATACATACGCCTGCCGAACTTGCAGAACACATTGTCAGCCATAGGGATTACGAGCGGCTTTGGCGCGGGCGGTGTATGGAAATGGAAGAAAAAGGGAGAATCAATAGAAAAATACGGTCAGGGCGCATAAGCTCCCTGACCGGTATACTTTTTTGGTATCATTAATTTCCGCGGACCGAATTTCGGTCTGAGCTATCCCTTTTATATGGCCGTACTTGGCATATCCGCCGATTTCCGCACCAAAATTAATGCGTTTGGGAAAGCTTATCCAGCGTCTCTTTGATCGCCTGAAAAGCCGCCGGCGGATCAGTAATGCCGTCTACAGCCAGTTCCATGGGACAAGGGCCGGTTCCGGCGCGGTTCACAATGGTCTGTACGCGGCGGTCGCAGGCAAATGAAATTCCGTACAGCCGGAACACCTCCGCTGCCGCTTCACTCATGACCGGCGCGTAAACCTCCTTCACCTGTGCTGACACAAAAAGCATGGCAGCCGCCTTCCCGACGATTTTATCTGCGGCGGAAAAGTCCCTCAGATCCGTCCCCTCACAGAGGAATCGGACAAGCGGCAGGACACCGCGCAGCTTACTTGTATAGACCTGTTCCCCTCTGCACAGCACGCAGGAATAGCCTCCTTCAGTCAGAAGGGCTTTCGCACGCTCGCTGTCACGCATGATTCTGCTCGCTGTGCGTAATACGGAACATCAGAAGCGGGATCAGGCTCCACTGCAAAATCAGCCCGGGCAGACCGGAAACCACGCCCGTCCAGATTGAGGAGACAGCGGCAGCATGGCTGTTCAGCGCATAAACTGCCAGAAATACAGCGATCGCTTTGACAGCGCGTCCGGCAAGCTGTGCCGCCAGCAGCTTAAAGATAACCGGAAGGTTTCGGCTTGCCAAAAATCCCGCTGTTAATCCGTAAAATGCAAGCTCTATAACCATAAATGGCAGACTGGAGAGAAGCGGCATGCCGGACAGAGCAAAGCTTATGAGCGGGCTGAGGGCGCCTGCCGCAAAGCCGGCTGTCGGTCCTGCCAACAGTCCGACAAGCAGTACTGGCAGATGCATGGGCAGAAAAGTCTGGCCGAGAGCGGTTCCCAAGCCGGAAACCGCTCCGAGCATGTGAAACAACTGCGGAAGAAGAACGGCTGCCGCAACGGCAACGGCCGCCGCTGCTGTTTTCGTTCCAACCGTATTGAAAACGGTTTTTTTCATGGTTATTTGCTGTGTCATATACACATCTCCTGTTCATAAATATTTTTGTAAAGCCTAAAAACTATGCCGCTTATCGGATAACCGTAAAAATGAAGAAGACAAATCATACCGAAAGAATTCGGAATGCGGTGCGCATTGACGAGGGGACAGACGGTGAAAACGGCCGGCCCGCAAGATTTGTCTCTGCGGAAATCCGCGCTTCCGTACGGCCTGCCGCAAAGGCCAAAAATACAGTTGAAGCAATACCTGTTGCCTATTGGATAATCATACCACGGTTTTTTCCAAATGTCAAACCTTTCCTGCGCAAATATCTGCTGATCTTATATCGTCGGTGAAAAACCGTAGATAAAGGGAATGTTTTATGGTAAAATATCCGCGAATGCCTTTGCCTCCCTGCGCTTTGCGCATCTGCGGTATTGAAAGTTTCACATAAATGCCCTTGCAAGCATTTTTGCTTCATGGTATAATGACCGTCCGGTAATTTTTGTGCTCTGACGGCGCGAAACTCCCTCATGGTTTCAATTTGTCCAGAATTCAATCCGCCGGCAGAATCCATAATCCCTGCAATAACAGCCATTCTGCAATTGAAAGGAGCACGCGTATGTTATTCGATTTTACTTATTATAATCCCACAAGAATCCATTTCGGAAAAGATGCACTGAAACACCTGTCCGAGGAGCTGGCTGCCTACGGCAAAAATATTTTGCTTGTATACGGAAAAGGCTCGATTAAAAAAATCGGACTGTACGATCAAATCAAAAAAATTTTGAAAGACTGCGGCAAAACAGTAACGGAGCTTGCCGGCATCAAATCCAATCCCACCTACGCGCAGATGATGGAGGGCGCGGCGCTTGTACGCGATCGCAGCATAGATTTGATTTTAGCTGTCGGCGGAGGATCCGTCATCGACTGTGCAAAAGGTATTTCCGTTTCCGCATACTGCAAAGGCGATCCGTGGCAGAGATACTGGATCAATTTTGAAAATGTGGATAATGAGATCGTGCCGGTCGGCTGCGTGCTGACCATGACAGGAACCGCCTCTGAAATGAACGGCGGCTCTGTGATTACAAACGAAGCAGAAACGATCAAGGGCGGAAGAACCTTTCCTTCCTGCGTGAATCCTAAATTTTCAATTCTCAATCCCGAATATACCTACTCGGTTCCGAAAAATCAGATGGTCAGCGGCATCTTCGATATCATGTCGCATCTCATGGAGCAGTATTTCACGGGCAGCGACGACAATACGACAGACTATATCATCGAGGGCATTCTCGAATCGCTGATTCGCAGTACACGGTCAGCGCTGAAAAATCCTGAGGATTATGAAGCAAGGAGCAATATCATGTGGTGCGCCACCATGGGACTCAATACCGTTACCGGACTCTCTAAGGAACAGGACTGGGAGGTGCATATGATTGAGCACCAGCTCGGTGCCTATACCGACTGTCCTCACGGCGAGGGGCTGGCCGTTATCTCTGTTCCCTACTACAGATACATCTGCGGAAACGGGATCGAAAAATTTGTTCGCTTTGCCGAAAAAGTATGGAAAGTTGATACCAGACAGATGGACAAAGCATCGGCAGCGGCGGCCGGAATCGACGCGCTCGCAGGCTTTATTTCTGAGATAGGACTCCCTTCCACGCTTCGTGAGCTTGGTGCTACGGAGGAAATGCTGCCGAAAATTGCAAAATCCGCCGTAAAAGGCGGGGGCTACAGACAGATGGAAGAGGAGGATATTTTATCCGTGCTGAAAGCATGCTTTTGAGGTGAAAGACTGAAAATTATTCTTTCAGACAGCAATACTGCAAAGGCAATTTACAAAGGAAGCTTACCGCAGGGGAGCGCGTTTTACAGTGAAAGACAGAGGTATTCCGACAGACGTGCAGCCGCCGGCCCGCACGGAGGCAAGCAAACCGCCCGTTTAGGCTATGCATTTCATCTTTAGCTGTATAGCGAAAAATCTCCCCACCCTATAGGCGGCGGGTTCCGCTTCCGTTTTCCGGCTGAGAAATGACCTCGCCGGAACGCCGCCGACATGCTGTGTCCCTTATTGAAAAAACCGCACTCCTGCCAGTTCAATGACTTACCGTCACTTTGACTGACTTTCGGAGTGCAGTTTTTGTTCTGCGGTATTCATTTTTTCCGTATTCTGTCGGTCTGAATATTTTCCGCCGCACCCGGCATTATTTTTCCAGTCTCCACTTCGTCTGAAGAACAGAGCAGAAATCGTCCTGGAGCATGGGCTGATAGTAGACCGTCAGAAGCGATCCGTCGGCGCACTCCGTTGTTGCCGGATAGCCGAGGTCGGCAAAGTCGGGCATGACGTCATTCAAAATATACTCTTCGCTCCAAGTCTCCCCGCCGTCGTAGCTTACTGCCGCGCGCTCGGATTTTGCGCCGTCCCTGCGGCATGCATAGCTGAGGATAACCGCCCCTGAGGAATGCACAAACAAATGCGGCGGAAGTCCGTCAACGTCAGTGGAAACCGGCATAGACCATGTTTTTCCGCCGTCGTCGGAATACGTCGTGTAGCAGGTATCAGCCGGAACGGCCTTTTGTCTGCAATGAACGCGGATTGCTCCGAGCAGCCGTCCCGAGGGAAGCTCCACAACATGCGGCTCGTGCAGGTGGTGCCAGGTGAGATCAAGCTCCGTCGGGAGAGGGACTTCTCCGGTTTTCTCCCACGTGCGGCCGCCGTCTGCGCTGATGTACGCGGAAATATGCGCCCATCCGTCCTCGCGCGGAAACATATCCTTTCCGAGATAAATGGCACGCCCGTCAGACAGCCGGTTCGGTCCGTGAGGCGCCGTCATGGGAATGGAAATCGGTTCGCTCCAAGTTACGCCGTAGTCATCCGACACCTTGACATAAGCGCCGGATTTCATTTCCTCCTGCGGCAGAAGCGGACAAACCTTCCCCATGCCGATAACCATAGCCTTGTCAGAAGGCTTTTCCCATTCGAAGTTGGCATGGCCTGCACAGTCGTCCTCATAGCGTAGACTGAACCAGGAAAGAATCATCCGGCCGTTCCCGAGACTGACGATACCGGTGTCCCTGTCGTCAAGGTAAGAATCGTTCACAACAATCGGGCTTGTCCACGTTTTCCCCTCGTTAAAGCTGAGAAACATTGCATTTTTGCCGGCAGGATCCGTATGCTGAATCCGGAAGCTTGAAGCGGCAGCGTACAATACCCCCCGCTCATCACGGCAAACGGACGGCCAGCCGTTATTTCTAAAGACAGACTTGGGGTTTCGCCAGATGATCCCCTGCTCTGCCTGCGGTTTTATCACTTTCATCTTTTTTTCCTTTCGTCTCCTGATACTCCAAAAAGTATTTCAGTTTTAAAAAACAGAAACCGAAAGGCAGCAAAAATCCGCATCATTGCCTGATAATAAACCCGCAAAGCGAATTTATAGAATTGGATACAGTCATTTGACGTTTTTGCTGCCTCAATTTACACAGCTTACTTTATGCACAACTATAACAGAGAACAAAAAGAGAACCGTAAAAATCCCTGCTGGCAAAGGACTTTGCCTATTTCACAAAAGCATATGAAAGGTACAGGGTGATTCCCGTATCGCAGCCGCGTCGTGCAAAACGGTGGTTTCTGAAATTTGCCGTTATTTTTCAAGCTTCCATTTTGTATACAGGGTAGAGCACCAGCTATCATCCGCCCAAGCCTGATAATATACCGTCAGAATAGAGCCGTCGGACAGCTCAACGGAAGCCGGATAACCGAAATCGCAGAATGGCACGTCACCGTGGATAACATAATCGTCAGCCCAGCTCTCGCCGTTGTCGTAGCTTACCAGCGCACGCTCAGACTGATTGCCCGGTCCTCCTCTGCGGCAGTAGCTGCAGATTACAGCGCCTGAGGAATGGACCATCAGGTGAGGCGGGTAACCGTCGACGCCCGTCGGCATCGGTTTAGACCAGGTTTTCCCCTTGTCGTCCGAGAAAGTTGTATACATCGTTACCGGAACGGTATGTACGCGAATCGCGCCGAGAAGCCGTCCGTTCGGCAGCTCAGCGACATGAGGCTCGTGCAGCATATCGGCCGTGCAGCCATCCGGCATCGGCACCGTACCCGTATGCTCCCACGTCAGGCCGTCGTCGCGGCTTGTATAAGCGGCAATCATACTGGGATCGCTCCACTGCTTGCCAAAGTAAAGGACGCTGCCGTCCTTCATTTTTGCAGGACCGTGCGGCGCGTTGACTGGCGTCCGAATCGGTTCTGTCCATGTAACGCCGCCGTCGCGGGACAAGCGTATGAAAGCTCCGTCCGCCGCTTCTGCTTTTTCCGGCGGAACATGCGCCCAGCTATCTACCATGCCGGGAATGATCGCTGCCTGTCCTTTCGGCATCCAGTCCTGCTTTGCAAGCTCCTTCAGATCCGAGCCGTAGGATTTCGGCCCCGAGGAGAACCAGGTGACGAGCAGCTTTCCGCCGCCTAATGAAACAATGCCTGCATCTCTGTCATCAAAATATGAGTCGTTGACAACCACCGGCTTTGTCCAAGTCTCGCCCTCGTCACGGCTGATAAACATCGCCGTTTTTCCTGACGGATCCACATGCTGCATCCGAAAAGCGGAGGAGGCCGCATACAGAATCCCGTTTTCATCTCGAGTTACACTCGGCCAACCTTGATAGCGAAAAAATGTGTCGCATGCACGGTACACGATGCCGTGTTTAGCTTTGGGTTGGATTTCCATAATGGTACTCCTTTGAAATCATAATTTATTAATGAATCGGGAGCGGTATCCCGTCATTAAAACATACGGAGGAAAATCCCTCCTGATGCCGGCGTGACGGCAAGCTTTGCTGAGCTTTTTCGCTGCTTGACATTGCCGGCGGCGAAATTTCAGATACCTGCACAAATCCGGATGAAAAAACTCAGCAGGCACGGAAAATCGCAGCCGCACCGAGCGAGCGGATGTCAGCAGCAGCTAATCAGATCTCCGCCGCAGCACTCGCACATGCAGTCCGCGCAAAGCAAACCGCTGCACATATCGCAGGTTGAGCAGGAGCGCATCCCGCCGCCCGACGCATTGTAGCTTCTTCCGTACTGGGCGGCATTTGTCTTGATATTGTTCAGCGCAGCCTGATACTCCTGGTTGGAAGGATCCATATAGCAAGCAGTTTCCAGATATCTCTGCGCGTCAAAGTACCAGCCGCGCTGAACCAGCACGCAGCCCTTCAAAAAATTCCATTCCGCGTTTCTGGCGCGTTGGGGTACCGAATCCAAAACCAGTCCGGCATCGGCATATCGGCCGCTTTTTATCAGTTCACGTACTTTGGCATATTCGCCTCCTGAGGCGGAACCGCTGCCGGTGCCGGTGTACGAATAGGAACCGCCGTATGCTCCGCCTCCCGAGGTCCTCTGCTTTTGAATCTGATCGTACGCTTCATTTATCTCTTTCATTTTTTCCTGCGCCAGATCAGCAAGCGGACTGTTGGTATAGTTATCGGGATGATACTTGCGTGCAAGGTCCCTGTATGCTTTTTTAATTTCCTCATCAGTTGCATCGGGAGATACGCCAAGAGTTTTGTAGGGATCGTTCATAGTCACAAATACGCCGGCAAAAGCCGCCGCCCTTTCCATGCCGCCGGTTGCGGAAGAACAATATTTATTCCATATGGGCTGTAAGCCCGCTTTCGGAAAACGGAATCCGCCGCCTAAAGAAGCGGGGGACATCTCGCCTCAGTTATACCGTCAAAATCCATACCTGTAAAGTCTGAATCGCTTCGCGCCGTGCGGATTATACGTGGAGCTTCCTATTTTCAGCCGCAGCCTTTTTCGGCTGACCGGGAAATTTCAGAATTCGCGCCGCCGCGTCAGGCATGCCGAGATAAACAATGTTGCGGAGCAGCGCACCCGTCATACTGTTCTCCGCAGGCTCAATCAGCTCCACCGCCTTGGCAATCTCTGTGCACTCAAATATCAAGGCGTTTTCGATTGTCTTGCTATGCTCTCTGATAAACGCAGCGGGTTCGGCATCACCGGCTGCGCAGACAAACGGATTATACGAACCGGCTTTGATGTCCGCGGGATAATCGTCCGCAGCATCCGAAAGATAAATCCATTTGCCCGTATGATGACCGATAACGGCGGCAAGCCTTGCAGCCGCTCCATCCATTCCCCAGGCGAACAGCAGCGACAATAGCTGTCCGAAAACCTCGGCCGCAGCATCCGGTGAAGGATTCCCCTCCTGCTCAAGCCGATTCAGCTCACCGAGCTTGACCTCCATCAAGCCGTCAAGCTCCGCAAGGGAACGCGCTTTTCTCCGCATATGCGAGACAGCCGGATGCAAAAGAAGTTTCCCCGCGCGCTTCGCACCGGACTCGTCGTGCAGATCATCCTGCAGCTTATGATAGGTAAGAATCGCATTTGCATACGCACAAAAAAACAGAACCTCATCGGACACCGTGAATGTTCTCTTTTTTATAGGGTGCATCGGACAGCGGCGACGTATTTGTTTCACGTCCGCGCTAGTCAGAGCAAGCCGCACAAGCGCCAGAAAAACAAAGTCATAGCTCAGTGTGCAACAAGAAAAACGGGACGTTGCCCGCCCCATGGTTCGGCAGAGGCCGCAGTAAAGGCTCTTATAATACTCATACTCCGCAACGCGAAGCTGCGGAACAAAAGGTTTGATATAACCAAACATCCGGCACGCCCCCCCGCTGCATCGATCAGGGCTGAACGCCCGCTTATTCGGTAGTAAACCCCTCCGCCAAAAGAGTCGGGGGACATCTATCTTTCTGTCTTTCTGTTATATTTGATTTAGTGTACACGCAAGTCGTGGCACAGGGCTAAATGCATATTTAATTTTTTGTAAATTATGGCTTTTCCCAGCCGCTCAAGCCTCTGCCGCACGAAAGAAATGCATTCCGCGGCTTGCACGTTATAGGCGGCAGAAGAATCGTAAACACCGCTTTTGTTTACGCTGTCGGAAATTCTTGAATTGTGCCGCTTTTTGTGCTACAATATAATAGACAACAGGACTGATGCTTGCGCGTTCAGTCATGGGTGCAGAGTGAAAACGAAGAGCAAATTTTGCGGCCGAATGGAAGCTGAATTTTGCAGACCGAGCTTTTCTCGGTCAGTTAGCACAGGAAATTTTAAATTTCATGAGGAGGGATCACATGGGAACTGCAGAAAAAAGCATAAGGAGAAATGACCTATCCGTGCAACCGGAAGAAATTGTCGAAGCGCTTAAAAAGCTATACCCAAAAGCGGAATGCGCACTTACCTATCAGGGGGATCCGTGGCGGCTCCTGGTGATGGCGCGGCTGTCGGCACAGTGTACAGACGCGCGGGTCAATCAGGTCTGTGAGACGCTGTTTCAGGTCTATCCGGACTGCGAAGCCATGGCCTCGGCCGACCTTCCCACTTTGGAAAGGCTGATCTTCTCCTGCGGCGTCTATAAGGTCAAGGCGGCCAACATACGGGATTTTTCAAGAATTTTGATAGAAAAGCACGGCGGCCAGGTACCGGAGGATATGGACGCGCTGCTTGAGCTGCCCGGCGTCGGCAGAAAGATTGCCAATTTGATAAGAGGCGATATCTTCGGTCTGCCGGCCGTTGTCGCGGATACCCACTGTATTCGGATATCCAACAGAATGGGGCTCTGCCATACGAAGGACCCGCAGAAGGTCGAAAGAGAGCTGCAAAAGGTTATCGCGCCGGAGGAACAGTCTGATTTCTGTCACCGCCTCGTCCTGTTCGGCCGGGAGTGGTGCATGGCCCGCAATCCCCGCTGCGGAGAGTGCGCTTTTCCCTGCAAGCAGGAATGATATAAATTTTCCAGAAAAATACATGTCTCGCTGTTTTCACCTTTATCTTTATCCGAATTTCCGAAAATCTCGCCGGATTCAGAAAGCTCTCCGCATGTGCGTAAATTGCATGAGCCGCCTCAAAGCCTACCGCCGTCCGGAAAGTTTTATGAGCGCTCACAAGGGTTGGCATACAAACAAAATTCGGACATGACCGCGGCAAAGCAAGAAGGCACGGTTCAATAAGGGAATCGTCCCGTCAACGAAGGAACGGAACCTGCCGCCGAAAGAGGCAAAACTTCCGGCAAGGCGGCAGGGGGGGTGTCTTGCCTAAGTGATAGGGCCGGTATCAACTTTCTGAAGTTTCTGTCATCGGATACGGTTCAGGAGAACACATTGCAGCTCAGAATATCGAACATGTCTTGCCGTCTGACCGATAACGGCTCTCTATAAAAGCGAAAGCCTCTGAAAAAAGAGTTCCGCAGCATTGCCTTAACCATGTTCCATAAGGATCGTGCGGTTTTCATTGTCCTTCTTCGTTTATACAACAAAACGTTATAAACGAAGAACAGCACGTGTAAATTTGTCTATATCGCCGAATTTCGACCAGGCATCTTGACAAAGAGCGCAGTCTATGATAAAATGAAGACTACTAAATACGATGATGAAGACGGACGCAGATATGCATTTTCAGAGAGCCGGCGGCTGGTGCGAGACGGTAATGTTTTCTGTTTGTCTTATCCCTTCGGAGTAGAAAGCCCCAAACCGGATGAAAAACCGGGAGTAGATGCTTTTCGTATCGCCGCGTTAAGGCAGAGGACTTGCTGGAGTCCGTAAGAGGCGTCTGAGAGTGATTTCGGCGCAATTTGAGTGGTACCGCGGGAATTTCCCGTCTCAAAGCATATGCTTTGGGACGGTTTTTTTGTTTTTTCGTCTCAAAGTCTGAAGCCTGCGCGGTTCCCTTTATACGCTGACAAGAAATTATGAATGCGTATCGGAAGTCCGCGAAAAACAAAGCCGAAAGATATATTTCAAAAAAAGGCGGCAGGCAAAGCCACGGGCTCCCTGCCGGCGGAAGGTGGTTGCAATGAAAGATGTGCTGAAAGAAGTAGCCGAAAGGATCCGGGAGCTTCGGGAAATTGAGGGAAAAACCGCTGGGGAGATGGCTGAAATCGTAGGCATGACGCCGGAGGAATATCGGGAAATGGAGACGGGAACGCGCGATTTCAGCTTCACATTCCTGTATAAGCTGGCAAATGCATGCCGGGTGGAAATGGCAGATCTGCTGCGTGGGCAGAGTCCAAGCCTATCGACCTATGCTGTAACGCGCCGGGGAGAGGGGCTGCCCATCGCAAGGCGCAAGGGATTTTCCTATCTCGGTCAGGCGCCGCTGTTCAGAAACAAAACGGCGGAACCGTTTCTGGTAAAAATTCCCTATTCGCCGGAGGCGGAAACGCAGGAAATTCCTTTGTCCACACACGCAGGACAGGAATTTGACATAGTTCTCCGCGGACGTCTGAAATATCGGATAGGAAACCATGAGGAGTATTTAGAGGCAGGGGATACCGTTTATTACGACAGCTCCACGCCTCACGGCATGATCGCAGTGAACGAAGAAGGAGCTGAAATGTACGCGGTTGTCATGAATTCCGGAGCTGCCGGCGCAAAAGATTATACGGGCATGGAGCCAGTCCCCGTGAAGGGAGCTCCCCTGCAGCGCCACGGACACGAGGAAGTTGCCTCCAAATTCATCCGCACGGAGCTAAGCAGCGAGGGAATTCTTTCCTCCATATTATTCCGGAATGAGGACCGGTTTAACTTTGCCTTTGATATTGTTGACGCGCTTGCGGAAAAATCGCCGGATAAACTGGCCATGCTGCATCTGTCCAGAGACAAGGAGGAGCGGCGCTTTACGTTCTCCGATATCAGCAGGTATTCCTCCATGGCGGCAAATTATTTTGAATCACTCGGCATCCGCCGGGGCGACCGCGTGATGCTGGTACTGAAACGGCATTATCAGTTCTGGTTTGCCATCCTCGGACTACACAAAATGGGCGCGGTTGCAATTCCCGCAACCAATCTGCTCGTCGCACATGACTTTGAGTACCGTTTTCAGGCGGCCGGCGTCCGCGCTATCGTATGTACATCGGACGGAGAGGTTGCCGACCATGTAGATACTGCGGCACAAGCCTGTCCGGAGCTTGAAATCAAAATACTAGCGGCCGGCAGCCGCGAGGGCTGGCACGACTTTGACGCAGAATTTGCTCACTGCTCCGATGTATACCGCCGCAGAGACGACAGCGCGTGCGGCGACGACGCCATGGTGATGTTCTTTACATCCGGCACGACGGGCTATCCCAAAATCGCCACGCACAGCCACAAATACCCGCTCGGTCATTATATCACCGCAAAATACTGGCACAACGTCAATCCCGACGGCCTGCACTTTACCATATCCGATACCGGATGGGGAAAGGCGCTCTGGGGGAAGCTCTACGGGCAGTGGCTGTGCGAGGCGGCCATCTTTGTATATGATTTTGACAAATTCGACGCGCACGACCTGATGCCCCTGTTTGCAAAATATCATATCACCACCTTCTGCGCGCCGCCCACCATGTACCGCTTCTTTATCAAGGAAGATCTCTCAAAATACGATCTCTCCTCCATTGAATATGCAACGGTTGCAGGCGAGGCGCTGAATCCCGAGGTCTATCAGCAATTTTATAACGCAACGGGCGTCCGGCTGATGGAGGGCTTCGGGCAGACGGAAACCACGCTTGTCTGCTACAATCCGGTAGGTACTCTGCCGAAGCCGGGCTCCATGGGCAGGCCCAGTCCGCTGTATGATGTGAAAATTTTACTGCCGGACGGAACACCGGCCAAAACGGGAGAAACGGGCGAAATTGCCATATGCACAGAAAAGGGAGCGCCTTGCGGTCTGTTCAAGGGATATTACCGCGGCGAGGACAAAACGAAGGAAGCCTGGCACGACGGGTATTACCATACCGGCGACACGGCGTGGTGCGACGAGGACGGTTATCTGTGGTACGTCGGCCGCGTAGACGACCTGATCAAATCCTCCGGCTACCGCATCGGCCCGTTTGAAATTGAGAGCGTCATCATGGAGCTGCCGTATGTACTCGAATGCGCCGTCACTGCCGCGCCGGATCCCATCCGCGGTCAGGTGGTCAAAGCCACAATTGTGCTGGTCAAGGACACGGAGCCCACAGAGGCGCTGAAAAAAGAGATCCAGCAGTATGTGAAAATCCACACAGCGCCTTACAAATACCCGCGCATTGTGGAATTCCGAGACGCGCTTCCCAAAACCATCAGCGGCAAAATCCGCAGAACAGAGCTGCGGTAAACCGCTTTCGGTTGAAGCTGAACCGATTCGGTAAGGAAAGGGACCATGCTGCTGACGCACCGCACCCCGCAAAGGTTGGCTTCGCCGGTTAAATACAGCCGTTTGCCCCGTCAAAATACGGCAGACACCGCTCCTGACAAAACCTGACCTTCGTTCGGCAGTCCGTTTCCCGCCGGCCTGTCGGCAGGTGCAAGCTTGATTCCGTACATTTCCGACGAGCGCTGCCCGGTTTTCCCGGAAAAGCAGCAGTCCCTCTCTCTGCCGTTTCAGAGAGTGCCCCGGCGCGTTTCCTGTCAACAGAAAGCGAAACGCAAACTGCCGCCTGACGAACGGAAGCGTAAGCAAAACGCCGTCTGTTTTTTCTCCTCCCGGAACATCCAGAGGCGTATGGGGCGCTTGAACAGACCTTCGGCACAGGTACTTACCCTTTTTTCCGACCGAAAGAACGCTTTCGGCCTGTCCGCCGCATAAAAATTCAAAAAAGATTTTTTCCTGCGCAAGCACAGGCAATTCTCCGAAAGACTAACGCTCAGGCGGAAGGAAGCTTTCTGCTTTCCTGCATTGCCGCAGGCATTTGCGCAAACTCATCTTCACCTATGCCCTGTAAAAGCAGCGTTGCATAAGGAAACCGCATATTTTCCCGCCGGTATTTTACAGTTTTCCTTTGTACTTCTGTCAAATCGGCGCTTTAAAATTCCGATTTCTCCTTAAAGTGTTGTCATAACAACATACATTTTTCAGATTTATAGCATAATAAATAAAGAATCATTTATATAAATAATTTCTGAATCCGCCGCCAACGTTTTCGGTAAATGAGCGCGGGCAGGCTGCGGTCGCGGCTGCCGAATTTTCAACGTCATACGGCGTTTCAGCGAAAGAAAGGATGCTAAAAATGGTAAAAGCACTCAGCGCCTCGCTTTTGTACGCGGGGACGGATGACCATGATATCGATCTGTTTGAGGGACAGTATGCCGTCCCGGAAGGGATGGCGTACAATTCGTATGTGATTCGCGGCGAAAAGATCGCGGTACTGGATACCGTCGACGGCAGAAAAACCGCCGAATGGATGGAGAACATAGAGCAAGCGCTTGATGGACGGCAGCCGGATTACCTGATTGTACAGCATATGGAACCGGATCATTCGGCTTCCATCGCCGCGTTTCTCGAAAAATACAGCGGCGCCGCAGTAGTGGGAAACGCAAAAACCTTTGCCATGCTCGCTAAATATTTCCCGAATCTGGAGCTTAAAAATACGCTGACAGTCAAGGAGGGAGATACGCTTGCGCTCGGCAGCCGCACACTGCGTTTTCTTATGGCGCCTATGGTTCACTGGCCGGAAGTCATGATGACCTATGATGAGACGGATAACGTGCTGTTCTCTGCCGATGCGTTCGGAAAATTTGGCTCCCTTGACACAAGCGGGGACTGGACCTGCGAGGCGAGGCGCTATTATTTCGGCATTGTCGGAAAATACGGCAAACAGGTTCAAAGCCTGCTGAAAAAGCTTTCGGCTTTCAGCCTGAAGATGATCTGCCCGCTGCACGGCCCTGTGCTCACGGAAAATCTTGAAAAATATGTCTCCCTTTACAACACCTGGTCCGCCTACGAGCCGGAGGACGCCGGTATCTGCATTTGCTGTGCGTCTGTTTACGGACATACGCGCGAGGCGGCGGAGCTGCTCCGGGAGGAGCTGCAGAAGCGAGGGGCGTCAGTCGTATGCTTTGACCTCACAAGGTGCGACCTGTCGGAAGCCGTTGAGGATGCGTTCCGGTATGACACGCTTGTGCTTGCCTCCACAACGTATAACGGCGGCGTGTTTCCCTGTATGAAAACCTTTCTCACGCACCTGACTGAGCGGAATTTCCAGAGGAGATCCGTTGCCTTGATGGAGAACGGCTCGTGGGCTCCTATGGCGAACAAAGTGATGCGGGAGGTTCTCGAATCCTCAGGTCAGCCGCTGTCCTTTGCGGAAAACAGCGTTACGGTCAACGCGGCATTGAACGCGGACGGCATCGGGCAGATACGCGCGCTGGCTGAAGAGCTTGCCGGAAAGGCCGGGGGGCCCGGCGCAGACAGACAGTGAATTCTGACGAAACGCTGACACAAAATGAGCCAAAAATGCACGGGGCGAAGCCTGAAAGCTTCGCCCCGTGCTGTCTTTTCAGCAGAAACAGCCGCCGAAAGCAGTGCCGCTACCGGATAGAGCCGGCGGGCAGTAACGCCCCCGACGGCTTTTACCTGATTCAGAAGCTGCGGAACGTTCCGTATCAGGCACGCGTCCCGAGGCCGTTAATAATTTCTCATATATCCGATCACAGCCCCGCCGTTTTCCCCGAGCGTCTGGATTAGAGCATGAAGTTCAAGGGCCGGTTCTCCTTTCCCGGTAATAATAAGCATTTAATCCGTCTCATTATACGCCCGGGTGCGTTCCGGCGGATTTTGCACGCCCTTTCGGGAGCAGCTATCATGCCGGCGTCTCCGTCACAGCCGATAAACACGCGAACCGGATTGCCCGCCGCGCCTTTGACAAACGTGACCGGATATCCTCCATCATTAGAATTTTCAGTTCAGCTTCAAATGCATCGGCTTTCGTTACAGTCTGTCCTCAAGCTCCGCCATGATCCGCGCAATTTTCTCAACTCTGTCCGCAAAATCCTCTAAGGTCCGCGCCGCCTGTTCGCGCATTTTCGGATCGGATAATGTTTTCTTCACCGAATCCATATCCATACCGACACCCATCTCCTCAAGTTTGAGCCACAGCAGACATCTTCCGGCTCCGTATGGATTTTCTGCGGGAAACAGCTCGTCCACCTGCACGGCAATATCTGCGAGAAAAGCGTAGGTTTCATCCGACAACGATGCCTTCTTCAAAAGCGCCGCTATCTGACCTCCGCTTGTGGCAATATTGCAAACGTAAACGCCCCAATTGCCCCACCAGTCACAGTCAAGCTTTTCGTCGGTGAATCTTCCCGCGCGAATGTCCCCCGCCCATGTGCGGAGAGCGTTAAATCCAAAAAACATACTGCCGCAGCTCGGATGCGTGAGCCATTTCGCTGCATTTCTTAAAGATAACAGTAAAATATCCCGCGGCGTTGTTTTTCGCTCCATCTCTCCGACAAAAATCAGATCCACCCGCTTTCCATCTCCGATAACGCATTCCAACTCTTCTGTATCCACTGTCAGAAGCTGCAATTTTACTTCATCTCCGCTGATTTCATATCCCACAGCGAGGCAATAGGTCAGCACATCATAAGGATTTTCCGGAACCCTCGGGTTCGGAAAAAATTCCTTTAATCCGGTTTTCACAAGAATTGGAACGCCGCTGTCAATAGATTCCGTGATTTTCTTTGTATATACCGTCCTCTCTGATGTCAGACGTTCATACGGCACATATTCCGACGAATACCCCAGCCTGTCAAAAACCGACGTTACGTATTTTTCCCCTGCCAGATAGCCGGACACACAGTAGCCGCAAAAAGTGGAGGGCATTGTATGATAGACAGTGCCATCGTATCTCCTGTGAGAGCCGCGATATCCCAGAAGTCAAATTCCTCTCTGCTCCTCCGCTCTAAAATATATACGATACAGTCCGGCAGCTCGTAATTATGTCCCTTCATCCCTTCGCAGAGCTGACATAGGTTTTCGAGATGCTTTTTTATGTATGCTCATAATTTGATCCCTTTAAAAAATTTTGAAAAGTGTCTTTTTACTGCGTTCTCTCTTCAATGAAAAAACCTATGTCGAGGATAACATTGCCCTTTTCGTCCGGAACCGTATATCTCGGACACTGGTATCTTTCAAAGAACCAGCATGCACCGCATTCGTCATTCTTTATTTTGAATCCTTCCTCGCCGAGCTTTATTGCAACCTCCCCTTCATGAAAGTAGATTTCACCGTTGCCGTCGTTTCCGTACACCCAACCGATGCCAAGCTCTCCCGCATGAAAATCATGATACGCGAAGCCCTCCGGCACCCGAGTTCCGGCAGGTGTAAACATACCTATCCAATATTCAAAGGGATCGCCTTCCCTGCTGCGCATCAAACCGATATACGCGGCGCTGTCCGCGAAAAATTCTTCCTTGCCGGCAGCAGCTGCGATCTTGTCAAACAGACCGCCGCTTAAGGCCTCTCCCCATTTTGCA
This sequence comes from uncultured Eubacteriales bacterium, assembly GCA_934526185.1. GTDB lineage: Bacteria > Bacillota > Clostridia > Oscillospirales > CAG-272 > CAKTAA01. Next base: position 11,370 of record CAKTAA010000015.1, on the reverse strand, counting down.
CCGAAGCAGCCGTCTGTTCTGTCTCCGTCCCCATATTTCTTCCCGATAAATCTGACTGCGGGAATTTTCTGCGTGTAGACTTTTTGGATTTCCATTGGTATGCATCCTTTCTTTTTGTGAACTTCTGTTTGCTTCGCAGTCGCCAGGCTCAAACATTTTCAGCGAAATATCCGCTTATTGTTTCAGCTTTTTCAGCATTTCACGGATTGCCTCAAGTACCGCCTCGTCGTTTTCCTTGAGCTGCTTGATAATGACCTCCAGCATGTCTCCGTAATAATGAGCTTTCCAGTCGCTCCAGTTGATACACTCGTCAAGTCCGATAATCGACCACGCCAGATCGTGCGTGTAGCCGAAGCGCCAATGTATGGTTTGCCTTTCTGCGGCAAAGGATTCGCCGCTCAGCGCCCGCATGCTTTCTATGCTGTCGTACACATGCTTTGTGTCATCATTCTGATAAGCCCTGAATACCTCCGCAAAATTATGGCAGTTGAACAGATGCCACATGGTCTGGGCCAATCTGCTCATCCGTTTTTTCCTGCCCTCCGGCGAATCGCCGCCGAGACTGTCCTCTCCGTATGTACCGATTTTTTTCATGTACTCATCCCACAGGCCCGCACGACAATTGGAATCCATCACCCGTTCGATCCGCTTCAATCCGTCGGCAAGCGTATATTTCGGCGTTGTCTTTTCGCCGAATATGTATGCGACTTCAATTTCATCAAGCGTCGGGGCACGGTCAGGACATCTCTGCGCGGCGCGGAATTCAGGCAGCAGGTAACCGCTGCCGTCATATCCTGTGACAAGACAAAAAGGTACGGCATGACCGGTAAGCTTTACGATGACGGGTTTTTCTGAATCAATTGACGCTGTAATTGCGCTTTGCATGCGTGATTTATCGGTAACGGTTTCAAAAGAATACCCCGCAAAGCCGAACAGAAACTCTACCGTATTCTCACTGCCGCCGTCGTAGAAGCTGTCCTCGTTTTCGGCCTCTCCGTTTATTATCATGTACATTTCCGACGGACGGGCGTCAAACCGGCAGCGCAGCGAGCTGTGACCGCACATCGTGTCAAACAGGAAAAAGAATCTCTCCTGCAGCGCCTGAGGCTTTGTGGCGCAGTTTCCGCAGCTATTGCACGATCCGTTTTCCCATTCACTGCAAAAGGTACCCGCCGGCTCTGCGCTTTTCAGTTCCTCCATAAACAAGTAAGCGGACACAAAGCAGTTGATAAATGTTGTCGATGCAAATCCTGAAAACGGCACTTTAAAATCCAGTTTTTTCATAATCATTCCCTCTCTTTTATTTATTTTCAAGTCCTTTATGAATCTCCATTACACAGCCGCGGCAGCCCTGCTTAAGCATTCTGAAAGGAAACCTCGCAACCGTCCGGCAGAGCTTTTCTAAGCATATTTTTCTCCGGTTCAGTCCAATCATATACGCCGGCTGTCAGCTTATCAAGACAAGGCAGCATTGAAGCAAGGCGCAGGATTTCCTCTTTTTTTCTGGTAGGTATGAAGGAAAGAGTCAGCCAGCCGAAGCTTTCAAGACCGCAGAGCGGCGGCAGATCGGATAAGCGGTTTTCGCACAGGTTCAAATTTTTCAGATTCCTAAAATACACCAAATCCTCCCGCATCGGTCAGATTCATTCGCTTCAAATCGAGATTTGTGATTGACAATACCGCGGATTCTGTATCAGCGCAAAGGATTCCTCCGTCGGCATGTATCCGGTGTTCGGGCCGACGTTCAGGCATCCCCATATCTTCCAGCCAATACCGTGAGTTTCGTTGTTATTGTCAGCAATATACCAAGAGAAGAACAGTTCGGAAAGTCTGCTTTTCAGCGCTTTGTCATCTGTCAGGGATGACAGCAGATTGTGTCGGTAACAAAATGCTTCCGCCGCGTACCAGCGCGTTTTCGATCGGCATACCGTTGATACCCATCTATTGCACAGGCCATGCCGGCCGCATTGAACGCAGCAGGGGCCCTTCGGAGAACACCAGTAGGGGATATCCTCCGTATATGCGCAGGAAAACAAACCAAAGCTTGCCAATGCCACCCGCCATAAATTCGTCGCTTTTCTCCCCGCAGGGAAAGAATGAGCCGCAAGCTGTTTTGCCATAAGATTCCTTTTTTACGCTTTTTTCGTATTTCTATGAAAATCACATGTCATACGATGGCTAACATGCCTGTTTGTTTGCATACTGAGGCATTCCGCTTTGACGAGCGACATCAGCGAATTGATATCATCTTGCATAAAGTCCATATAGGCAAATCCGCAGCATATGATACGGCATTTGGTATATTTTTTATTTTCATATTCAAATTGCACACCTCCGGAGCAGTATCCGCAATGGCAGCAGTTCCGACCGGAAAGTGTCCTTTCCCTGATCCCGGCAGACAAGGCGCCGATTTTATCTGCGTAACGGCCGATATTTTCCAGTCTTGCGTGTATTTCAAGCTTTGCATCCCGCCTTACAATGGCAATAACGCTTTCCTTTGCCGATTTTGTCCGGCTGATACGTACCCTTGCCGGGTTATACTGGTATTCTGTTTTGACAACATAACCGATATCGCGGAAAAATTCTACAAGCGCGCGAAGCATCGCTTGGTCATTTTCATCCGTCATAAGACGGATCACATCCTCCGGTGTATATTCAATTTCTCCGTCAGCGGTAAAATATCTTGTATCTGCATGGATCAAAGCGGTTACCTGCTGCTGAGGCGTGCAGCCGTTGGCAATGCCAAAGGCCTTGATTGCTGCGGTTAACTTTCTGTTATTCGGAAAAGAAAATACATAGGCATCCCCTTCCCGGAAAATTTCAAAACCGATCTGTCTCAGAGAATCGACAATCTGCGCTATCCTGCTTATCGGCTTTGCGTCAGCGGCAGAAAGTATAATGGAGCCGTCCTCACCGCTCACCTTACTGTTTGAAAGAGCAGACAGAAGCCTGACAACTCTGTCAAAGGATTTTAACGAGCGGCCTTCAGCTTTTGTGACGCTCCCGTGCATATTGCTGTCAAACTCCTCGCAAACCAGCCCGAAGCCCGAGGGATCCTCGCAAATACTGTCATAAATATGCAGAAGAATTTCTCTGTAAGCCTTCAGCGCTGCGATAAAATCATCTCTGCCGAGTCCCATAAAGTATTTCTCCGGTATCAGAACGTCGTCAGGAATTTCCGCCACCTGCCGTTTATGGTACTCTGCCAGCCGCTGTGTGTAGTATCTCATATTAGAACCTCCCCTATGCGGATAGTTTTCCGAATGCATGTGGCGTTTCCGCCCATGACAGTTTTATAGCAGCAAAACACTTGAACAAAATGGAATCAAGCTGACAATTCCAGCTCTTTGCTCGCTGAAGTAAAATGCTGAAGGTACGCAGCAACTTGAGTTGGCAAGGTGAAACAATTTGCATCAGCATAGAATGCTTCTAAAATTTCAATAAGGGGCACGCCCCGCCATGGAGGTGCGGCAGGACGGATTGACTACCCACTGAACGGAGGAATGGAACACGCCGCCGAGGGAGGCAAACCTTCCGACGAGGCGGCAGGGGACATCCTGCCTAAGTTATTCATCATAAACCGTTTCCCAGGACAGCATATTCCTTCCTCGATACCTTCAGCTCGCATCCCGTGAAGGTGCCCTCTTTACCGCCAAAGTAGTTGCTCTGATGTTTGTTTACCACCTTCATGCCCAGCTTCAGCAGAGGCTCAAGCTTTACCTTATCATCGAAAGCCCAATATGCCCGTATGCCTGCGATATCCAGCTCGTTAAAAGCGGCGTTGAAAATCAGCTTCAGGCCCTCGTATTCATAATCCCGTCCTGCATAGGCGAAATTCATGACATGTCCGACATCGAGATAATTGTCCTCACTGACACTGTTAAAGCTGACAAAGCAGACAACTCTGCCCTCTTTCTTAGAATAAATTGCAGACATGGCATTGTCAGTTGCCATGTATTCCGCCATCCCCCGCACGGAATCGTCATCTGTCGGCCACTGCACGTCGCAATAGGCAAAATCAGAAACCGCGTTTGCACGCGCAATCTCTGCAAGATCCCTAAAGTCCTCGGAGACGAAATCGCGGACAATAACTTTTCCGTTCTGAATTGGCTTTATGATAGTCATGCTCATTCCTCCCTTTCTAAAAATATTATAGCTTTCATATGACGAACCTGTATTCCGACGGTTTGCCGATTATTGCATATACCGGCCAATTCCGGAATTACCTGTCGGACAGGTTCGCCAAAATTTCACACCGCTGTCATTTTTGCAGGAATATTCAGCGATATGAATAGTTTTCCGTCCGAAAACGGAACTATTTATACACATATTACCACATATCATAAGATATGTAAATATAATTTTATAAAATAAATCATTTTTTACCATATTCATTTTTTGGCATAAAATCTATAATTTTGAAACCTTTATAAGGATTAAAGCCTTTGATAAAGAATATCTCCCGCTTCCATTTGGAAATCGCCTGTACACAGATTATCACTATCATAAAATTCTCTCCCTCTGAAGTAACAGGCGGAATCCATAGCTCTGCTTGACTTTTTCCGCCGCTTTTGTTACAATATCAGAAGAGCACAGTGTGCCCGAGACGCTGCAGAGGATTCAACCATGCGGATAAATATAAAATTCGGCTGCTTTCGGAACGGCAATAGCAGCCTTTTACAGAACATCTGTTAATCGTTACTACATAGAAAGGTTTGGTCATGCGCTATGCAAAAGAAGATTAAGGTGATGAGTGTTTTCGGCACCCGTCCGGAGGCGAGCAAAATGTGTCCCCTGGTGCGCGTACTCTCAGACGCCCCCGATATGGAAAGTTTGGTCTGCGTCACCGCTCAGCACCGTGACATGCTGGACAGCGTTCTCGAAACATTTCGCGTCCGTCCCGATTTTGACCTGAATATCATGAAAAAGGGGCAGACGCTTACCGGTATCACCTGTGCTGTGCTTGAAGGACTTGAACAGGTATTTGCATCCGTCCGCCCGGACCTCGTCCTCGTTCACGGAGATACGACCACCAGCTTTGCCGGCGCACTTGCCGCATTTTACCAGAAAATTCCGGTCGCCCATGTGGAGGCGGGACTGCGTACCTATGACAGATATTCCCCGTTCCCCGAGGAAATGAACCGGAACCTGACCGGCCGGCTTGCCTCCTATCACTTTTCACCGACTGAAAGCAACCGCCGGAACCTTCTGCGCGAGGGCGTGACCGCGCCGATTTTCATAACCGGCAACACGGGGCTTGACGCATTCCGCTATACCATTCAGGAAAACTATACCTTCCGCAGCCCTATGCTGAATCAGCTTCTGCCGGCAAAGGAAAAAATTATTGTGCTAACCGCGCACAGGCGGGAAAATCAGGCAGGCGGCATTGCAAACATCTGCCGTGCTGTGCGCCGCCTGACAGAGCGGCACAGCGATATCCGCGTGATTTATCCGGTGCATCTGAGCCCGACCGTCAGAAATATTGTATTTCCGCTTTTAGAGGGGTGCGACCGTATCCATTTGACAGATCCTCTGGATCTTGAGGATATGCACAATCTGCTTGCCGCCTCCTATTTCGTCATGACAGACAGCGGCGGCCTGCAGGAGGAGGCGCCTGCACTCGGCATCCCTGTACTCGTCCTCCGCACGGAAACAGAGCGTCCGGAAGCGGCCGAGGCAGGTACCGTGCGTGTTATCGGTACGGACGAGAGATCTGTACTGGATGAAGCGGAAAAGCTGCTGACGGATTTTACGGCATACAGGCAAATGGCCAGCGCTGTCAATCCGTACGGCGATGGCAGAGCTTCCGAAAAAATACTGGAGGCCATCCGCAGCTTTGCCTCCGAGCTGATGTAACGTACAGCAATGCAAGCGCCTGCCGTCAGACGGCAGGCGCTGAATTCTTTATGCAGTCAGAAATTATCCGAGTCACCGCAGCAGCAAACCAGAGACTGATGATACGCAAGCATTTATGGCTGCAAAACTGCCGCCTCGGTGCGGTCAAGCTGCGCCTCGTGCAGTGGTAATCCATCGGCCGGAAAAGTCTCATTGAAAAAGCGAAGCAATCAAAACACATATTGTGCTTATCGCTGTTCGCCATAGCAAAGCCGAAATATTCCCTGATTTCCACCCAGCCGGGGCCGTAATAGCCATAAATTACGGAGCCCTTGCCGCATTTCGGAGCGTTTATCGCATGCAGACTGCACTCGCCGTCGGAACAGAGACTGACAATAACATTTTCTCGGCCCCCTGAGACGGCGGCTGCACAGCATACAGGCAGGCTATGTACCGATTCGAACACCGTAACCCGCCTCATAAACAGCTCCGGCAATCCTATTGACAAGGCGTATAACCGTCCGCCGTATTTTACTTCGGATACAGTGCCGATCAGCTTTTGTTTTTTCCGCAGTTTATTTCACGTCTAATATATTAAAAGCTCATTGCCCTTAATCTGATAGTCTTTATACAAATGCAGCGGCGGCTCATCCGGATCATATGTATAACCGGCTAATGACTCGCTCCATCCCATGGCCTGAACAGCATCGTACATTTCCTTGGTTTTCTTCTGATATTCCGCCTTTATCGTCTCACTGCCATAGATATAGTCAGCAGAATACCGGCTGCTCAGCAACACATAATTGTACTGCAGCTCAGTCATTGCCACCCGGTCGAGCCTGACAGCATCCTCCCCGACCGCCGCCTTTGCACTGGCAAACAGAGCCTTTATCTCCTCCTCATTCAACACGATATCCAGCTTTCGGAACATACGGTATCCCGTATAGTTGCTTATCGCAAAGCAGTAACCGACATTGTTGGCCGTATCTATCATGAAGTCGTAATACTCACGCATTTCTTCCCACGCGTCTCCGTAATATGCCTTCATGAATTTGTCTATACACTCGTCGTATTCCTCCTCTGTCATGTAAGGATTCCACGCAAGCTCAGTACAGAGATATGCATTAAGCCGCTGCATTGTCACGGCGTTTGTACTGTTGCAGGCAACATATAAGTAATTCATCACATCATTTTCCGCAAAGAAGCGGAAATTTTCACGGAGTGTATCACCGACAGGAAACATGGGTATAAAAGCATCAAAATTCTCCATGTACTGGTAAATCATAATTTTTGCGCCGAGCTTGGCCCAGTCTTTTATATGCTGCGCTTTCTCCTGATTATTAAAATAATAATAGTTCCAGCCTCCCTTTTCACAACAGGCCTCATCCGTCAGCGAATGCTGATAACAGCAATACATCGTGGTATACTCCACAGCAACGTTGCCGGTAAACCTCGTCACCTTCGGTGGCACCGTTGTACTCAGATAGGCGAACGTATGCACATAAAGCTCCGGATAATCTTTCTTCAGTGCTTCCGCAACCCGGTTTACCAAACGCACCAGCGTTCCGCTGCCCGCCTCTTCTTCCTCATTAATTCTGCTGCAGTTTGCGCAGGAACAGACTTCCATGCTGTCGTTCTGCGTTACGCTCAGGTAAGTGGCTGCGGGATTCGTATTTTCGGCTGCCGCCTTCAGCGCATTGGCGACGACTGTCTGAATCAAGTTCTCATCCGACAGGCACATAGCCCTTGTCCCCGCCTGTACCTCCGCCAGCGCTTCCAGCGTATGCGCACTACCGCCGTATTTTATATAGGCCCCGCGGTTGAGATAACCGGAATTTTCACTGGCTGCATAGCTTATTTTCCGTTTATCGGTCATGGTGACGCGGTCAGAGCCGTAATATGACGTATAGAATTCCCTATTCAATATACCGGGAGTCTGCACATCCTTTAAACCCTCCGGAATTTCCACAGCATCGGTTTCCGTTACGAGCTCCTCGCATTCCGATGTCAGAAAGAGCCAGCCAACATAGCTTTCCAGAAATTCATACACACCGTAAAGGCAGCCTCGCTCACTTCCGCCGGTGATCGTCAGCTTGCTGCCGGTAACTCGTATGGAAAGCGTTTCGCAGTCCTCAAGCGTGTCATCTACGCCGAGCTCTATTACCTTGCTGCTGTCGGATGAAGCCGCAATTTCGAGCTTAACACCGCAGGATTTCTCTATGTATGCGGCAAACTCTTCTGCGGCAAAGTTCAGACATTCCGATTCGACATCGGACTGGACGATAACATATTCCGACAAATCATTGCCTGCTATTTTGATGCTCTTCAGTTTATAGCTGTCCGACGGTTCCGCTAGGGCTTCTGCGCTTGGAGCTAAAATGTTCTCCGGATTGCTGTACGCGCAGCCTGCTGTCAGCGGCAAACACATGAGAAGGCAAAGGAATATCGATAGCGTTTTTTTCATTTTTGTCCTCACTTTCTTTTATAGTTTATAAGTATATATAGTATTATAATTATAATACCCCGCATACCCCGCATTTGTCAAGTATTTTTTTAGTGATTTTGTATAGAGTTACAAAAATATTCAATAAAAGAGTATAGCCTTTTTTGAAAAAGAATCGGCTTGATTTTCCGCAGCAATGTTTTTCTGTACCTCCTGCCCGCTTTCCGGCTGTTTTTGTCTGATCGCGCTGATAAAAATACAGCGTCAGCAAAGATTTCAAAAAAACATGCGTAAAAAACAATTTTTCTTCAATAAGGGCTTGTTTTTTTTCAGCAATTGTGTTATAATATATGGCACCAGCATATGTGGATGTGTAAATGAGAGGGAGCTTTCTAAAATTTTTGTCTATTCTGCTTTGGATTACAGAAATCCGCAGAAGAGAGGTATGGTGGGTATAGCTCAGTTGGTTAGAGCGTCAGGTTGTGGCCCTGAAGGCCGTCGGTTCGAACCCGATTACTCACCCCATCCGGCGGCGGGATGCCGCAAAGAAAAAACGCGCATGAAATATCATGCGCGTTTTTTTATTTCCATATGCTGTACACGGCATATAGCGAATCCGCTCGGCAAACGAGAAAATCTTAGAAATCGGCGCGTATTTCACACTAACGTTCAGACGCTTAAGGCTTTTGTACTAAAAAATGAATAGACCTCCAAGCACAAGCCGCATAAGGCACCCAAAAGCTATGCAGCCGCGGTTCCGTTTTTGCGGCTTTGTCCGGCTCAGGTTTTTATCGGTCAATTCTGATTTCCTGCCTTGCAACACCGTTCCGGCCGGCGCGCCAATGGATACTGCCGTCGAAAATTATTTGTCCATTTTTTTACCCGTTCAGCACATCGCCGCATTCGGGATGCTTCTCAAACCAGCCGATCGCATAGGAACACGACAGCTTTGCCTTTTTTCCAGTCCGGCGAAGCTCGGCCACAAGCTCCTCCATCAACGTTCCGGCAACGCCTTTTCCCCGAAGAGAAGAATCGACAAAGGTATGATTTACATCGACCGTGCCATCCGCTGCGGCCGGAAAAGTGACCTCTGCAATAACGGTATTCTCGGCAGAATACACCGCTATCCGGTTTTCCTCATGTATGAATTCCATTTTGATAACCATGCCTTTCTTTGATGTTTTTCCGCTTCTCCCCGGCTGCCTGTTTACTAAAAAATAAGTGGCTGCGCTTTTTCCAAATTCACGCGCCGGAAACGGTCTTAAAATTTTCTGTACTTTTTCCACAGGACCGCTGTACCCAAAAGCATTTCATTTTTATGCAGCTCTCTTTTAAAAATATTTACAAGATATCTTCAGAAAAGGATTGCTGTTGATTTCAAAACCGATGTGCTCATAAAAGCTCACCCTTTCAGGTGTCGTTTCCAGTGACCACTCGGAATTCGGGTAAAAGTCAACACAGCTTTTTACCAGCGCAGAACCTATCCCCTGTTTTTGATATTCCGGCAAAACCGCTAAATCATACAGTACCGAACGGAACATCGTATCGCTTAATGCTCTCACGCATCCTACAAGCTTTTCCCCGTCCCATGCGGAAACCACAATGTCAGAGTTGATAAATGGCTTATTGAAATTATCGATCATCTCGGCCGTTGCTTTTTTGCTTTCATCGGACCAACCTACGGCAGTGAATAATTTGCATAGCTGATCGCACGGCAGGTCTTTCATCGTTTTGTATGTAATGCCCATTATATTTTCCTTTCCTATCGCCTGACAATTCAAGGCTGTTACCTTTCGCTAAACTTTATCCTGCTATTGCCGAAATCAATACAGCACAGCTTCTCAGCAATAGTAGCAGCGGCTGCACGGCATCGCTTTACGTACCGCTCAAAAATGGGTAAAACGGCTCCAAGCAGTGTACTTATTGCTTTTTCACCGTCGACTTGTACATTCGGAGCAACGGTCTCTCCTCCGACTCTGCAATGATACCATCAAGAATTCTGCCTCCAAAACCTTCGGAGCGCAATGCATCCTATTCGGCAAGGCAGAGAGCAAAATTCGCAGAATTTATGCTTAATTAGGTACCGCACTTCTACCATTATCTCTTTGTCGTAAAATGTGTCGAAATTGACTTCTTTTCTGCAAACCAATAACCACAGCATCAACCGTACTTTCTTAGTGAATACGCTTCTCAAAAGCTTTTGAATTGCCGGGCTTTCCTTTAGACAAAATCAGAACACAGCGCCATTTCCATCCGCGACCGCGTTTATGTATTGTGAACTATGCAGCCGAGGCCGTACACCACAGCACGCATAGGGCCAGGAGTATAAAAATCCTCTTGCCGCAGTAGAACAAAAGAGGTGTCTTTCTGCCTGCTTTGTTAAAAAACTGGAGGAACCGAGGTTTGCTTTAGCTTTTCTTTTCATATCCCCAACATTCTCCGTCAAGAGATATTTTTTCACGATGTCCTCTAAAATTATCACCTTCTGAATCTTCTTCATAGTGAACACAATCAATACATTTCTTTTTTACCGCTTGTTCTAACCGCGCATCATAATCCAAACGACAAAGAATGCTTGCTTCAGCCTCGCTTATCTTTTCTATAGATGCAATATTGATAAAAACATGTTTTACTTCCTCGCTGATAAAATAAGGAAAAACGCAGTTTTCTGTTTCAAACTGTGTTAACTCAATAAACGTATTGTAATGCTCATTCGCATATTTAATAAAACTTTCCATATTTGGATAATCTTTAGGATAATAATAGTAATCGTAATCAATCTTGAGAATTTTCATAACGTTCTCCTGCGTACAATCTATTATACCATATCGGCTACGAGTGGTGCAAGGATTTGCGAAACAAATCAACGGCTTTCCGTTGTATATCATCATTACGAAAACTTATTTTTGCGCCCTACGGGCGATGAGATACAACAACGGCATTGCCGTTGTTGATGATACACCATTTGCTTTCACAATGAAAAAAAATACCAAAAGCGTTTGCTTTTGGTATTTTTTGGCTCCCCCTGTTGGGCTCGAACCAACGACCCTGCGGTTAACAGCCGCATGCTCTACCGACTGAGCTAAGGAGGA